>JAFTHS010000012.1 GCA_017457295.1 Paludibacteraceae bacterium | reverse complement strand
TGCTGCTGAATAAGCGCTAAAGAAAGGAAACAAAAGTATGAAAAAAGGAATTCATCCAGAGAACTACCGCGTTGTAGTTTTCAAAGATATGTCCGATGGAACACAGTTCTTCAGTCGCTCTACAGCTAACACGAAGGACACCATCGAAATCGATGGCACCACTTATCCATTGATTAAGTTGGAGATCTCCAACACCAGTCACCCATTCTACACTGGTAAGTCTAAACTTGTGGATACTGCAGGTCGCGTTGATAAGTTTATGTCTCGCTACGGCAACCGCCGCAAGTAATCATAACACTGCAAAAGGCGAGCTTCGGCTCGCCTTTTTTTTCCTTAGCTCTAAACCCTCAACAAGATACCCCGTGAAAACCGCCCTCTACAAAGAATTCGCCCGCAATAGCCTACTATCCATAGGTATCTTCTCTGCGCTATTCCTTATATTATATATAATAGAATCGTGCGCGCCCGCGTGGAGGGGAATGTTGCTCCAGTGGCATGATTCCGCTTTTGTGGTGGGTATCCCTGCCAGTGTGATAGGGGTGGCATACGTACTCACCATCCGAAATCCCAAAAACTATACTGGCTTTGTGGGTGGTATGGTGATGGCGGTATTGTTGGCCACGCAATTCTTTTTGCTCGGCAACTATGATCTGGTGATTTTGCAACTGGCAGTCTTTTTCCCTTTTATGCTGATGTCTTTCCTTCGTTGGCGACGTCAGACGCTCACCCTCTCGGATCGAGAGCAGCCTTTCTACCCGGAGTGGTTGCCTACGGGGCAGATGCTCGTCTCCCTGTTGTTACTTGTAGCTATCATCGTAGCCGACTATGCACTGGCTACACTCGTTATTCAGCACAATGATTGGAGCGATAACATCATCTTGAAGCTGATAGGAGGACTGATGATAGCATCCTCTACGCTCGCCAACTTCATCCTCATCTATCAAAGGATAGATGCATGGATCTGGTGGACGGTATATGCCTTGGCGGGAATGATGTTTTATGCCTTGATAGGCAATGCCTTTTCTTTTGTGCTCTTTACCGTCTTCCTGTTGGTGAATGGCGCAGCAGGTATCGCATGGATCAAGGCATCCAAAGCGCAGAAATAATCAATAGAATTAATCCTTATCTCGAATATGAAACAATACTTAGAAGAAAGTGTACACATCTCGGCAGAAGATGCGAAGTTTATGGAAATGGCTATTCGCCTTTCTGAAGATAATATTGACACGGGTGGAGGTCCGTTTGGCGCCGTTATCGTTCGCGATGGCGAAGTGATTGCCACAGGCACCAACCGCGTAGTACCCAACAATGATCCAACCGCTCATGCTGAGGTGATGGCTATACGTAGTGCGTGTGAGAAGTTGGGCACTTTTCAGCTGACCGGCTGCACGGTATATAGTTCGTGCGAGCCATGTCCGATGTGCTTGAGCGCATTGTATTGGGCAGGAGTCAAGCGTATCTGCTATGGCAATACCAAGGACGATGCCAAGGCCATCAACTTTGATGATTCGTTTATCTACGATCAGCTTGAGCTGAACTATGCAGATCGTTCTATCCAATGCGACCATTTTATGCGTTCGGAAGCAATAAGAGCATTTAGGAAATGGGCGGAGAAGGAAGACAAGGTAGAATATTAACACGCCTTGAATGAGAGATAATGTTGCTATTTATTTGCGTAGTTCAAAATAATTCACTACCTTTGCATCACCAATAGCAAAATACGAACGAGTTCATATATATACAAACGCATGAAACGCAAACAAGATACATCTTTTAGAGTGGAGACAGCGACCGAGTTGATGCCTTTCCTTCTATCCAAACTAGGCGGAATGACTCGCACTAGCGTGAAACAGTTGCTCAGCCAACGACGAGTGACTGTAAACGCTGGCATTCAAACTCGTCATGACACTCCGCTCAAGGCAGGGGACAAGGTGCAAGTGCTACAAGGTCGCGGAAACGTTGAACTCCGTCACCCTAAACTGCGTATCATCTACGAAGATGATGCACTCATCGTGGTGGAGAAGAAAAACGGACTACTCACCGTACCTTACAACCCAAAGAGCAGCGAGATGACTGCCTACTCTATTCTAAAAGATTATGTACGTAAGCAGTCTAACCGCAACACCGTGCATGTAGTACACCGCCTCGACCGCGAGACCAGCGGTCTGTTGGTATTTGCCAAGTCTCCTGAATTGCAAGAATATATGCGTACCTACTGGCGTCAGTTGGTCACCAAACGTACATACGTGGCATTGGTAGAGGGCAAACTCGCTCAAAAAGAAGGCAAAATCACCTCTTGGCTCACCGAGAACCCACACACTGCAATGGTGTCCTCCTCGCCTGTGGACAACGGTGGACAGTTGGCTATCACCCACTACAAAGTGCTGCAAGAATTAGAGTCGGGACTCGAGAATCAAGAATCAGAAATCTCTCTCGTGGAACTGAACCTCGAAACAGGGCGCACTAACCAAATTCGCGTGCACATGGCAACTATCGGACATCCTGTAGTCGGCGACCGTAAGTATGGTCATGGCAACGAGTCCTCGCCCATAGATCGGCTATGCCTACACGCACGCACACTAGAGTTTATACATCCTATGACCGAGAAGAAAGTGCGTTTCGAAGCATCAACCCCAAAAGAGTTTGCACGAATATTTACACAATAAATGAATTAAAACAACCATACAACAACTTCATGAAACGTTTCTTACTACTATCCGCATGCATCTCATGCTTTACCATGCTCACTTTGGCTCAAGCCAAGTATGTATTCTATTTCATAGGTGATGGTATGGGACCTAACCAAGTCCTTGCCGCAGAAATGTATCAAGCCGAATTAGAGGGCAGAATAGGTCGTGTGCCATTGTTGATGACGCAATTTCCTGTAGTAGGAATGACACCTACCTTCTCCTTGTCCAACGCTATTACCGACTCATCCGCAGCAGGTACCTGTTTGGCTTCGGGACAAAAAACCAACAATGGCATGGTAGGTCAGACACCGGATGGCACTCCTGCGGTCAGTATAGCCACCAAGTTGCACAACGAAGGTTGGGGTATTGGTATTGTTACCACTGTGCCCATCGACCATGCTACGCCCTCACCCTTCTATGCGCACACACCATCGCGAGATGATTATTACGCTATTGGACGACAATTGGCTGAATCAGGGTTTGATTTCTTTGCTGGTGGTGGATTTCATGTTCCACAGGACAAACATATGCCTACTTCGCCTAATCTCTACGACTATTGCGAACAAAACGGATATTTCTTGGCAGGTGGTTACGATGAGGCGAAAGCCAATATGGATAGCCAGAAGATGATCTTGGTTCCCGCTTCTTGCCTACAAGACCGCTCTGCACATGGCGATGCCCTGCCTTTCGCCATTGACCGTGAGAAGGGAGACTTAAGTTTAGAGCAATTGGTGGATGCGTCAATCAACTATATGTCCTCGCGCGAGCGTTTTTTTATAATGGTAGAGGGTGGCAAAATTGACTATTCTGGTCATGGCAATGACGCCGCCACCAATATCCATGAGACCATCGATTTCGACCGTGCATTAGCGGTGGCATATCATTTCTATGAGCAACATCCCGACGAAACGCTAATTATCGTGGCAGCCGACCACGAGACAGGCGGTATGGCATTGGGCAATAGCGACTATACGCTCAACCTACAAGTGCTCCAACATCAGCGCAAATCATCGAGCTATATCTCCGATGCTATCAAGCTTCTATATGAGCAACTGGGCAGCCAACTCACGTGGGACGACGTACGCGCCTGTTTGTCGAAATACATGGGATTATACACCGCGGTAGAGGTTACCGCTGCAGATGATGCGCTATTGCGTGAGGCATTTAATCAGACAAAGAAGAATGAAGGCAATGTCAAGACGCTATATAAGGAAGTAAACGCCTTGGCTGCAACTGCCTTAGAGATACTCAATCGTTATGCACACATTGACTGGAGTTCCCATGGCCATACTGCTACAGCTACGCCCGTTTTTGCTATCGGGGTGGGAGCAGAGCGCTTTACAGGTTGGTACGACAACGCCCGTCTAACACCTATGATTTATGACTCTACTCGCTGACGATTGATTGTCACTCTTTTGGCTACAGCAATCGAGAATAGATACAGAGCATACACAGGCAATGTCACCAACAGAAGCGTGATTGCATCTGCAGTCGGAGTTATGATGGCAGACAATAGCAATATCGCTACCAGAGCATATTTGCGATAATGACGCATTTGCTCGCCCGTCACCAACCCCCACTTTGCCAATATATATGCTATCACAGGCAATTCAAACAGCAAACCCATCAGCAACGATAGCACCACAAACAGGGAAATATACGATGAAATCGTAATCTGATTGACTATGTCTGGCTGTACTTGATACGAACTCAAAAAGCGATAGGCAAAGGGAAATATCACAAAGTAGTTAAGAGTTATTCCCATTATAAATAGCAGCGAACTCAGCACTATCACCAACGCAGACAATCTCCTATTTGTCTGTCGCAAAGCTGGAGCTACAAACTGAAACAACTCATATATGATAAATGGAGTGCATAGCACGGCAGACGCCACCAGCGACACTGTGATATGCGTCATAAACTGCGCAGTTAACTCTGTTGCTATGAAATGCGGAGTAAACTCACCTGGCGATAGCGATGGTATATGCCACAATGATGACAGATATTGCAACGCCTGAAAAACCAGAAAATCGCTTTGAGCAGGAGCAAAGATAATACGGAAAAGCACATCCTTACACGCAAAGCACAATAGTGCAGCTAATATCCACACTATTACACACCTGCCAACAATCTTTCTTAGCTCTTCAAGATGCCCACTAAGAGGTAAATCTTTTGAGGTATCGGGCATTACTTGTCGTCGTTATTTTTTGACGACTTCTCATCGTCAATATCTTCTCCTGAAAGACCTTTCTTGTACTCATGAATGCCTTTGCCAAGACCCTTCATCAATTGAGGAATCTTTGCGCCTCCAAAAAGCAACAAAATAACGAGTGCAATGACAATGATTTCAGTTGTTCCAATCATAATAAAAATATGTGTTATGGTTACGTAATTCAGGGCAAAAGTAATACAATTATTTGACTCGCACAAATTTTCACATCAAAAAACACTCAAAAAGCAACTTTTTTATAAAAATCTTTGCGTTGATTAGGGGACAGCACCTTTTCAGCTGTCTTACCTTTGTTTTGCTGAAATCGGCATCTGCCATTTTAATAGTATGAAAAAAACACCAGAACAAATAGAATTCGAACAAATATACAAACAATATAGCGGACGCATTTATAGTTTCGCAATGGTAATTTCCAAAGGAGATACCTATTTGTCTGAGGAAATACTTCAGACCACATTTACCAAACTTTGGGAACATTGGGGAAATCTAAAATCGCAAGACAGAGTGCTATCATATTTGTTCACTACTGCCAAAAATACATTTGTCAACTACTGCGACCATGAGATGGTGAAACGAGTATATGCAGATTACCTCCAATCACAAGAAGAAGAGGTCGATAACATGCAAGAGGAAGGGCAAGATGCTAAATTCTTGGAGGAGTACATCAAAGACCTTGTAATGCAGATGCCTCCTCAAAGACAACGAGTGTTTGTCTTATCTCGTTTTAAGCACAAAACGAATAAAGAGATAGCACAAATACTTAATATCAGCGAAAAAACAGTAGAGGTGCATATCACTTTAGCATTAAAGCAACTAAGAGAAAAATTAAACGACTAACCAACCTAAACAACTTATACGGCAATATGGTAAGCATGAAAAAATTAGCTGAAAAATATTTACAAGGCAACTTATCCAATATGGAGAAGGAGCACTTACTGTATCTAATAAAAAACGACCAGAACGTAGATGAATGGGTGCGTACTTCCATCGAAATGGCAGACGAAGTGATGCCAGATATTGTACGTGACAGAGTGATTAACAATGTATTCCGCAACAATACCACTGCTCCTGCAATCCGTTCTCGAATGCCTATTTGGAAACGAGTGATGATGATATGCTCTGTCATGGTGGCCATGTGTGTGGGAGCAGCGGTGTATCACTACACCTTCCGCATGGAGCATATGACGGGTATGTTTGAGGTGGCTACCAACATAGGAGAACGCAGCAATGTTACTTTACCTGATGGGACACATGTTGTGTTAAATGCTAAAACCAAACTGCAATACAACTACTCCATGATTGATGGCAAGCGAAAAGTATTCTTGCAGGGCGAGGCGTTTTTTGATGTGGGAAAAGACACAGATCATCCTTTCATAGTGTATGCAAATGACGTCGAAGTAGAGTGCTTAGGCACCTCTTTCAATGTACGAAATCACGAAGAAGAGCAAACGGTATCCGTGGTATTAGTGGAGGGCAAAGTGCGTGTGCAAGCGGGCGCAGCTGAACTATTGATGGAGCCCGACAACCGAATGGTGTTTGACAAACACACCTTGGCTCTATCGAAGCATCGTGTAGACTCCAACAACTACCTCTGCTGGCTCAACAATGAAGTGCGATATAACAACCAAACACTCGAAGAAATTGCTGGAGAACTCGCACGTAATTATAATATACGTATCGTCATCACTTCCGATGAACTCAAGAAAGAGCGTTTTACTGGTTATCTTGGGCAAAGTAGCTTGCGTAATGTATTAGAGGTACTATCCATGACTTCGGGAATACGCTACTATTACGATACAGATACGGTTTATCTACATAAACGAATATAATTTTTTAGTCAACATTAATATTAACTCGAAAAAACTTAAAGTATCATGAAGAAACTTTATTTTTTGGCACTAAGCATCTTTGCTAGTGCAAGCCTTATGGCTACTCAAGTACAAGTAAAAGCAGGCAACGACTTGCAAGCAGCTGTAGATGCAGCCAACAGCGGTGACACCGTTTTGGTGCAAGCTGGTACCTACGAAGGTAATTTCATCATGAAAGATGGTGTGTATGTTTCAGGTGGTTGGAACGAAGATTTCACTGCGCAAACTGAGCACGCTTCTATTCTCGATGCAAAAGCCAATGGTCGCGTGTTGAACCAACCTAATAACTTTACAACATTAACTATCTGGGATAACTTCACAATCCAAAATGGTAAACTCACTGAAGCTCTAGCCGGCAACTTAGGTGCTGGTGTGGCACTGCTCAAGAATGGTCGTGTAATCAATTGCTTGGTACAAAATAACACCTTTACCTATGATCCTGCAACACAATGTGCTGGTGGTGGTATCGCCCAAAACTCAAATGGTGATACTTGCGCTATTAACTGTATTGTTCGTAACAACAAGGCTACTCACGGTGGTGGTATCCGTACTGCAGGTGTAGCTATCAACTGCTTGGTTGAAAATAACGAGGCTACTGGCAATGGTGGTGGTGTATATTTGCACAATATTGGTCAATTGCACAACAGTATCGTACGCAACAACGTATGTAAAAAAGACGTAGGTGGTATTGATATCGCTGCTGCAGGTGGTGCAGTATACAACTGCTTGGTTGTAGGTAACCACGCCGATGGTAATATTGGTGGTGTACAAGCTAGAAAATACAATAATGTGATTAACACTACTATTGTAGGTAATAACCACAATACAACAACAGCTGATCGTGTTACTTGGGCAGGTTTCCGTGCTTCTGACAATACCGCTACAAATTACAATGGTAAGTTGTTTGTAAACAATGTAATCTGGGGCAATACACACAATGACACATTGGTTAATCAAGTAATGCCTTACCTCAAGCACTATGCATCCAACGGCACTTTTGCTAGCAACGCATTGCAAGGTACAACGGACCTTGGAGCAGATTACATCGCTCTTAGCGCTGAGAACGATCCTCAATTCAACGATGATTATAGTTTTACATGGACTTCGCCTCTCTACAATGCAGGAAGCAAGGAGGCATTGACCTATTTCGTAGGCGATAAAGATGTTTATGGCAACGTTCGTAAACAAGGTGCAAACATTGACCTCGGTGCAGTTGAACATACTGTTTATACCGCTACTGTAGAGGCTATTGAGAATGGTACAGCTACACTCGAATTCCTCGGACAATCCGTCTCACTCGCAGCGGGCGAAATGCAAGTGCCAGAGGGCTTCACAGCTAATGTAGTTGCTACTCCTGCTTCAGGTTATGTGCTCGACCAAATAGTGCTTAACAGCACCGCTCTTGAGGCAGTTGAAGGTGTTTACACCATCCCTGCAGTAGAAAGCAACATCACTTTAGCCATTATTTTCAAGCAATCTACAATTACTTCTGTAGAAAATATTATTGCAGCACAAGTGTTGGCTGTTTACGATATGCTGGGGCGTCAAATCGATACTACAATCAACGACTTGACAACTGGTATGTATATCGTTGTTACTGAGCAAGGTACGCACAAAATTTCTATTAAATAATAATTTCTTATGATGAAACAATTTGCTAAATGCATATTGTTGATGGTTATCACGGCGTTGACTTTGGCTTCTTGTGAGCCGAGGTCAACCGTGGTTCTTCCTACATTCAGCAATATCACAATTTCTCCTCAACTAGATTCCTATGCTATAGGGGATACTATCACTTGTTCTATAGAACGTCTTACAACAGGCTCAGAAGAGCTTTTTGAGGATGATAACCAGTATTGGTTTTATGCCAGTTGGTGGTTTGGTAATCATGAATTAACTGCAGATTTTCAAACCTTTGCTCAAAACGAAGCAGGAAAGTATGTGGCTACATCATCTCCCATTGTACTTACCGAGCCTGGAGAAGTGAAACTGTATTTCTTTGGTAAATTACAGTATCCTAATTGGGAGTTCTACAAAGTTGAAATTCCTATTACAATTACTGTTCAAGACACTATTAAATAACTGATAAGATTATGAAACGCATATTATTTATATTCTTTTCTATCTGCTGCGCCATCACAATGATGGCACAAAGTGTCACATTGAACATATCGGAAAAACCGATTCGTGATGTATTGCAACCATTCGAACAAGCTTCTGGATATCATTTCTTCTATAATTCTACTAGTCTAGTAGGTCTAGATCATATAGTTTCTGTTGCTTTCGACCAAACCCCTCTGGAAGTTGCACTCAATACTTTATTCCAGGGGACTACCATTGTTTATACCATCATGGATAACAATGTGATAGCACTTTCCAACAAAGAAAAAGAGCAATCAGTAGTAGGGAAAACCATAGATGGTGTAGTAGTTGATGCTACCAATTTCCCTATTATTGGAGCTACCGTTCGTGTGAAAAATACCGATAATGGTACAATCACCGATTTTGATGGTAACTTTTCGTTGAGCAATGTCAAACCTGGTCAATATCTTCAAATTTCATATATAGGCTATAAAACCTATGAATTGCGTGTTGCTGCTACAACCACGTCTTATAATGTCACATTGCAAGAGGATGCTGAGCAACTAGATGAGGTCGTGGTAGTCGGATATGGTGCACAAAAGAAGGTGAACCTTACAGGTGCTGTATCTGTGGTAACCGCAGAAGAAGTGGCAGGTCGTCCTACCCAAAACATGGCAACGGCTCTTCAAGGTGCCGATCCCTCACTCAATATTACAATGAATGCCGGTAGTCCTAACTCTGACTTCAAAATTGACATTCGTGGTGTAGCTTCTATCAATAGTGGTGTAAAACCGTTGATATTGGTAGATGGTGTGGAGATGGACCTAAAGCGTGTCAACAACAACGACGTAGAGTCAATCTCCGTGCTCAAAGATGCATCTGCATCTGCTATCTACGGTGCCAAAGCGGCGGCTGGTGTCATCCTCGTTACTACCAAAAAGGGTGCAGAGGGCAAGGCTCCTACTGTTACTCTTGATGCTAAAGCAGGTTGGAAAACGCAAACCACCAGTACCGATTTCATCACCGATGGTTTCATGTCTGCGTATATCAACGACCTCTTTATGCACCATCATGCCAACTACAACATGACCACCTACAACGAAGCCGATTATGCTGAATTGTGGATGCGCTATGGCCAAACCGAAGAAGACCCTGAACGTCCTTGGGCTGTAGCACAATCGGATGGGCGATACAAGTATTATGCCAACTGCAATTGGTACGACCACTACTACAAGAAAAACCGCCCTATGCAGGACTACAACATTTCTGTCACAGGTGGCAACGAAAAGGTCAACTACTATGTCAGCGGACGCTATTACAACGAGGATGGTATGATCGCTATCAATACCGACAAATGGCAGAACTTCTCCACCCGTGCAAAAGTGAATATCAATATCCGCCCTTGGTTGCGCTATGGCGTTAACTTCAGTTTCTTCAACTCTAAATACACTTACCCAGGTACCGAGTCTGTACGCGAGGTCTTCCGTGTAGGTTCGTTACACGCTTTGCCTTTCGTGCCAGCCAACAACCCCGACGGCACACCAGTGTATATGAACTATTTTGTATATAATGGCGCTGGTACGGTGGGTGATGGTATGAATGCCTTGCTGCAATATGGCGGACACAAGAACGCTGAGAAAAACAACGAGATGGTTATCCAAAATCGTTTGGATATTGATTTGGCAAAGAACCTCACCCTGACTGCTGATTATTCCTTCAAGTGGCGCATGAAAGAGATTAGCAATCGCTCCGTTAAAGTGCCTTACACCGACAATGTCAGTGGCGATCTTATCCTCATGGATAGCTGGCGCTCAGTGGATTACTACAAACAGACTTTAGCGCGTTACAACACGCACAACTACAATATCTACCTCACATGGAATCCTACATGGGGACAACATCATCTTACTATGATGGCAGGTTTCAATGGAGAGAATTATCGCTACCACGACTTGGTAGTTGATCGTCTTGACCTTCTCACCGAAGACCTCAGCAACTTCAACTTTGCTACTGGTGAATTAAACGAACTCAGCGAAAAAGTACAAGAGGCTGTCACCAATGGTGTGTTCGGACGTATCAACTACGACTATGCTGGCAAATATCTCTTTGAGATGTCTGTTCGTGCCGATGGTTCTTCACGTTTCTCCAAAGGTCACCGCTGGGGCGTGTTCCCTGCTGGTAGTATGGGTTGGCGTATGAGTGAAGAATCATTCTGGGAGCCAATCTCAGATGTTTGGAGCAATAGCAAATTGCGTTTCTCTGCTGGTCAATTGGGCAACCAATTAGTGGGGTATTACGATGCATATCAAACTATCTCTGTTGATAACATCTTCGAGCAAAAGATCACCTTAGATGGTGCTACTGCGTTGCAATATGCTACAGAGAGTGCACCTAACTCGGGCGACCTCACATGGGAGAAAATGACCACCTATGACATAGGTGTGGACTGGGGCTTTTTCCGCAATCGCTTGAACTTCACTGGTGACTTCTATATCCGCAATACTACCGATATGTTGGTGGCTGGTAAAGGTTTACCATCCATTTATGGCGCAAGTGCTCCAAAAATCAATGCTGCTGACATGCAAACCATCGGTTGGGAGATTGCGCTCTCTTGGCGCGATAATAAGAAACTTGGTGGCCATGACTTCGAATACGAAGTCAGTGCAGGTTTGGGTGACTATCAATCTACTATCACCAAGTTCGACAACCCCACCAAGGTTATCGAAGCGGGCTACTACGAGGGTATGCGACTCGGCGAGATCTGGGGCTTCAAGACGGGTGGTCTATTCGCTTCCGATGAAGCAGCTGCTGCATACGAAGTGGACCAATCGCTCGTATACGGCGATATCAACCTCGTGACTGTGGACGGCAAGACTGGTGCACGCGCAGGCGATCTTATTTATCTTGACCTCGATGGCGACGGTGCAATTGATAATGGTGCGGCTACAGCAGATGACTATGGAGATCGCGTAGTTATCGGTAATAGCCTTCCACGCTATAGCTACAATTTCCGTCTCGGCTTCGACTACTTCGGTTTCGATTTCTCTATGTTCTGGCAAGGTGTAGGTCGTCGCGACTGGTATCCTACCAACGAGGCTACCACTTTCTGGGGACCATATTCACGTCCTTACCAAGGTCTGATTCCTGAAGGATTTATGGATCTCGTTTGGAGCGAGCATAATCCAGATGCATATTTCCCACGCTACCGCGCATACGAAGCTCTTGGTTCTCAAAACTCGTTAGGTCAACCTAATGATCGATATTTACAAAACATTGGGTATCTGCGATTCAAGAACTTGACCGTTGGCTATACTCTTCCTTGCTGGAAGAAGGTATTCTCTGAGTTCCGTATCTATTTCTCAGGAGAGAACCTCTGGTACACTTCTCCTCTCAAGAAATACTGCAATACCATCGACCCAGAATCCGCTGCAGCACTCACGCAGGCTATTACCTATGGCTTTGCTAAGTCATTTACATTTGGTCTAACTGCTACATTCTAATAAGGAGGAAAATAGTATGAAAAAAATATCATTTTTTGTTGTCTTAACTTCTGTACTCCTGCTTGCTGCATGTAGTATGGATAAGTACCCAGAAGATAAATTGGCACCTGAGACCTATTTCTCTTCTGAACAAGAATTGCGCTTATACACCAACTACTTCTACAAACTCATGCCTACTGGCACAGAAATGTATGAGGAGGAAGGTGATCACTTTGTAGCTCCTGTTCCTAGTCGTGATGTACAAGGCACACGCCTCATCCCTGAGACAGACAGCAAGTGGAACTGGGAAGTACTACGCAAAATCAATTTCTACCTCTCTTATTCATCCAACTGCGATGACGAGGACGCGCGTGCGCATTACGATGGTGTGGCGCGCTTCTTCCGTGCATATTTCTATTTCTCGAAGGTACGTAACTATGGCGATGTACCTTGGTACAGCCAAGTAGTGAATTCTGATGACAAAGAACTATTGGCAAAACCTCGTGATAGCCGTCAGTTGGTAGTGGATAGTATCATTGCTGATTTGGATTTCGCTATTGAAAATCTGCCAGAAACTCACACTCCATATGAGGTAAATAAGTGGACTGCATTGGCACTTAAGTCACGTGTTTGCTTGTTTGAAGGTACCTTCCGTAAGTATCATGCTGGCAAAACCTTCAATCCCAATAATCTACCTTGGGAGGACTTGCTCGCTACATCAGCAGAAGCCGCTGAGATATTGATGAACGAGAGTGGCTATACTATTTATTCAGATGGTGAGCAACCCTATCGCGATTTGTTTGCTTCGCTCAATGCTAATCCTAAAGAGTTTATCTGGGCACGCTGCTATAGTGCAGACTTGAACATCAAGAACAATGCTAATGCTTGGTCTGTGGCTCGTACTACGGGCTTTACCAAACGCCATGTAAATATGTATCTCAATGTCGATGGCACTCGCTTTACTGACATACAGGGCTATGATACGTTGGGATATGTAGAGGAGTGTAAAAATCGCGATCCTCGTATGGCGCAGACCATTCACACTCCTGGATACATCCAATATGGCGAGACTAAGACCTACCCTGTGGATCTCAAGCAGTCTTCTACTGGATACAAGTATATCAAGTATGTCATGGAGAAGAAATACAATACGTGGGATGCTTCTTTGGTTTGTTTGCCAATCTTCCGTATGGGTGAGGTATTGCTTAACTTTGCTGAGGCTAAGGCTGAATTAGGTACACTCACACAGGCTGATTTGGACAAGAGTATCAATGTGTTGCGCGACCGTGTAGGTATGCCTCACTTGGATATGGCTACAGCTAATGCTAATCCATGTGCGTATATGGAGAAGTGCTATCCTAATGTATCTCAATCTGCCAACAAGGGGGTAATCATGGAGATTCGCCGTGAGCGACTCATTGAGACACCACTCGAGGGATTACACTATTGGGATATCATGCGTTGGCGCGAGGGTAAGGCATTTACCCAACCCTATTTAGGTATCTATTTCCCAGGACCTGGCAAATACGATATGACGGGTTCTGGTAAGGCAAGCATCAACCTCATGGAAGAGGGACAAACAGGAGGAGGCGGTATTGGTATCACCAAACTCTATTTGGGTAGTGATGTTATCCTTACCAACGGCACTTTAGGCAACATGTGGGCATTCAGTACGCTGAATTTCCAATTCGATGAAAACAAAGATTATCTCTATCCTATTCCTACCAACGAGCGCGTACTTACCAACGGTGCATTGACTCAAAACCCTGGCTGGAACGATGGTTTGACATTTGCAAATTAATTGGTCGGAATTCGTTCTTTACGGAGAGCGAATTCCATCCTATTATAATTTAACAAATCATTTATTAACAATTAAATTTTATTATTATGAAAAAATCTTTATTCTTAATGCTTGCATTAGCAGTTGGAGTAGGCGCTAATGCACAAACAAAGTATTTCTTCTCTCCAGAGGGGAATGGCGATGCTGACGGTTCTTCTTGGGAGAATGCAGCTGCTGGTGAATATTTGGGTGCTTCTGTTGCGGGAGCAGAAGTAGGCGACGAGTTCTATTTGATGGAAGGTAAGTATGCACCTGATGGAACTACCAATAAGTGGAATATCACACAAGGCGTAATCATCAAAGGTGGTTATCCTACTACTATGACTGGTACTAACACCGATATTGACTATACTACTGCAGGCCAATCTGTATTCTCCGCTGACTTGGATAACGACGGCAAGGGTGACAATAAGGACTATGCTTTCGTATATGTAGGTCTTGCTGGTCAAGAAGGTGAAAAAAAGGACGGCCAATTCTACAAGGATGCTCCTCTGACACAAATCTGGGGTGTTACTTTCCGTGATGGTGCGCGTCAAGATGGCAAGTACTGGGGTAATATGCTCTTTGCAAAACACACAAAGTTGGATCTTCATTTCTGCAAGTTTATCAACAATATTGCTCCAGAAGCACAAAACAACGCTGCTCTCGTTGTTTGGGGTTCACAAGTGCGCGTATTTGATTGTGTATTTGAGGGTAACAGAAGTCCTGGTGCAGGTTCTGCAGTTCTTATTCGTGCTCGTGAATCTAACTCATCTAATACAGATGAGGCTGGAGGCGCACTGAATAATACTTTAGCGTTGTTTGAGCGTTGCGAGTTTACCGACAACGCCACTACTGGTAATTATGGTGGTACACTTTCTCTAGCAGATACAGGTGGAACATTGTATATGATCAACTGTACCGTAACAGCAGGTACAGTTAATCGCGGTGGTGTGATTGCTCTGGGTGGTGCTCAAAATGATGGTTCAAACGCTCCACAAGCGTATTTGATTAATAATACGTTTGTTAACAATGTGGGTACTGATAAGGATAAATGGGTAGGTGGTGCATATCGTGCTGGTCAATTCTCAACTACTTATTTTGCTAATAACATCATGGTAAATCCTGCAGCGGCAGATAACTATAATTCGAATAAATCTGTAGTAGAAATACAATACGGAACATGTAAGGTTCAGACCGCTGGTTATAATATCTTCGGTACAATGAACCTCAATGGTGCTGGTGTAACTTTTGCTGCAACTGATAAGTTGACTACTTCTGCTGATGATGTAAATACTCAAGAGAAGATCTTTGGTACTTCCGTATTGGCAAATAATGGTGGCTTCTCTCAATCATTTATGCCTCTTGCAGAACAAGCAACTAGCTTGGCTGTAGCTGATTTGCAAACTGCTGTAGCTGCATGGAATATGGAAAAAGCTGTGACCGATGTGATGGACCTCACTGTAGATCAACGCGGCTACAAACGCGCTGCTACTACCATGTCTGGTTCTGTTGATGTGAATGCACAAGCTCCTGCAACTGGTGTTGAGAACGTAGCTGCAAATGCTATCCAAGATGGTATCTATTATACATTGCAAGGTCAAGCTATTGGTAAAGACTTCCAAGCATTGCCAAGTGGTATGTACATCTGCAATGGTGTAAAAATCATTAAATAACAATCAATTATGCGAGTAGATTTTTTGAAAATAATATTCGCTCTGACTCTCACCATAGCAGGCATTGCGCCTGCTATGGCTGAAGAGGCCGGAGTGCATCGTTTTGCCACCTATAACATTCGCTATGTCAATGCGAATAATGGTGATACAGGCGACAAATTATGGGCAAACCGTAGAACAGCAGTCACCAACATTGTCAAAGACTATGATTTCGACATCGTTGGTTTCCAAGAAGTGACTGGTAACAACAAGGATTCTCAGACAGGCAAATCACAATTGCAGGACCTGATTGACATGTTGCCTGATTATGATAACTATGCCGTGGAAAGAGAAGGCAAGAACTACTCGTACAATGCTATCTTCTACAAGAAAAGCAAATACACGGTGGTGGACAAAGGTATGTGGTATATCAACGAGCATCCATCTACACCGGGTCTTAGCTGGAAATACTTTGGCGATGCCAATACCATCGCACGAACCTTAGAATGGATTTTATTCCGCGATAATGCATCGCAAACAGAGTTCTATTTTGCGTGCACGCATATGAATTATAGTCTTGCTTCATCTGGCGTCTATGGAGCAGAACTCAACGCTCGTATGTTGCGTGAATTAGTGGGAGAAACACCTGTGGTGTTGGTGGGGGACTTCAATATGCATCGCTCGCACGAGGATACCTATCGCAATTATATGAGCCAATTCTACGATGCTGCGCTACATACCACTACAACATGTAATCCGAAAGGCAATATCACGCATACAGGATCCAACTGGTATCCTGCTACCAATGCCAACTGCTCAGGTAGCGAGTTCGACTATCAGTTTTATGACAATATCGTACCACTGAGCCGAGAAATTATCACCGAGGATTATAATCGCGCCCTCGCACCATCGGATCACTTCCCTGTGTTGGTGCGCTACAAATTCCAGGAAACTCCTTCGCCTACTAGCTACCAAGTCACCAATACCGACGAACTATTGGTTGCTGTGGCTAAAGCCACTATGAATGATACCATCTACTTGGCTCAGGGTGAATACGAACTTGATGCCACCATCCAACCTACGGTTAGTTTGACCTTTGTCGGTGGCTACGACAAGCAATTCAGCGACGTGGTCGGTGTATCTAAATTGCGTCAAAAAGAGGCGAAACAAGTGTTTAATATCCCACAATATTATTCGCTGACATTATATAATTTGCACTTGGAGAATGGTTCTTCTACAAGTGCTTTGGGAGGTGGATTATTGGCCATCAACGGCAGCAAACTGAATCTCTACAATTGCCGCTTCTCCAATAGCCAATCTACCACCAATGCAGGTGCTTTATATGCCAATACGCACGACACCTATATCGAGAATTGTGTCTTTAACAACGATACTGCTAAAACATCAGGTGGCGCTATCTATGCGGAAACGATGGAGTCTTTGACCATTATCGACAGCAAATTCCACCACAATGGCTCCCCTACAGGTGCTGCTCTATATGTGAATGGCGGTCGCGTATTGAATATCCAATGCAATGGTTTCTACGATAATATCTCTAATAAGCAAGGTGCGCTCACCATCGTGGCTGACCAATATAGTGCTGCTGCGCACTTGGTCAACAACTCCTTCTTAAACAACCAACTGATTGCCAAGAAGGGACTTGCTACTGCTACTAAAGACTTTGGCGGCGCAGGACTTTATGCCAAGATGAATAATGATACACAACTCTTCAATATCGCACACTGCTCGTTCATAGGCAACCATACCGTATTTGCGGGTACAAAAGCAACTTTTGGTGGTGGCGCATTGCGTATCGCACAGGGTAAGTCGTGCATGATGAATAACCTGTTGTTAGCCAACGCAGAGAAAGCGAGCGACACTGAATACGAGTATGTGGACTATACTATAGCTAATGCAGAAACCCTTTGGCGCAATTCCGAGAACCTACTTTCTAGCAGCGAAAGTATAGCAGACTGGGAAAACGACTTGGTCAATACCATTGCTGGCTTATGGAATGGAAAAGTCTTTACAGCAGATGTTCGAGAGAATGGTACATATGTGCTGAAGAGCAAGATGCTGAATGGATTCAATCTATGTTATCTCACTACCAATCACCGCTTGTGTGAATCAGCATTTGGATTCGATATTGACGGAGATGGTAGTAAATCAAACTATTTGAAATACGACCAAATACACAATACTCGAGCTATCAAAGCATGCGTGGGAGCATTGGAGTACAAGGAAGGTGTGACCTCAATCACCGAGGTACAACCTCAAGATGGCATCCAGCGAGTAGGCGAATACCAATACGTAGTGACAGGTGTACCTAATGTGCTAGTATATAACCTGGCAGGCCAATGCGTGTTGAGTTCCAACAATGAGACCATTGACCTTTCTCCACTACCTAGTGGTTTATATATCGTTAACCAACACAAGATTATTCGATAATTACTATGAAGCACTGGCTCTTAACTTTATTCGCATATGCTTTTGCTCTATACAGCATGGCACAAGACCCTTGGATTATTGAGGTAGAAAACCCCTTACAAGGTGACTACTATGGTATTACTTCAGCCAACGGACAAATTGGTATTATTAGTTCGCGTTCACCACTCAAGATTGACAAACTCGTAGTGGGAGGTATCTATGATATCTATGCTTCAGGACGTGTCAACAACTATTTCCCTAATATCAATCCATTAGAAGTAGAACTGAAGGTAGATGGTCAACGTTGTGAACGTGGCAATATTCATAACTATCACCAATCATTTGATATGCGTAATGCTTCGCATAAAGGTACCTTTAACTTTCAGGATATCATACAGGTAGAATATACCACCGTAGCACTACGTCAAATGCCGTTTGGTTATATGATGGATATTACTATCGTTGCGAATAAAAACTGTCACTTGCAAGTGCTTAACCAACATCGTGCTCACGAGGCATTGCGTAATCCAGAGGATTACTTCTCCTATATTGACAACAAAGCCAATCCATATACTACTACGTATCCACGCTACGTAGTGATGACTACTACCGCACAGAGTCCTACTGGTCGTCATCAATTGGCTGCTACTTCTGCATTTCTCTTCCCAGACAACAAGTCTGGTGGAGTGGAACACACGATTCGCCATCGTACAGATCGTGGAGTAGGACGCCATACCATGGAGTTCGACCAAATCCTCAAGCAAGGCGATACTCTTCATATAGCTATTGTGGGCAATATCATGGGTAGCAATACCGTACCCGACGTACGTAACGAAGTGGAGCGTCTCACAGTCTATCAACTGACCGAAGGCTATGAACGCTTATGGAAGCGTCATAATACAGCATGGGATAAGCTATGGATGAGCGATATTCAAATTACTGGTGACCCACAAGCACAGCAGGATATCCACTCTATGCTCTACCATCACTATGCTTTCTATCGAGAGGGAAACGCGTGGTCATGTTCACCTATGGGACTCAGCGGACTAGGCTACAACGGACACTGCTTTTGGGATACGGAGACATGGATGTATCCTGTGCTCTTAGTGCTGCAACCACAATTTGCCAAAGAGACTTTAGACTATCGATTCCAACGATTAGATCGTGCTAAGCAAAAGGCCTATTTCTATGGCTACAAAGGCGCTCTCTTCCCATGGGAAAGTGCCGATAGCGGACAAGAAGAAGTAGCTCCACATAATATGTATCCCAATGCAGAGCATCATATCACAGGCGATGTGGCTATTGCAGCTTGGCAATACTATTGCGTGACACAAGACAAAGAGTGGCTCCGTGAAAAGGGCTACTCCCTCATCGCAGAGCCTGCTGACTTTTGGGTATCACGCGCAGAATACGATGAATTAGGACGTGCTAATCTATATAATGTCATTGGTGCTGACGAATGGAGTGCTAATGATTTAGGTGGTAAACTAATTGATAACAACGCATACACGCTTGGTGTTGCCAAAACCAATCTCTATTATGCCACCCAAGCAGCGCATGTCTTAGGCATTAAACCTAAAAAGGAATGGAATACAACTGCCAATGCTTTCCAATTCCAATACCTTGACAATGGGGTAATCAAGGAATATGATACTTATAATGGTCAAGTCACCAAGCAAGCTGATGTATCTCTCCTTGCGTATCCTTTGCGTATTGTTACTGACACTGCACAAATTCGTAAAAACCTAGAGTATTATATCGCTAAAGTACCTGTAAAGAAGACACCTGCTATGTCTAAATCTGTATATAGCGTACTTTATGCACGATTGGGGAAAGCGGAGCAAGCATTGCATTATTTCTATGATTCCTATTTACCCAATCTTAATCCTCCTTTCCGCGTGATAGCTGAGTTCAACGGAGGCACTAATCCCTATTTTATTACTGGAGCAGGTGGTACACTGCAAGCAATCATTTTCGGTTTCGCAGGTTTGGAGATCACAGATAAAGGATTGAAACAAGTATATACCCCGATTCTACCTAAAGAATGGTCTTCACTTACTATCAGAGTAGCAGGCAAGGAGATTGTACACGTAAATAAAAACGAATAATATAATATCATTATGACACGAGCAGAATTTCTCAAAATGATGGGTGCAGGTGCAGCAGTCCTTGCATTAGATGCTGTACCTGGTGCGTCACTAATTCAATCAGCAAACGCACAAACAACTCCTCTCAAAAAGAATCAAGAAAGATTAGCATTTGGTCTGCCAGATCAAGAAGCTAAAGTGGACAAACCAGTTACAGCTATCGTTATTGGTGCAGGATCACGTGGTAGCGTATATGCTAGTTATTCTAGCGAATACTCTAAAGCACTGAAGATTGTAGGTGTAGCTGACATCAATTCTACACGACGTGATTTGATGAAAAACCTCTACGGCATAGCTCCTGAACATTGTTTTGGGGATTGGAAAGAGGTATTTAACTTACCCAAGTTTGCGGATGCTGTCATTATCGCCACTCCAGATAACCTCCACTATGATCCATGTATGGTTGCTTTGGCTGCTGGATATGATGTGCTTTTGGAAAAACCTATCGCACAAACCGAAAAAGAGTGTAAAAACATTCTCAAGCAAGCCAAAAAATATGGTCGTATTGTAGGTGTTTGCCACGTATTGCGTTATTCACCTTATTTCCGTGCGCTCAAGCGCGTATTGGACGAGGGACGAGTAGGTGATGTTTTAAGTATCCAACATTTAGAGCCTATTCGCTTCCATCACTTTGCTCACTCCTACGTACGTGGTAACTGGCAATCTGCTAAACAAACTACACCACTAATTCTCGCTAAGGCTTGCCACGACTTGGATATCGTTCGTTGGCTACTCAACAAGCCCTGCAAACAAGTGACTGCTTTCGGCGACCTCAGTTTCTTCAAACGTCAAAACGAACCTGCTGGAGCTGCGGACAGATGCGAAGATTGCGCTGTAGAGAGCCAATGTCCATTCTCTGCACAACGTATTTACGTCAAGCAACATCGCTATCTATATGTATTTGATAACTTGCCAAAAGATAGAGCAGCAAAAGATATCAAAATTAAGGAATATTTGCGTACAACAGATTATGGTCGTTGCGTGTTCCGTAGCGAGAATGACCAAGTAGATCACTACGTATGCAATATGCAATTCGAAGATCAAGTGACTGCTTCGATGTCTGTGGAGGCAATGACATCTTCTGGTGGCCGCAAAACGCGTATCATGGGTACTAAGGCTGATATCGTAGGTGATATGAAGACGTTTACACTTACAGATTTCTTAACAGGAAAACAATATATTTGGGATGAGGATATCTCCAAACTCCCAGGATACGAAGGCCATGCTGGTGGTGATTGGGGTATTATGAAGGATTTCGTACTTGCAGTGGCTAACCACGATGAGAAATACCTTAGCTCTACCATCGATGTATCTGTAGAGAGCCATGTTATGGGCTTCAAAGCAGAGATTGCTCGTAAACGTAATATCGTTGCTAAAATGTAATGGATATGAAATGGCTTAATTTGATACCTTTGGCACTACTATTGTGTAGTGTCACAGCATGTAATGAGACACCTCGCTCCGAACAAATTCGTCAGGAATTGCTTAATCCGACTAGCAAGCAAGTATTGGTAGTTTCGCATCGAGCTGATTGGCGCAACTATCCAGAAAATTCTATGGAGGCTATTAATAGTGCTATTGAGATGGGGGTTGATATCCTAGAAATTGATATCCAATGTACTGCTGATAGTCAGTTAATTCTTATGCATGACTCCAAAATAGATCGCACAACTACTGGCAAAGGACGTGTGAGCGAAATGACTCTGGATAGCATCCAACAATTCAAACTCAAGAATGGAGTGAATATCCGCACGCGTTATCATATCCCTACATTGCGTGAGGTTTTGCTGGCGTGCAAAGGAAAAGTATTGATCAATTTGGATAAAGCCGATCGCTATTTCGACCTTGTCGTGCCATTGCTAGAAGAAACAGGTACCACACGACAAATCATCATGAAAGGCCGCAGACCTGCCAATGAGGTAGATTCTCTCTATGGCAAATATCTTGATGAGCTGATTTATATGCCAATAGTAGCTATCAATAAATCAGAAGATATTGATATTCTAAAAGGCCATATATCAGCCAACCGCTGCGCGTTTGAACTTACATTCCGTGAAGAGCCTACTTATATGATACAAGCTGCTGATTTATTAAAAGGCACTTCTCGCATATGGGTAAATTGTCTATGGGATACTTTATGCGGTGGTCATGAGGATGACCAAGCACTTTTGGATCCAGAAGCACATTATGGCTACCTTATCAACACTTTGGGAGCATCTATTATCCAAACAGATCGTCCAGAGTTTTTAATCTCTTATCTTAAAGCACACAATCTACATTAATGTCACTATTTTCCTTTTACAAGCAATCACCAGCACAACCATTGGTGTCTGATGATCAAAAGGTTATTAATAAACGATTCCGACGTTTGCAATGGTCTTCTTTTATTGCAATAACGTTGGGGTATAGCCTCTATTATGTTTGTCGAACAAGTCTCAATGTGGTTAAAAAGCCGATAATGGACGCAGGTATTTTAGATGCATCGCAGTTGGGTGTAATATCTTCCGCGTTGCTCTTCACCTATGCTATCGGTAAGTTTATTAATGGCTTTTTAGCAGATTATAGCAATATCCGAAAGTTTATGGCTACGGGTATCTTGGTTTCAACAGTTGCTAATATTACAGTTGGAATACTAGGAGTGCTAACTTTAACTCAAACATTGGTATCTATTTCAGCATTCTATTTGCTATTCGCTATTCTATGGGGAATTAATGGTTGGGCGCAAAGTATGGGTGCTCCACCGAGTATTGTGGCTTTATCACGTTGGTATTCAAAATCTAATCGAGGTACCTTCTATGGCTTCTTCTCTGCAAGCCATAATATAGGAGAGTTCCTTTCGTTCCTTTTTGTAGGTGGATTGGTTAGTGTCGCAGGGTGGCAATATGGATTTATCGGTGCGGCTATAGCAGGTGCTTTAGGAGTAGTATTAATCATCTTTATGCTTCATGATTCACCACAAGCAAAAGGACTCCCATCTGTAGCTGTGTGGGCTGGAGAAGAAACAGAGAGTGAAAATGCCAAAACTATAAATACTAAATCTGCGCAACGTGATGTTCTTCGTAATCCATATGTTTGGGTACTGGCTGCAGCTTCAGCTTTTATGTACATTAGTCGCTACGCGATTAATGGTTGGGGAGTATTATATTTGCAAGAAGTCAAAGGGTTTGACCTTGCTTTGGCTACACAAATAATTTCTATTAATGCCTTATTAGGTATTGTAGGTACCGTATTCTCTGGCTGGATTTCTGATACGATGTTCAAAGGTAGTAGATATCTTCCTGCTGTTGTAGCAGGTATTATGGAAGTTATTGCACTCATCTTATTTGCTTTTGGCGGGAATGCGCTATGGGTAAATATCTTGGCAATGGTTCTCTTTGGTATTGCTATTGGTGTATTAATCTGTTTCTTGGGCGGATTGATGGCTGTAGATATCGTTTCTCGTGAAGCTTCTGGGGCCGCTTTAGGTATTGTAGGTATTGCCAGCTATGCAGCAGCTGGTCTACAAGATATCGCATCAGGTGTACTCATCGATGCCAACAAGGTGCTCATCTCCGTAGAAGGTGAAAATCCTATCTATCGGTACGATTTTACACAAGCACTCTGGTTTTGGATCATCGCCGCAACTCTATCTGTACTACTCGTTTGTGTTGTATGGAACAAATCCCGAAAAAATAACTTATAACTCAAATTCAACATGAAACGCTTACTCTTGGCTCTTGGCTCATTGTTCTTCGCGGCTAACTTGTTTGCTGCTGTACCCAACTATACCATCCAACTTTATCCCGATGGTGTCAAACCTAATGACAATGGATATGTGGCCAGCGATGAAATAGAGAAAAACAAACGACTCTACAAAACATCCGAACCACGCATGGATATTTATCTGCCTAAGGAGCAACCTACGGCCATGATTCTCACTTGCCCAGGCGGAGGATACGTCTTCACCTCTATTCCTAACGAGGGAGAAGCGGTAGCCAATTATTTCACTCCACGTAACATCGCCGTAGCTGTGCTTAAATATCGCATGCCTAACCAGCACCATGATATTCCTCTATCCGATGCGGTAAAAGCCATGCATATATTGCGTGATAGCGCCACCACATGGGGCATTCCTACCAATCGTATCGGAGTGATTGGATTCTCCGCTGGTGGACACCTTGCTGCTACTTTAGTCACCAAATACTATGACCAAAAATCGCGCCCCGATTTTGGTATCTTGGTCTATCCTGTAATCAGTATGGACGCTACCATTACCCACAAGGGCTCATGCAAGCAACTCTTAGGTGAGAATCCTTCTCAGCAACTTCGTGATGCGTGGTCCGCCGAAAAATGCGTCAACGAGAATACACCTCCTTGCTTTATCGTGCATTGTCAAGACGACCCTACTGTGATGGTTGAAAACGCCATACGCATGTATCAGGCACTCACGCTCCATCATGTAAAAGCAGAAATGCTACTTTTACCCACTGGTGCACACGGATGGGGATTCTCCAAACAAATAGCACAAAAGGAAATTTTTGAAGCAGCAATGAATCAATTTATTTTGCAGCAAATACAATAATTCGTATGATTAAAAATATTATTTTCGATTTTGGTGGAGTCCTTGTGGACTGGAATCCTCACCATCTCTACGATACCTATTTCGGAGATAAAGATTCGGCAGATTGGTTCCTTAGCAATATCTGTACCATGGATTGGAATATGCAAATGGACGCGGGCAAACCTTTCGAACAAGGAGTGGCAGAAAAAATCGCACAATATCCTCAATGGGAGAAGGAGATCAGATTGTATTGGGAGCGCTGGATTGATATGATGGGAGACACCATTCCAGGTATGTATGACTGGATTCTCCAACTTAAACAGCAGGGCTATGCTATTTACGGTCTAACTAATTGGTCAACAGAAACATTTATTCAAGTAAAGGATAAATACAGTATATTCCAATTGATGGATGGTATTGTGATGTCAGGAGAAGAGAGAGTGACCAAACCTGATGCCAAAATATATCATATTCTATTAAATCGCTATCAACTTGCTCCAGAGGAGTGTGTATTCTTCGACGACAACGTAAATAATGTGATTGCTGCACAAAATATCGGCATACATGCCGTACAATTTCAATCTACGGAACAAGCCAAACGCGAACTATCCAAAGTAACATTATCTTAAATTAACACTACAAAAAAAGGAGTCCAACTTATGAACTCCTTTTTTATTACGCCCTGAATTATCCTAAGTATGTCTTGAGGATCTTGCTACGCGAACTAGATTTCAGTTTGCGAATAGACTTCTCTTTGATTTGTCGAACACGCTCACGTGTAAGATCTAGTTCTATACCTATCTCTTCCAACGTCTTCTCAGGAACACCAATACCAAAGAACTTTCTAATAATATCGGCTTCACGCACCGTCAGTGTTGCTAACGCACGATCAATCTCACGAGAAAGCGACTCGTTGATAAGAATGTGATCGGCATTAGGCGAATCTTCGTTTACCATCACATCAATCAAACTATTATCCTCTCCCTCCACAAAAGGCGCATCCACACTAACCTGACGACCTGACATCTTCAGCGAATCAGCAATCTTATCAATCGGCATATCCAAGATCTCTGCCAATTCCTCAGCACTCGGCTTACGCTCATGCTCTTGCTCAAAGCGCAAGTATGCCTTGTTAATCTTGCCCAGCGAACCTACTTGATTCAGCGGAAGGCGCACAATACGCGACTGCTCTGCCAGAGCTTGCAAAATAGATTGGCGAATCCACCAAACGGCATAGGAGATGAACTTAAAACCACGTGTTTCATCAAACTTTTCTGCTGCTTTAATAAGCCCAAGGTTGCCTTCGTCAATTAGGTCAGGAAGGCTCAATCCTTGATTTTGATACTGCTTAGCGACTGAAACAACAAAGCGTAGATTTGCTTTCACAAGTTTCTCTACTGCGGCATGATCTCCATTGTGGATACGTCTAGCCAATTCTACTTCTTCATCCACCGTAATCAACGGCTCTCGTCCAATTTCTTGCAAGAACTTGTCTAAGGAAGCCGACTCACGATTAGTGATTGACTTTGTAATTTTTAGTTGACGCATGTAGTACAATTAATGATTAATACTAATACAGTGATCCTTATATCACCTTGTGATCCGGTCGGGATTCGAACCCGAGACCCACAGCTTAGAAGGCTGTTGCTCTATCCAGCTGAGCTACCAGACCCTCGCGTTCGGCCATCTCACACAATGACTGTTGCAGCACAACACCCAACGCTTCTTGAGATGCCCTTTTTAACACTTATACGCGCAAAACTACCCCTATAGGCACACAAAACCGATGCCTATATGGGCAATTTGGGTGCAAAATTACTGCTTTTTTTCCAAATAAGCAAATTATTTTGCAAAAAATCACAAAAGTTCATCAAAAAGCTTTTGCAAATCAGGTTTTCTAATCGCACCTACTTGACGATGAACCAATTCTCCATTCTTAAAGAATAGGATTGTAGGAATGTTCATAATGCCATACGCAGCACATGTCTCATCATTCTCATCTACATTCACTTTGCCTACAATGATACGATCTGCATACTCTTCCGCCAACTCATCAATGATAGGGGAAATCATTTTACATGGGCCACACCAAGGAGCCCAAAAATCTACTACGAGGGGTTTACCCTCACCCAATAACTCTTGGAAATTGGAATCTGTAATTTCTTTTGCCATAGTTGTTATATTTTTATTATTTTATTATCTATTTCTCCTGCCAGTAGCATATCTGTCAGAGGGTCTTCTACCAATGTTTGAATAGCACGCTTGAGAGGACGCGCCCCATATTGAGTATCACGTGCAAGACGCAAAATCTCGTTCTGAGTTTCTTTGGTTAACTCTAATTGATAGCCCATAGCCTCTACACGCGCCAACAATGGGTTTAATTCAAGACGCAAAATCTGTGCCAAAGCATCATCACTCAAACGATGAAAAACAATCACATTATCCAGTCTATTCACAAACTCAGGTGGGAATGTTCGTTGCAATGCCTTCGTTAGCATACGTTCGGATGCTTTTGCATCCATATCATCTGCGCCAAAACCTATGCCTGCACCAAAATCGTTAAGTTGACGCGTTCCCACATTACTAGTCAAAATGATGATAGTATTCTTAAAGTCCACCACATGCCCCTGACGATCTGTCAGTCGCCCCTCATCCATGACTTGCAATAGCACATTGAATATGTCAGGGTGTGCTTTTTCTATTTCATCAAAGAGCACAATGGAATATGATTTACGATGCACCGCCTCAGTCAGTTTACCACCATCCTCATGTGCCACATAACCTGGAGGCGCACCTACCAACAAACTGACAGTATGCTTCTCCATATACTCCGACATGTCAAATCGTACAATCGCATTGCGACTACCGAACATTTCCTCAGCCAAGCATTGTGCCAAGTGAGTCTTGCCTACACCTGTAGGACCCAATAAAAAGAATGTTCCTATCGGTTTGCGAGGATCTCGTAGCCCCATACGTGAACGCTGAATCGCTTTCACCACTTTCTGTACGGCCTCATCCTGCCCTATCACACGCTGCTGAAGCACCGCCGACATCTGTCGAAGTCTTTCACCCTCTGCTTGCGCCACACGTTGTACGGGTACCCCCGACATCTGGCTCACCACACGTGCCACATCAGACTCCGTAATCTCCACCGCAGCTGCCGACTCATCATTTACGCTCTTATTATCTTCCAATGCTTGTTTCCTTATCTCCATTTTACATGCCCCCGCTTCATCCATCGCATCAATGGCTTTGTCTGGGAAATAACGGTCAGTGATATATCTGTCAGTAAGGTTCACACAAGCGCGCAAGGCCTCTGGCGTATAGTGCACATGATGAAATTGTGCATAGGTATCGCTCAGCCGTGTCAGAATGGTATAGGTCTCATCCAATGAAGTGGGCTGTACAATCACTTTTTGGAAACGACGTTCCAATGCTCCATCCTTTTCAATACTAGTGCGATATTCGCTCAGAGTAGTAGCACCTATACATTGCACTTCGCCACGTGCCAATGCAGGCTTAAGAATATTAGCAGCATCCAACGACCCTTGCGCATTACCCGCACCTATCAGCGTATGAATTTCATCCACAAAGAGAATAATTTCAGGATGGTCATTCAGTTCTTTTATGACAGTTTTAATACGCTCTTCAAATTGTCCTCTATAGGTAGTTCCTGCCACCATAGAAGCTATATCCAACGAGATGATTCGTTTCCCCTCTAGCATCGGAATCTCCTTGCCAGCAATACGCAGGGCTAAGCCCTCCACAATAGCCGACTTACCCACTCCTGGTTCACCAATAAGAATAGGATTATTCTTCTTGCGGCGAGATAAGATTTGCACAACGCGGTCTATCTCTACTTGCCTGCCTATCACGGGATCCAGTTCTCCTTTAGCAGGTTGCAAAGTCAGGTCACGTCCGTATTTAGTTAGTGCAGGAGTGTCAGTCTTAGACTTCTTCTTACCACCCACCTCTGGACCAAAAATATGGATAGTTGTTTCCCTTTCTTGCGGAGTTTCTTCCATGGTCAGTTCCCCTTGTGGCAGTGGATCTGGCTTAGGATATAAGCGTTCTATACACTCATAATCAATGCCATGCTGCTGCTCAAGATACATTGCGGGGAAATTGATACGATCACGCAACATACCCATCAGTAAATGCACAGATCCACAAGTCTCTGCTTGATAGTTACGCGCCTCTATTCCCGTCAAACGAATTATTCGTTCGCTAGCACGAGATAACTTCTGTGTTTGTGTAGAAGCACTTTGTAGCAAACGTTCATCTATTTTTTGCTTGAAAGCCACAGGGTCCATACCTGCCTGCATCAGCAGCTCAAAGGCCTTACCTGCTTCCAAACGAAGAATTCCCAACATAAAATGATCGGGCATAATCTCTACACAGCCCAATCGACCCGCTTCTTCGCGAGCATAAGTAAGAATTGTATGTAAATTAGGTGTTTGTTGCATAAATAAATTCTAACATCTAAACTATAATTTCCAATAGCACTAAGGTTCTTAATCTTATTTATAAAAATGCCACGATAATCCTGCACGGAACATATCGGGTGCCATAGGATAGTTGGGCATTCCAAAATATTGTTTATTCATAAACGAAGCATTAAAATGCTGATATTGCGCAAACAACTTCAGTCGAATATGCTTTACATAAAAATTGGCATATACATTCATCACTGGGTAATTGCCTACTTGTTCTGCATTCTGCACACAAAACTGTCCAAGTGCAGGATTTAATATAGGAGCATAATACTTGGTAAAGAAGCGCATATCCACGCCCATTTGTACATCCAGAGCTTTTACCCAAGTGCCATGATAGTACAAATTGTTGTACAAAGTCAAAGCAGGCAGAGGAAGAGCCGCAGAAGATGAGTGTTGATACACAACACTATTATCCAAATTCACCCACGGTGTAGTGATATTCAATTGCAAATCAGCAGCCAACACCTGAATACTACCATCCACCTGTTGGGGAATTCCATCCTCTGCGAAATAGATATACCGCGTAATATTCTCAAACGACACATTCAGTTTGGGCTTTATCCACTTGGTCGGATAAGCTACCTCCCCTCCTACATAGAAACGATATGTTTTGCTAAAATCATTATCCCACTGATAGTGATTGCTACGATAACGTTGGAGATAAAAATCTGGAGTTTCATTCTTGATATATGCCTTGGCAGCGAGTGTCATAGAATCTTTACCCAATCGGAATCCTGCATCCAGATGTCCATTCACCTGAAACTCTCCCAACTTATATCCAAGTAAGCATACATTACCATCAAATCCATAGTGAATATGTTTACCTCTATTCTTATAGAGAGCAGCCCCAATATAGGTATTATTGGTCCAACGTTCTCCATATAGCGTGTCAGGCATAGCATGCATAGTAGATGGAAAAAATAGACTATCAGGATAGCCGAAAGGAGAATCACCTAATACGGGTAATTCTATTGCCTGCCCAATAGGCGACATATGGCGTTGCACCTCGTTTGTAGCATACACCATAGCACCAAATTTCAGCCAAGTATTGAACTCTTCCTCAAAAGTCACCGAAAGTGTGTTCTTGATAGTCAGGCATGATGCGGTATCTTTGGTAGTGGTAGGATTTCGATATATATTTGGATAATATCCTTGATTTGCTCGTTTCTCCACATACCGTTTAGTAGCATCCACCGTCTCAAACACATGGCGGAAAGTAGTTACAGGCACGTATTCAATCTTTATCGAGTCTTTCTTCACCCAATTGCCATCTTCATCACGCTCACGATAATTCACCTTACGCTCACGTTCTACGCATATGCTATAATAGTGATTCAAGTACCCCGACAAATAACGAAATGCTGACATGCCCTGCATCTTCACAGGCATGTCTTCGGGCTCAAGATTACCTTGCAAATCACTTGGATTAAGCAAACCACCATTCTCAAAATTGCTCAATGTATTCCATGTAAAGGCTGCTTGCAGCGAGTAGTGATCACCATTATAACTACCAAATACCGAACCAAACACCGTCTTTCCTTCTTGCGAAGCGAAACGCCCATAAGAGTTCAAATAATCTATGGTCATGCCCAAGTTGGTACGACGTGTTACATTACCCGTGAACATAAAACTCAAATCATTTTGATCTAAGTCAGTTACAAATCCTTTCTTATACCCCACACTCGAATAAGGAGTAGTGGTATGATAGAATTTCACATTCTTTGGTGCAATGATATAGGGTGTGTAAGCATCTGCAAAGATGAAATCTGCACGTCGATCACGATCAAAATAGACGCGCGACTGCGTAGGGGATATGAGATTAGAATTGGTGATGTTGGATATAGAATAATCATTCAGCACATCACGCATAGGCAAATGCATATACGATGTATCTACCATGGACAGGGTATCCGCGATACCCGTCCATGGATCGAATTGCCATGTGCGCATGATAGTAGGCACAGATTTCTCTGCAGCAAACAGACCTACACCACCGCACATAATAGCCACAAGCACTATTATGTGTCTAATCTTCATCTATGTACCTTATTCTTTTTTCGCAGCTTTCTTAGCGCATACCTTTTTAGGAGCGTCTTTCTTCGCTTCCTTCTTGGCTTCTTTCAATTGCTTCTCAAGACGCTCAATCTCCTTCTCTTGATTTTGAATGGTCTTGAGCAACTCGTTCAATTCCTCGTTCTCAATAGTAGTAGGATATTGCTCTTCCACGCGTTGCAAGAAGTCGGAAAGAATATTCATATAGTTGATGAACGCGTCATATGCCGACTCAAATTGTGTAGCACCTTGGTCAATATGATTCATATAGTGCAAGTAGTTCACATCTTGCAGAATCAACCAGTCATGCTTCAGTTGCTTGTCTTGGCAGAGGTGTACACGTTCAGCTACGGCATAGAGTTTTTGCAATGCTTCTTGTTGTAGGTCATTGCCATTGTATGTACTCAAATCCTTTGCCTCGCCAGCCCATGTCAATGGATAAGGCACTACCACCGCATCCTTCGCTGCTATTTTCTTTGCTACCTCACTTGGGGTCATAAAGCCCATACTTTGTTCCAAAGCATAGTATGGCAATGCCTTAAGGAAGTCAAAGATACCAGTGGCAGCATCTTGACGCATACCAAAAGTCTCTGCACCCACCCAAATATTCACTACTTGTTCATCTTCTGGTAATGCAGCCAAAGTGTTCGCATATTTCTCTGCATCCATTGGGAAGTTATGCCATGCTGGGTCAGAGAAGTGGAATGCAATCTCGTCGCTCAAATTGCTGTTACGGAGCAATACTTTCAATTTAGGTGCTGCACTGCTGCTATATACATAGTTTGGACTCTTCCAACTCAGAATATGCTTTGCACCTTCGGTCATCACAGCTTTGAAGCCCATCTTATGCAATTGAATAGCAATCTCATCGGAATATAACAATTCTGTCAATCCTGCAGTAGTGGACTCTACACCCAATAGTTGCTTTACCTGTGCCTGTTGTTTCACCAGTTGCTCTGCTGCCTCAGTGTCGCTATAAACGCTTGCAAGCGAATAGGAGTATGGAGTTACCACAAATTCTACACAACCCGTACCAGCCAACTCTTTCAGCACATCAATCATCTCGGGATCATATTGCTCAAACATTTCCAACATTGTTCCCGACACACTCAGCGCGCAGTGGAATCTGCCTTTGGACAAACGAATCATCTCAGCCAAAGTCTTGCACAATGGCATATACGATGTACTGATGAGCGATGCTACACGATCTTCGGTCTGCATATCATCATAGTAGTAATGATCTTGACCAATCTCAAAAAAACGATAGCGCTTCAAACTATAAGGCGCATGCATTTGAAAGCAAAAACAAATATTTTTCATGACTTTATTATTTTCTTAGTTATACATTTTTTAGTTACTTAATGTCCGCTGATGACCATATCGTATATTCTACGTACCTTCAGTCCAGCATCATACCATTTGATATTGTTCACCTCATCGCGACCCAACTCACGCAGCGATTTGTACATAGCTGGGTACTTCACGATGGCATAGATGGCATCTGCCATTGCATCTATATCCCAGTAATCGGTTTTGATAGCATGCGAGAGAATCTCCGCACAACCCGATTGATGCGAGATAATCGATGGGCAACCCACCTGCATGGCCTCCAGTGGCGAAATACCAAATGGCTCACTTACACTCGGCATGATATATACATCCGAATCTGCCAATACTTCTTGCACTTGTCGTCCGCGCATAAAACCAGGGAAGTGGAACTTATCTGCAATGCCACGTTGTGCCACCAAATCAATCATCTTATTCATCATATCGCCGCTACCTGCCATCACAAAGCGCACGCCATCGGTCTTTGCCAATACACGCGCTGCTGCTTCCACGAAATATTCAGGACCTTTCTGCATCGTGATACGACCAAGGAAAGTCACCAACTTATCTTTTCTTTCATGTTTTACAAACTCCTCTGGGTTTGCCAATGGCTCCACAGCGTTGTGTACAGTGCTCACTTTGCGAGGATCTTGACCGTATTTCTCAATTACGGTACGGCGTGTCAAATCGCTCACACACATGATATGGTCTGCCTCATCCATACCGCGTTTCTCTATCGCATACACCGTTGGGTTTACATTACCACGACTACGGTCGAAGTCTGTTGCGTGCACGTGAATAACCAACGGCTTGCCCGATATTTGCTTTGCAAACACCCCCGATGGATAGGTCAGCCAGTCGTGGCTATGGATAATATCAAACTCCAAACTATGTGCCAAAACGCTTGCTACGGCCTCGTAGTTGCCAATCTCTTCCAACAGATTATCAGGATAACGTCCCGAGAAACCTACACAACCCAAATCATCCGTACCGATGCGCGAGTAGTCATAGTGAATACCATTGCGCAAATGGTAGTATTCTTCGGGCGACATCTTACCTTCCATGCGTTGGCGCACATAGTCATAATCATTATCTTTCCATACGATAGGCACACTATTCGCACCAATAATCTTTAGGAACGACTGATCTTCATCGCCCCATGGTTTTGGAATCACGAAAGTGATCTCCATATCTTCTTGTTGCGCCATACCGCGCGTCAAACCGTAGCTTGCAGTTCCGAGTCCGCCCAAGATATGAGGGGGAAACTCCCAACCGAACATCAGTGCTTTCATTTTTCTTCGTATTGTTTAAGGGTGTTACATACTTCTATCACACTGGCTACACTTGGAGCATAACTCATACCGCCGTGTCCGCGGAATGGTGGGTTGCCGTCGTACAACTCGTTCAGCGTACCTACACACAGTTCGCTCATCTCTGCCTCGTAGCCCATCAACAAACGACGGATAAAGTTCTCGCCCGAATGTTGATATACTTTCAGATACGCAATCGCGTATGCTGCTATTGTCCATGGCCATACTGGACCATTGTGGAAGTTTCTATCGCGCTCCAACTGACCGCCGATATACTCAGGACGATAGTCGCCACTCTTTGGCGAAATAGTACGCAAGCCCTTGGGGGTGTACAACTCTTTCGTACAAATATCCACCACAGCTTTGCATTGGCGTCTGTCTAATGGAGAGTATGGAAGCGATGCTGCGATGATCTGGTTCGGACGAACCTCTTTATTATGATAGTCGCCGTCCACATAATCATCCAGATATACGCCGTTCCAGAAGGTCTTTACAAAACTATCCTTTGTAATCTCTGCTTGATATTCCATCAAATCTGCTATCTGCTCTTTGCCTAGTTGGCGTTGAATCGTTGCAGTAAACAGTCGTGCGTTGTACCACAATGCATTTATCTCCACCACATAACCTGTGCGAGGAGTAATCGGACGACCATCCTCCACTGCGTTCATCCATGTGGCAGGACGATCTTTGCCTTCCACCCAAAGCAGACCATTGCTATGCAAGAATAGGCGTGGGTGATGTTGCCCGCGGATAAACAGCATGATGTCTATAATCAGCTGACCATACAATCGTGTGGCCTCTTCCAGCGAGGTGTATGCCGCATACTCTTGTATTGCATGAATAAACCATAATAATGCATCGGGTTCATCCATTCCTGCCAATTTATGAGGTCTGCCTTCCATGAATGCACGTATTTCTTCCACAGCGGTTTTGTTCACTATTGCATCCCAATATTCGGGGCGACCAATACCCATTGTACAACCTGGCAGAGCCAAAAACTCTTCGCGTGCTGAGGCCTTAAACCATGGATAACCCGCCAGCAAATAACATTTGTCGCCTTCGCGTTTATAGAATTGTTGGGCTGCATTTTTCAAGCAACCGAACATGTTGTTGCGTGCCACACGGCGGTCCAATTCTTTCTTCCAAAGTGTCTTCAATGTCTTGGTGTTTACCTCGCTGATACCTGCGGAGAATATCACACTTTCGCCTTTCTTCATTGGCATCTCAAACCATCCGGGAGCCAACTGATCTTCTTTGTACTCAAAGCCGCGCTCTTGCTCTTTGTAGTACTCTATATCTTTGTACCAAGTAGGCGCATGGGTATATTCCACTTTCTTCGAGCATTGCATAAACAGCTCTGGGAACGGGCTATACATTCTATTTGCGCGACCGTTCTCTACCTCACGCATGTCGGCATTGGCAGTCGCATTTTCTTTCGACAACTCGTGCACGCTGCGGAATGCCAACAATGGCTTCAGGCGCAGAGTAGTTGGCGAGTGTGCTTCTACCAGCGTGTAGCGAATCAGCACGCGTGGCTCAAAACTCACCAGCATACGTTCTTTGGTCAGAACCACACCACCCACACGGTAGGTCGTTTTACTGATTACTTCGCAATCAAATTCACGAATATACTTGTGTCCATTGGGTGAGAAATTATTCCAACCATACTTGTGGATACCCAAGTTAAATTCAGCACCGTGTTGAATCACAGTCTCATCCAGACTGCTCAGGAGCACGTAATTGTTTTCGGGCAGTTCCCCTGCCAATGGCAGTACCAACTGACCATGATACTTACGAGTATTGCAATCAACCAATGTGGTGGAGTTGTATGCTCCTGCACGATTGGTGCGTATCATCTCTTTGCTCAAACTGCGATATAGATTAATGAGCAAGGTCTTATCAAAATTCAAATAACTCATATATTAGAATCGTAATTTAGTACGTTGTTAAATAGTAAATCAGCTAAACTTCCCTCCGTGTTTGATTTCGGCATCCACAAAGAACTGCCGTATCTGCTGTTCTGCATCGCGTTTGCATATCAGCAGCACGCCATCCGACTCTGCCACAATGCAATTCTCCAGTCCTTGCACCACAGCCAAGTGTCCTTTGGGCAGGGTCACTATATTGCCATGACTATCGTAGTAGGTTGCCTCTGAGTGAAGTGTCACATTCTCATTCTCATCCTTATCGCTCAACTCGTATAGCGAACCCCAAGTACCCAGGTCACTCCAGCCAAAGTCGCTCGGTATCACATACACATTCTTCGCTTTTTCCATCACGCCATAGTCAATAGATATGCTCGGACAAGTCGGGAACATCGCTTGGATAAACTCATCTTCTCGAGAAGTACCCATCACATCTGCACCTTCTTTAAACTTGCTCGCCACTTCCGGCAAGAACTCGTTGAACGCTGTGCGAATTGACTCCAAACTCCAAAGAAAGATTCCTGAATTCCAGAGGAAGTCGCCACTCTCAAGAAACACTTTTGCCAATTCCAAGTTTGGCTTCTCTGTAAATGCTTTCACTTTGCAAATACCTTCGCCAACACTTGCTCGCTCATCATCGTGTTCAACCACCTCTCCCATCTGAATATACCCATATCCAGTCTCGGGGCGCGTAGGTTTCATGCCCAAAGTGAGCAACGCATCATTACTTTCTACAAAGTCAAATCCTTGTTGAATTGTTTGTCTAAATGTCTCTTCTTGCAGTATCAAGTGGTCGCTTGGTGCCACTACAATCTTTGCTTTACCTATGTCTTGTGCTGCGCTTTTTGCTTTTTCCATTGCTTGGATACGCGCCACAGCATAGGCGATACATGGAGCAGTATTGCGGCGAGCAGGCTCACAAAGCACTTGATCAGCCTTCATGTCAGGAATCTGCTCCAGCACTTGGTCGCGATACAGCACATTGGTTACAATCAAGATGTTCTCGATTGGAACAATCGGCCGAAAGCGGTCAATGGTCATTTGCAGCAGACTCCGCCCCGTACCAAAGAAGTCCAAGAACTGCTTTGGCTTCTGATTTCTGCTAAATGGCCAGAAGCGACTGCCCACGCCTCCTGCCATAATTACACAATAATTGTTTTTGTTCATGGTATGTATATAGTTTTGTTTATTGAATCCACTTTGACTTGTTGTTTATGTTGTTTTCTTCAAAAATACTGCCTATTTCTCCAATTAGCCTGCAAAGATACTACTTTTTTTTCATATACGCAAGCGCACGCGAAAATCTTTTTCAAAAAAGCGTAATTCTACAAAAATCATCTGCCTGCTATATGCTGTATATTACGATAGATACACGATAGATACACGTTAGATATACGATAGATATACGGTAGATATACGGTAGATAAACAAGACAAACAGCAATTTTCACCCTAATGCAAAGGATGTTATAATATGATTTTTCGTAGTTTATTTGTGTAATTCGCAAAAATATATTACCTTTGCAACAGATTATGATGCTTCGAACAATATACCTATCCATTTGCTGCCTACTGAGCATATCGCTTTGGGCAGACACCATCACAGGTGCTTGTGGTGATTCTCTTTATTGGTCTTTTGATACCGAAACCCGCCATCTCGACATTACGGGGAAGGGCAAAATGCAACTATACAAGTATCCTGCATGGACCACCAATAACAACATCACCATCGCCTCTGTTTCTTTCCCCGACAGCATCACTTCGATTGACAGTTATGCTTTTGAAGAACAAGAACTTACCGAAGTTGTTATCCCTGCCTCTGTCAAGAAGTTTGGCAGAGATGCTTTCGCTCAAATGCCATCTCTTTTGCGCTTTGAGTACGAGGGTGAGGGCTATGCTGAATCCGAAAATGGCATACTCTATAATTGCTACAATCTTCGCTATTTTAAAGGCATCACCCGTATGATCGCCTATAATGATGCGCTTGATACCATTATCGTTACGTATGGCTATGCTTCCGCCAGTTTCCTCAATCGTTCATATATCGATGATTCTCATGCCTACGACAAGCGTCTATATGGCAAATATAATACCACACCTAAGAAGATTAAAACCTACTTTTTCCCCGATGAATTGGAGGAAATTGGCGATTTTCTCTTGTGCTATGCTACGGATCTCGGCGGTATTTCTATTCCCAAGAAAGTACACATGATTGGTCCAGGTGCTTTTCTCAATTGCACATCGTTGGATTCGCTCGTTTTTGAGGGTGATAGCATACAAACGATAGGCGACAGTGCGTTTAGTCGTTGCTCCTCGTTATCCTATATTTCTTTGCAAGACACCATTCCTCCTACTATCTATGAACACACGTTTGATAGTGTAGATCGCTCTATTCCTATTTATATTCCGCTCAATGCCACCGAACGCTATCAGACTGCCCCTTATTGGAGCGAATTCTTCAATTTCATTGAGCCCACTCCACCAACTACCGACATCGAAAACACCTCTACCAACCCCAACAACATGTCCAATTCTTCCGATTTCAACGGAAAAAAGTGTCTTCAAAACAACCAAATTCTTATTTTCCGTGATGGTGCAACCTTCACCATCTCTGGACAAAAAAGATAAATCGCATACCTAAAATTTGCAAATTTGCAAAAAAAGCAGTACCTTTGCCTGCTGATATGTTTTTTATGAGGCGAGGTATATACATACTGCTCTTTCTATTGACTTTGGGATTCGTATCTTGTAGCAAACCTGCTGTACCCAAACCATATGGATACTTCCGTATCGACATCCCAGATACGGCCTACACATGGTATGCTCCAAACCACTATCCATATGCTTTCCGACTATCCACCAATGCAGAGGTACACCCTCTAGAGAAAGATAGCGATAAGTATTGGATTGACATCCACTATCCTACCCTCAACACTACTATCCACTGTAGCTACAAACCTATCAACAACAACCTCCGCATACTTTCTCGTGACGCACAAGAGTTCCTATTCAGCCATAGCACTATTGCTTCTGCTATTCCCGAACAAGAGTTCGCTAATCCCGACGAACGAGTATATGGAGTATATTTCGAACTACATGGCAACACAGCATCACCATTTCAGTTCATTTTGACCGATTCCACCGAACATTTCTTCCGAGGTTCGGTCTATTGCAACACAATCCCCAACCAAGACTCATTAGCCCCCATATACGACTACATGCGCCACGATGTACGCATGCTGATAGAATCGATGAAATGGCAGTAATTCAGCAAATACGCACAGCGCAAGCCCAATCACACAAACTGTTGGCTTTGCTCATTGACCCCGAAAAACAATCTTCGGTACAAGCGCTATATCCTTTCCTCTCGCTGCCAGACTTGATTTTTGTAGGAGGCAGCACGGGCAATCAATGCGACACTTGTGTGGAAGAGTTGCGAAAACATACTTCACGACCTATTGTACTTTTCCCTGGCAATATCACCCAATTCACCGCAAAAGCTGACGCACTACTCTTCCTATCGGTGCTCACCTCGCGCCTTCCGCAGTTGCTTATCGAGCCACATATCCAGATGGCTACTACCATACTTCAGTCGGGTATTGAGACTATTCCAATGGGCTATCTACTCATTGACGGAGGACGCAAAAGTAGCGTTGAAATCGCAACAAACACGCAATCCGTACCTCAAACAGACATATCTACTATCGTACAAACGGCAGTAGCGGGACAATTACTTGGCAAGCAACTCATCTACCTTGAGGCAGGCAGTGGAGCTAAAACGCCCGTTTCCTCAGACATTATACATGCGGTACGCAAGCAACTGCAAGTGCCCCTAATCGTAGGAGGAGGCATCTGCACACCCGAAGCCATGATACGTGCTTTCGATGCTGGAGCAGACATAGTAGTTATAGGCAACCATTTCGAACAACATCCCGATGAGATTGGAGATTTTGTGCGAATTAAACGAAATAAATATGGAGAATGACAGCCGTTATATGCAATTGGCTTTAGCAGAAGCGCAAAAAGCATACGCTATGGGGGAAGTACCTGTAGGGTGTGTGATTGTGGCAGAGGGGCAAGTAGTAGGGCGTGGACACAACCTTACCGAAACCCTTGCTGATGTCACAGCTCATGCCGAGATGCAAGCCATTACCGCAGCGGCCAACACTCTCGGAGGCAAATATCTCCCACAATGCACCCTATACGTTACCGTAGAACCATGTGTCATGTGCGCAGGTGCTATCGGATGGGCGCAAATACGTCGTGTAGTGTATGGAGCAGCGGATGAAAAACGCGGCTTTACCGTCTTTGCACCTAACGCTTTGCATCCAAAATGCACGATTTCATCGGGAGTTTTAGAACCCGAATGCCGCGAACTAATGCAATCCTTCTTTGCTAAAAAAAGATAACTCACAATTCAAAATTCATAATCCAATGAAGTCTTCCATTCGCATTTCTTTACAGGTACTATCCTTTGCTGCTTTGGCTGCACTATCTATCTATTTAGCACCTAAGTATAGCAACCCATTCAAATACCACTTTGAAATAGGGCAACCGTGGGCATACGGCCTTGTAACCGCAGAATCCAATTTTGCCATATACAAGACGGAAGCCCAATTGGATATAGAACGCCAAGAAGTGTTGCGTGACTATACACCATGCTACACACTTGACACAACAGCAAAGCAACACGCTATTTATGTGCTCCCATTAGCCGAAATGGATAAACTGCGCTCCATGGGGTGCACCAATGTATCTGTGATTGATAATCGAGTGGCCACTCAGGTTCCAGTGTCCCAATTGTACACTCCCAAGACAGCATACGAAGCCACAGCACAAAATATACGCCCAAACTTGCAATATGACTCAATTACATCGGAGAATATGCGTCAGAACCTGCTATCTTCTATCTCCCTCACACAAGGCATGGTACAACAAGGAGAGAAGATTATTGACACGGGTGAAATCGTATCAGATCGCACCTACCAGATTCTTGAGTCGCTCCGAAGAACAGTAAAAGAGCAGAATATATCACACCGCCAATCCTTGACTTCCACCATTGGTATAGCGGCATACATTATCTTTCTGATTATTCTTTTCGTACTATATCTCCATACTTATCGCCGCAAGTTATTGGACAATCTGCGTAACACGTTGTTCTTTTGCATATTGATGGGCATTATTATCGCCATCTCCTTCGTAGTATTGCAACATACGGCAGTAGGGCTTATCTACCTGATTCCTTTTGCATGGGTGCCTATCATCACGCGCGTGTTCTATGACTCTCGCACGGCTATCTTTATCCATCTCATCACTACATTTATTGTTTCTATTGCAGCCCCTGCACCTTATGTATTCATATCGATTCAGGCTATTGCGGGCATTGTGGCTGTAATCAGTTTGCGCGACATGACCCAACGCGCACAATTGGCACAAACAGCACTATTCTTGTTCCTCATCTATAGTATTATCTATACTGCCACTACCATGTTGGTAACAGGCGATATAATGAATGTGGAATACCGCTATTATATCTATTTTGCTATCAATGCTGTATTGGTTATCTGTGCATACGGATTGATTTTCCTCTTCGAGCGCACCTTCGGATTGGTAAGCAATATCACGCTTGTCGAACTCACTAATGTTAATTCTAATCTCATGTTGGAGTTCGCAGAGAAAGCACCTGGTACATTCCAACACTCGTTGCAGGTCAGCAATCTTGCTACCGAAGCTGCCAAACGCATTGGAGCAAAAGTGCTACTCGTGCGCACGGGCGCGCTATATCATGATATAGGTAAGATGGCACACCCCGAATATTTTATCGAAAACCAGACAGACCACAATCCCCTTCAGTCAATGCCATATGCCGAAGCTGCCAAAGTGATTATTGAGCATGTTACAGACGGAGAACGCATTGCACGTAGGCACCGTTTGCCCGAAGTGATTATCCACTTTATCAAATCCCACCACGGCACATCAGTAACACGCTATTTCTATAATTCGGCTGTTAATCAAGCCAAAGAGCAAGGCAAGACAGCACAAGACGTGCGCAAAGAAGACTATGCATATCCTGGTCCTAAACCTCATAGCAAAGAGGCAGCCATCCTCATGATGGCTGATGCCATCGAAGCACGTTCACGTACACTCAACGAACTGACCGAAGATAGTATCTCCACTATGGTAGATCAGATGATTGATGCACAAGTGGCGGACGGACAGTTTGCCGAAACAAAATTGTCATTCAAAGACCTTGAGGACATTCGCATTGTCTTTAAGCAAAAACTCATCGAAATTAACCACCACCGTATCACCTACCCCACCATTACCCAATAACCCATAGCCAACATCCCATAGTCAGTACCCTATAGCCCGTAGGGCGTCCAATATCCAAACATATGAGCCATCAATTATACCTCGCCCCCATGGAGGATGTCACCGATCCTGCCTTCCGCCTGCTCTGCAAGCAGTTTGGTGCGACGCGTGTATATACCGAGTTTGTGAATGCCGATGCCCTCGTACGCGATGTGGCATCCACCACGCGCAAATTGCAGATTAGCGATGAGGAGCGCCCTGTAGCCATACAAATATATGGTCGCGAACCCGAAAGCATGGCTGATGCAGCACGTATTGTGGAGCAAGCAAAGCCCGATTTCATCGATATAAACTTTGGTTGTCCTGTCAAGAAAGTGGCAGGAAAAGGAGCAGGTGCAGGACTATTGAAAGATATTCCTAAAATGTTAGATATCACTCGCGCGGTAGTGAAGGCAGTTCATACCCCAGTTACAGTCAAAACTCGTTTGGGTTGGGATGACAACAATCGTATTATAACCGATATTGCAGAGCCCCTGCAAGACTGCGGTATTGCCGAATTGGCTATCCACGGCCGCACACGCTCGCAGATGTATCGTGGCGAAGCGGACTGGTCGCTGATTCGAGAAGTGAAGAACAACCCTCGTATTCACATTCCTATTATCGGCAATGGCGATATCACCACTCCGGAACAAGCAAAGAAATGCTTCGATGAATTCGGAGTAGATGCTATCATGGTCGGACGGGCTACTTTCGGTTGCCCTTGGATTTTCGAAGATATGCAGCACTACCTCACAACGGGTGAATTGCTATCTCCTCGCAGCATGCAATGGTGCGTGGATATACTGAAGGAACACGTAGAGCGCAGCATCCAATGGATTGGCGATGAGCGCAAGGGTATAGTGCATAGCCGTCGCCATTTTGCCGCTTCGCCTGCCTTCAAATGTTTGTATGATTTCCGCCAAACACGTATCGCCCTACTCCGCGCAGATACCAAAGCCGAAGTCTTCCAAATAATGGACGACATTGTAGAAAAGTGGGGATAAATCACACTACTTCTTTGCCGAAAGGAATGAGAGAGGCAAGGGCTAACTTGAAATGCTGCATTCCCCAAGGAATACCAACGATAGTGCAGCAAAGAATCAGTCCGAAAGTGAGGTGCGTCAAAGCAATCTCCCACCACCCAAGGACAATCCACAAGATATTGAAGACCAATTGCATGCAGCCCCCATCATTAGACTTGGGCATTAACTCATGGCCAAACGGCCAAAGAGAAAGCATGCCAATCTTGAAGAGTTGGACACCAAATGGGATGCCAATAATGGTGATGCACATCAACAATCCCGCAAACCAATACATCACAGCCGTGAGCAGACCGCCCATAATGAGCCAAACAAGATTACCTAGAAATTTCATATTTGTACACTAAAACTTTTGTGGTTCAACAAAAATAACCAATATATAATTCAGGGGACAAAGGTAGTATTTTTTTTTGAAATATAAAAGCATCTGTTCAAAAAAAACACAACGATTTTTCAGAAAAAAGAAAGATTTTTTGGTGGAATGAAAAAAAAGTAGTACCTTTGCACGCTTTTTCGAGTAAAAGGCGTACCATTAACATTAATTATTAACTGGGGCAGGCAACTCGAGCAGTTGTAGCCCACAAACAACAAAACAAATGGCAACAAAAATTCGTTTGGCTCGTCATGGTCACAAAGACTACGCTTACTACCACATCGTAGTAGCAGACAGCCGCTCGCCACGTGATGGCAAAATCATTGAGCGCATTGGCTCTTACAACCCAAACACCAACCCTGCAACCGTAGATTTGAAATTTGATCGTGCATTGTACTGGGTAAACGTAGGTGCTCAACCTACAGAGACCGCTCGCAACATCCTCTCTGGTGAGGGCGTTATGCTGATGAAGCACTTGAACGGCGGTGTAGCTAAGGGTGCATTCTCTGCAGAAGAGGCTCAAAAGCGTTTCGACGCTTGGAAAGCACAAAAAGATGCTAAGAATGGTAAGATCAGCCAAGCAGAGGCAGACAAGAAAGCTGCTGCTGCAAAAGCATTGCTCGCTCAAGAAGTAGAGACCAACAAGGCTAAAGCTGCTGAGGTAGCAAAGAAGCGCCAAGAGGCTGCTGATGCACTCGCTGCTGCTGCCGTAGAGGCTGCTCAAGAAGCTGCTACTGCAGAAGCAGAAGCAACTGAGGCTGCTGAGTAATCAAAAAAAATAGGTTTTTGCCTATGATTAGAGCTCAAAACACAGTTTTGGGCTCTTTTTTTTTGATATATCAAAAAAAAGTAGTACCTTTGCGGGGTCATTATGAATGACTATAAAAACACCATGACCAAACTGATAGTAATCTGCATATTATTGTTTGCGTTTAGTCTCTTATTTGCACGCCATCGTTGGTACGCTCCATCGGTGTTGGCTAGCGGTATATGGTTGGTAAGTCTGTTGGCATATCGTTGGATAGATCACGGTTTGCACCCACTTACGAATGAGACATGCTCGGTAATAACCTGCTGGTTGGCATTGTTTTGTATTCCATCTTGGTGCGTACAGTCAGTATATATAAAACCGATTTTCAAAGATATTCGTACCAGTGTGACTGCGCGTGACATATATTATTACTTGTCGCTATTCACATTGCCCTTGATGGTCTTTTCTGTACTGCTGGTAGTGGCTCGCAGCGGCGGTAACCCGTTTAGCGCATTACGCGATGCCAACGTGGCAGGAAATAATGGTATACGAACCACAGGATTCTTTGTGATATTCTGGATGGTGAGTTATATCATGGAATTGCAAGTAGTGAGCAAAAAGAATCTGGGGCGTGTAGTACTGTTGTTTTTCATAAACTTGTTTTACGCGTTTATATCGATGGGTAAGATGAATTTTATGATTCTATTTTTGGCAAGCGCGATTATTCTTACACGCCGCAAGATACTGAAGCTTTGGCATTTAGCGATAGGCGGAGTAGTGATGATATTTCTATTCGTTGGTATTCAGACTATACGTGGTTCATATACCACACCAAAGAAATTTGCCGCATTGTATTTAACAAGTAGTTTAGGAAACCTAAATACCAACCTGAAACCTAAATCTGCCGAACATTGGGGCGAGAATACATTTAGATTGTTCTATGCCTTAAAATCTGCCATAGATGGCGGACACACTAAGCCAGTGGACCCAATATTGGAGTTCAAACGCGTGGAAGTAGGAGAGTTTGTATTCGGATCGAACACATATACGACATTGTATCCGTTCTACAAAGACTTTGGGAAAACGGGTGTAATGGTGTTTGCAGTCATATTAGGGTTGTTGTTTGGCTACTTATTTAAGACTTCGGAAGACAATAGCGACTTTGCGCTGATATTGTACGCTATCTTAGCAGGAAGTATTGTAATGCAGTTTATTGGTGATACATTTTTTACAGTTTTGTCGCAAAATATCCAGTATCTTGTAGCCGCATTACTGCCGTTTATCATTAGTAAGTATAACCTATTTTCTAATCTGATTAAACGCAATGGTTGATATATTAATGGCGACATATAATGGCGAAGCTTTTGTAGAAGAACAAGTGCGTAGCATCATCAACCAAACATATACTGATTGGCGTTTATTGGTGCACGATGATGGATCAACAGACTCAACCATAGCCATTTTACATCGACTCTCAAAAGAAGATCAACGTATCGTTTTAGTAGAAGACGGTGTGCAACATTTAGGAGTTGCACGTAATTTTATACATTTGGTAGATTGTTCTACTGCTGACTTTGCTATGTTCTGCGATCAAGACGACATTTGGTTGCCTAGCAAAGTGGAGGATATGCTTACCGAAATCAGTCGGTATAATCAAGATGTACCGCAAGTGGTTTATTCAAATGCATACCTTTGGAATCCTCAGCAAGGAATTATTTCAGATAAAAACACATTGACCTTTCCAACCACCCTACGGCAAACACTATTTCTCAATACAGGCATTCAAGGCGCTGCTGCAATATTTAATCAACGTATGTGCAAATTGCTACGTCAGCCTCTAGAGGAATATGCCATGCATGACCATGTATTACTATTATTAGGAATAACGCTTGGAGAAGTGCATTACCTACATCAGTCATTAATGTATTATCGTCAACATGAGAGTAACGTAACAGGAAATGCCCCAGGTAGTATTCGCAGGAAAATCATATTGATGTGGCAAAATCGCTCTATACCATTGGTTAGCCAAGCACATTTGGAAGGATTGCGTGCATTTGTTGAACATTTTAAGCAAAAACTCACATTGGAAGACCAACATGTGATACACGTGTTTTTGGAAATGCCTAAATATAACTATATTAAGCGCGTATACTGCATCTGCAAAAATCACTTTCAACTTTTTGATTCCACCATCTTGCTCTTAATCAAGATGCTCATAAGACGATATATATGAAACATATACTCATAGATGGCACCACCATGTCGCGTCGTATAGACGGACTAACACAATACATTCTGAATGTAGTGTTGCATTTGGATTGTACGAAAAACAAATACACTCTTTTACTGCGCCCCGATGAGTGCCCTGCAAACTATCTTCAACGATTTATAGATAAAGGTATTGCAATTGAAGAAGCAAATATCGCTCCAATAGGACCTTTGAGAGATATACAATTTGCTCGTTACTTGCGCACTCATACTCCTTTCGATGCAGCATTTATTCCAAGTAATCAATATCCTATTGCATTACGACTACCAGCAGTGTATGTAATTCATGACCTCATTTACGAACAATTTCCAGAACAACTCGGACGATTTAGTAGTTTGAAACGATGGTACCTACGTTGGGTAGTAAAAATCGGACTAAAACGAGCACGAAAGGTTGTAGCGGTATCCAAATATACTCAATCAGAAATTATTCGATGCTATGGTAAACAGTTTGAGGATAAAATCCATGTCATTTATGAGGGGTGGGAACATCTTTTGAGTAATGCTTTGCCAACAAATGAGGTCTCCATCAGTGCAGATTTTCAAGAATATATCCTATATGTTGGCAGTTCACGTGGTCATAAGAATCTGGCACGACTGATTGCAGCGATTAAGCATTGTCAAAACGACATACCAAACGGATGGGGATTTGTCATTGTAGGAAACACAAAGATGTTTAAGCCAGAGCAACTCCGTGAGATAGAACAACTTAATCGCACAAAAAAAACAATTCAACTAACTGGATGGTTGAGCGATGAGCAATTAGCCGAGTTTTTTCGTCAGGCAAAAGCCTTAGTATTTCCATCACTCAGTGAAGGCTTTGGAATTCCAGTACTTGAGGCTTATTTCTACAAAATACCGCTACTATTAAGCAACCAGGCATCATTGCCTGAGGTGGCAGGTGATGCTGCAATATACTTTAATCCTTACGATATTGAAAACATTGCTAATACGCTAGTACAATTTGTAAAGACAAATGATTATAGTGAGCTTATTACCAAACAAATAGGACGACTGAGCTTATATAGCTGGGAAAAAACGAGTAACCAAATTCAACAAATAATACAAACTATCTGAATATTATGTCACATAAAATAGCATTTGTAGGCAATAGTTTACAAACCATGTGCAACTTCCGATTAGGAGTAATGGCTGAGTTAGCACATCTTGGACACGAAGTAGTGGTTATAGCCCCAAAAGACAGTGATATTACTGCCCTTAAGCAAAATCAAATACGCCTAATTCCTGTTGATATTGATTGCAAAGGAATGAATCCTTTCGTAGATTTGCAACTAGTTACTACCCTAAAGAAAATATACAAAGAAGAACAATTTGATTTTATTTTTCACTATACTATTAAACCAACTATCTATGGTGGATGGGCTGCTCGATTAGCCAAGACTCCTCAAATCTCGGTTATAACAGGATTAGGTTACACTTTTATTCGCAAAGGATGGATTAATCGAGTTGCAAAATGTTTGTATCGTTTTTCACTGCGAGGAGCTAAAGAGGTTTGGTTTCTCAATCAAGATGACAAGACACTTTTCGTGGAAGAGAATATTGTAGCTCAATTCAAAACACGCCTCATAAATGGTGAAGGAGTGAATCTTGAGAAATATAAATCCACTATCAAGTCACCCGATTGCCCTTTCAGTTTTTTGTTTATAGGACGTGTACTTTGGGATAAAGGAGTAGGCGAATTTGTAGAAGCCGCAAAAGTGGTAAAGAAACAATATCCAAAAGTACAATTCAAGATTCTCGGACAATTGGGTGCTAATAATCCAGCATCTGTCAATAGCCAACAAATGAGTGAGTGGGAGCAATCGGGAGCTATCAAATACTTAGGAGAGACATCAAACGTGCAACCTTATATAGAACAAGCACATTGCATTGTATTACCCTCCTATAGAGAAGGTGTTTCGCGTGTCTTGCTAGAAGCTGCAGCTATGGAAAGACCAATTATTGCTTCTAATGTGCCAGGATGTAGAGAGATAGTTGTTGATGGCACTAATGGTTTCTTATGTGAGCCACAAAATACCAGTAGTTTGATTGCTTGTATGATGCACATGCTCTCGTTGTCCAATGAAGTTAGAGAAGTCTTTGGACACAATGGAAGAGAGCGAGTTCTTCAAATGTATGATGAAAAGATTATTATTCAATTATACAAAGATAAACTAAACGAATTCTTGCCAGAAGGATGCTAAACGTATCTATCGTTCTATATAATCCCGATTGGAAGCAAGTAACTACCCTTACTCGTGCGCTGCTGGAATGCAGTCACGTTCGACGTATCTATTGGGTTGACAATTCACCTACCTTGCAAGAGCCACCAGTTTTATCCAATCAAGTAAAATATATCTTCAACAACCAAAATCTGGGGTATGGGGCAGCACACAACATTGCCATTCGAGAAAGTATATATGATGATATTCCTTTTCATTTGGTGGTCAATCCAGATATTGTAGTAACATCTGATGTAATTACAACTTTACTGCAGTTTATTCTACAACATCAAGAAATAGGTTTAATAGCTCCCAGGGTGATTTATCCCAATGGCGAATTGCAATATCTATGCAAGTTATTGCCCACACCATTCGATGTGTTTGGCAGACGATTCTTGCCTAAATCTTGGACAAGGAAGCGTAATAACCAATATGAATTACGCCAATCTGGATACAACAAAATAATGAATATTCCCTATCTAAGTGGATGTTTCATGCTTTTGCGGACCAAAGCGGTCCAAGAGGCGCGATTGTTTGATGAGCGATTCTTTATGTACCCCGAAGATATAGACCTGACTCGACGTATTCATCAAAACTATTTGACCGTATTTTTTCCACATGTTACTATTATCCATAATCACGAACGAGGATCATATAAATCACTCAAAATGTTGTGGATACATATTATAAACATGTGTCGCTATTTCAACAAATGGGGGTGGTTTTTTGATAAAGAGCGTACACTAGTCAATCAAATCACAATAGCGGAGTACATCAATTCTCCTAAAGACTGAACAGATATTCCAACGCTTCGTTCAATTCTTCTTTCGAAACCACTTGATCTACTATAGGACAACCAATATCACGAAGCAAGGTAAAAGAGATCTGTGGTTGGCTATCGCTTCCATTTGACGCTACAAAGTTTTTCTTGTCATGTAACATCCACGTTATCAATTGCTCACGTTGTCGGCAATTACACATTGGTCGTCCATAATATTCTATCATCAAATGGCTCATATCAGTGAGCACAGAACGAGGGCATCCTAGTTTGATTACACTGAGATACAATTCTGCCACCATTCCCCACATGACACAATATCCATGCGCTATGGCATTCGCTTCTGCAGCATATGCTTCTTCTATGGCATGACCGATAGTATGACCAAAATTTAGAGCTCTACGTATATTATTCTCCTTGAAATCGGCATCAACAATGGCTTTTTTTATTGCGATACTATCTTCGATAACACTTGAGTATTGCAAATCTAAATCGGGCAGCAAGGCCATCAAGTCGCGCAAATGTTTTTCACTTCTTATCAATCCATGCTTAATCATTTCTGCTAATCCACTCAATAAATCTTGACTTGACAGCGTTGATAGAAAAGCAGGATAGATTAGTGTTTCCATTGGTTGAGAGAAAGTGCCCACCCCATTCTTTATGCCACAACAGTTGAGCCCTGTTTTGCCTCCTGATGAGGCATCCACCATAGCCAATAGTGTGGTAGGAATATTGATGCAACGAATACCACGCATATAGGTGGATGCTACAAAGCCACCTAAATCAGTCACCATGCCACCTCCTATATTGATAACAACTGCTTGGCGCGTAGCATGATGTTCAAACAAGAAACTCCATGCTAGTTCCGCCGTGTGCAACGATTTATTTTCTTCTCCAGCGGGCAATACTAACACTGGCGCTGATTGCAAAACTGGGTATTCTTCTACCACGACAGGCAGGCAATGCTCTGCAGTATTGGCATCCACAAAAACAAAAATCTGTTGCTTTGGTACACAGCTCAAGAGAGGTACTAATGTTGTATGAAAGTCAGAAATTAACATGCTTCTATCAAAAAGTTTGCAAAGTTACGATTTTTTTGTAACTTCGGACTCCGCCTGCTGCGTATTCCCCCGAAATTCCTGCAAAAAAATGTGGCATATGGCAATAAAAAAAAATTTTTTTGCACATATACATTTTTTTTTGTAACTTTGCACCCAAATACCTAAAATTATGCGAAAAAGATTCATTTTTACTATTTTAATGACATTTCTTTCCCTTATATCCATGGCAGAGGGATTGACTTATCTCTCTACTGCTGATTTTAAGGCGAAAGTTTGTAAATACGATCTCTCATCGGGTCAACAACCCCAATGGAAATACATCGGTGATAAACCTTGTTTGATTGATTTCTCCACCACATGGTGCGGTTGGTGCAAGAAATTGCATCCTATTTTGGAGCAAGTAGCCAAACAATACGAAGGCAAGGTCTATGTTTATACGTTAGACGCAGAGAAAGAGCCCGAAGTGGCTGCGTTATTTGGTGTGCGCAGTTATCCTACGGTAGTCTTCTGCCCCATGGAAGGCGGTCCACGTATTGCTCAGGGCTACCATGAACTAGACTACTGGCAAGAAGCTATCAAGCAGATTCTTGGGGTAGAGTAATGTCGGATAAGCCGAAGTAATGTCGCCCAATGGGCGAAGAGACACAACCTCGCCAACAGGCGACATCATTTATAAAAAAACATGCAAGTAGAACTCATTCTCCTCGTACTATCGCTCCTCTTTTTTGCGAGCATTTTTACCGACAAAATCGGCTATAAGTTTGGTGTACCTGCTCTGTTGCTCTTCTTGGCAGTGGGTATGTTGTTCGGTCCTGACGGTATCGGACGCCTCATCAACGACGACGGAGTGGGTTATATGCTGAATGTGGGCTCTGCCCAAGCCATTGGCACAATCGCGTTGTGTATTATCCTTTTCTCGGGTGGTTTGGATACCAAACTTTCGGATATCCGCCCTGTGATGGTGCCTGGTCTAACTTTAGCGACTATCGGTGTGCTAATCACCATGCTCGTGACAGGTGTGATTACTTACTATGTTTTCGGTTGGCTACATTCAGTGGCAAGTGTGAGTATTGCTGTGGCAATGCTAATGGCATCCACGATGTCATCCACTGACTCTGCTTCGGTATTCTCTATTCTTCGTACCAACAAAATAGGACTTAAGCACAACCTTCGTCCGTTGCTGGAGTTGGAGTCAGGTGCCAACGACCCTATGGCGTATGTGCTTACCACTACTATGATTGGTATTGTGACTGCAACCAGCCATCAAGTGACAGCGCTTTCTGTGATACAGGATATTGTTATTCAGCTGATTATGGGTGCGGTTCTTGGTTTTATTTTTGGTAAAGGTATTGTTAGTATCATGCGCAAGGCGGACCTTGGCAACGAGTCACTGTATCCTCTTATGGTGCTTACAGCATGTATCTTCATCTTTAGTATTACCTATTTCCTAAAGGGTAACACCTATCTGGCAGTGTATATCGGTGGTCTGGTGATTGGTAATAGCAAGTTCACTCGTAAACGCCAAACGCGCAGTTTCTTCGATGGACTGACATGGCTGAGTCAGTTAGTTATTTTCCTTGTCTTAGGTTTGATGGTGCGTCCGCATGAGTTATTCCAATTAGAGGTCTTGCTGCCATGTTTGATTATCAGTATTGTGATGATTTTCATCTCACGCCCTATAGCGGTATTCCTTTGTATGTTGCCATTCAAGCAGTACAAGCGTAACGACAAGATGCTGCTCAGTTGGGTAGGA
>JAFTHS010000132.1 GCA_017457295.1 Paludibacteraceae bacterium | reverse complement strand
GGCTTGGGTTTGTTTGTTTTCTTATTATTCATCATTGCGATTTTTTACTTGGTTATTGATTTTCAATTCGGCTTTTCACAATCTGCGACCATCGGGAGCGGATTGCCTCCACTTGGGAGTGGAGCGAGGTTTTTCGGGTGCGATGGCGGCTCGTCCGACATTTTCGGCATCCCGAAAGATAACCTCGCTACACCCCAAGACAAAGGTCTTGCTACGTCCACCGTCATTGACGGTTTTCGATGATACAGACTGCTTTTTCAGTCTTGATTAGCAACTGCTCACTGTCATAAGTGACCACGAACAGTTGGTCTGTACTCATAGCTTTCTCGACATCTCGAAAGCAGGTAATTGGCTACAACTTTCTCCACTGCTCAAAGTCGGCATCGTAGGTGTCGAGGTGCTGACGGGCTATGTTCTCAAGCAAGCCCGAAACACTCATCTTTCGACCTCCGAGTTTGCGTACATAATCTTCAAGTCTATCCCTTACCTCGCAACTGACAAATACAGGTTTGCGGTCGATAATGACGGGTACTTTCAGATAGGCATTGCGATACTCCTCCAATGAGAGCCTACGTTGCTTGCCACTTACTCTGCGTTGAATGGCGGGTGACTCTACTATAGTCGATGGTTGAGTTCCCTCTATCTCATCCACCATTACAGGGTCAAGAATACTTGTCTCAGGAGAGAAGTTAGCCAACTCCAATTCAACACTCTTTTTAATTTCGGCATCTCTCGCTGCCGATGGCGATACGCTTGGACTGAACATTTCAGTCGAAGCATTCTTTTCAATTGTTTCGGTCTTTTTCATATCTGCAATTTTTGATGTTATCACTCAGGTCTCAGTGCGCACATTGACCAATTGTCGTGAGCAAAGTAAGTGTGTATAGTTCGGTAGGTCAAGCAATTGGATTCTATTGAATAGCTTTGAAATGTTTTGCTATTTGTTGCTGTGGATTGACGGTGAAGAGTTCATAGATTCGCCACTTATGCCCGATTCAGATAAGGGCTTAATTTGAATTTGTCTTGTGGAAAAATCTGTTCAAATAAGAGATTGGATAGAGGGTGTCCGAGAAGTCGGGAATCCCTACATCCAACCCCATTTTTTTCTTTGGCAAGCGAGACCTATTTCAGTAGTTGCTTAGTTAGTGAATGTTGTGTGTAGGTGTGATAACTCTACTGAATATATGAGTATAAGTATTGAAATAGGCTGTTAAAGTGCCACGAACTACGCCATATACTGCAACAAGTCCGATGAGCCATTGGAGTGTGATAACTCCTATATTTCTTTGCACCAACAAAACAGAATGACAGCGAAAAGAAAAATGATTGTAATGATGGATATGATTGGATTTAGTGGGGCGATTTACCGCACCGAATATGTAACGATATGTCAGCCTATGACACGTGAGGACACACCCATTGCAGTATGCTTTTTCGTGCTTTTATTTGCAGTGAAGATATGACAACGAATAATGAGAATGGCTAAGATTAACGATGTGGGCGAAGTGGAGAATGACGCCAGAGAGTGCCAAATGAACGCCACATACTGCCACATCTTCAAAATGCTTGGATGGGTGCTTTAGCCTACTCTATCTTAGCAGAGCGAACAAGAAAATTTTGTGTAATTAAAAAATATAGATGTATGGAAATTGTAAACATTGAAGCGAGAACATTTGAGGCTATGCTCTCGAAGTTCGAGGTCTTTGCAGACCGTATGGAGAAGCTCTGTACCCTCTATGGTGATAT
>JAFTHS010000073.1 GCA_017457295.1 Paludibacteraceae bacterium | reverse complement strand
TTGGGTGCAAAATTATGGCGATTTAAGTGCTTGAAAAAGAGACGAACTGTGCCATAGAGACAACAATGTGTGCCACATGCTGCAACAGCGTTTCAAGATGGTGTAAGTATGAAAATAATCCTTTTTATTTGCAGTGTGATTCGGATGAATGAGTGAATGAAAGCACCTTTGAATGGTCATTTGAATGTAGGAATAAATGCAAGAATGAACCCAAATACAGACATTCATAAGTGCAGAAGAACGGACAGATTTACATCTACACTTACCGGCATTCATTCAACCATTCATAAACACGCAAACAGGTATGGTCTTCCATACATAAATGCGTACCGATGATTGAATAAATAAGTAAATGAATGAACGTGCGTATGTACGGATGTCAATACGCAAATTCTTCAGATATGTTGAACCAATTAAAAACAAAAAAAATGAGCAAAACCAAGTACGTGGCATTCTCCACCCAAAAAGGAGGAGCAGGTAAGACGACTCTCACGGTCATTGTCGCCAGTTACCTGCATTACGTGAAGGGGTACAATGTTGCTGTCATAGACTGCGACTTTCCCCAGTACAGCATCCATGACATGCGTAAGCGTGACCGAGCGGCAATAGTCGAGGATGAACATTACAAGGTCCAGGCGTATGAGCAAATCAAGCGTTTGAACAAGTCACCTTATCCCGTATTGTGCAGCAGAGCTGAAGATGCCATCAAGACGGCGGACAACCTTTGCAGCAAGAACGAGAACATTGATTTTGTCTTCTTTGACTTGCCGGGCACAATCAACAATGCAGAGGTGGTCGGCACCATCGCCCGAATGGACTATATCTTCTGCCCGATTATCGCTGACCGTGTAGTAATGGAAAGTTCTGTCAAGTTTGCGACTGTCATCAATGAAACGATGATCAGTACAGGCAAATCGGACATCAAGGGGCTTTACCTTGTCTGGAATATGGTGGACGGCCGAGAAAAGACAGAACTGTATCGTGTCTATGAACAGATTTGTGCAAAGTTCGCCCTGCCGATTCTCAAAGTAGCTCTTCCCGACAGCAAGCGTTTCAGAAAGGAAGTAGCCAACGAGCGTAAAGCCGTTTTTCGTTCTACTATATTTCCTGCTGACAAAACATTGGTACGGGGAAGTAACATTGACAAGTTAGTGGATGAGATTCTTGAAATCGTTAAAGAGTAAAGACTATGGCAAAGAAGACAAGAGTAGAAGATATTGACACCAGCTTTATCATCAACTCATTCAGAGAAGATGATTACAGCATACCTCCACACGCAAGAAGCCTTGAAGGAGATACAAAGGTGTCTGACCAGACCGGACAGGAAAAGAAGTCTGACATTCCGACAAAAAAAGAAAGTCCCAAAGAAGAACCCGAACGAAAGAGAAAGGGCGTGAAGTCGGATTTCGAAGAAACCTTCGTGCGTAAGTCGGCACTAACGGCAAGACAAGGGAAACAGGTCTATATCCGCAAGGAGTTTCATGACCGTATTCTGAAGATAACTCAGGTAATCGGACAGAACGAAATAACCATAGCGGATTATCTCGACAATGTGATGGCTCACCATTTCGGTCAATTCCAGAATGATGTAGCCGAATCATTCAACAGACATATCAAATCATACAATAACCTATAAAAAAGAAAAGACATGAAGACAAAAAATTATCGTGAAAAGTTTTTGAGAAAGAACAGTAAGAGAAATGGCAAAGGTATTCCGGTAGCCATCAGTAATGAACATTATGCCCGATTGGAGAGCATTATCAAAGTGTCAGGAAGCGACATTACGGTAGATGATTATCTCGCCAATATCATGAAAGAGCATCTGGAGAGAATGGAGGTACAATAATGTTAGTAAAGGCAGAAACTATGATGACCACATTTGCCATTCTGATGCTTCTCTATAATATGTGGCTTGTCTTCTTCCTTGTAACGGAGAGACGACAACCGCAAGAGAAAGCACCACCCGAAGAAGAGAAACCGAAGCCTGTTGAAAAGGTAGAAGACAACGGCATAGTAGGCAAAAGTAACTTCAAGATGCCCCCAAAAGTGCCACGAACTGTGCCAGATACTGCAACAGCGGACGAAGGCAAGGCAGTGAATGAAGAAGACATTACCTTTGCCGATGAAACGGACGGACAGACATCCGAAGACCTCACACAAGAGGAACTTGCCGAAATCTTCTCCGACCATCGTGGCAGTGATGTACGTGGTGATGATGATTGGGACGAAG
>JAFTHS010000131.1 GCA_017457295.1 Paludibacteraceae bacterium | reverse complement strand
TAATGGCTGATGGCTATTTGGAATCACACTATGCTGAATACGAACAACGTAAAGCAGCATGGCTCAAAAAAAAGAAAAAAAACGTGCCTCGTCCCTTGGTTGAAAAACCAGAGGACGAAGCCTTATAAATACTCATAATTCTTAATTCAAAATTCATAATTATGACAAAAGCTTTGCAATCTACTCTCCGCGACTCTGCCGTTGCACGTTGGACGGTGCTTATTCTGGTGGCATCGATGATGTTCTTCGCTTATATGTTCGTGGACATCCTTTCTCCTTTGGCTTCTGTGCTCAATGACACACTCGGTTGGGATCAAGGTGTCTTCGGTACCTACGCTTCTGCGGAGTATATTCTTTGCGTTTTCGGTTTCCTCATTTTTGCGGGAATCATTTTGGATAAGATGGGCGTTCGCTTCACTGGCTTGCTCTCTGCGGGCTTGATGGTGCTTGGTGCGTCTATCAAATATATCGGTATCTCTGACTGGTTCGATGCTAATAGTATTGTATGGCTCAACTCTTGGTGGACGGCTATGCCAGGTTCTGCTAAGATGGCTGCTTTCGGTTTCATGATTTTCGGCTGTGGCTGCGAGATGGCGGGTACTACTGTTAGTAAGATCCTCGCTAAGTGGTTCAAAGGCAAAGAGATGGCACTCGCTATGGGACTTGAGATGGCTATTGCTCGTATTGGTGTGTTTGCTGCTATGGCGTTCTCTCCTGCTATTAGCGAGCATTTCGCTGTGAATGGCCAACCATCTGTAGTGGCTTCATTGCTTTTCGCAGCCCTCTTGCTCGTGATTGGTTTGCTCAACTTCTTCGTGTTTACCATTATGGACACCAAGTTTGACAAGCAACTCGTGGCTATTGGTGAGGCAACGGATATGCACGACCCTGAGGATGTGTTCCACGTATCTGACCTGGGTAAGATCTTCTCTAGCAAGATGTTCTGGATCATTGCCCTCTTGTGCGTATTGTATTATTCGGCTATCTTCCCATTCCAACGCTTTGCAACCAACTTCCTTGAGGAGACCCTCATGATCAGCAACGCCGAGGCATCTGGCTTGTTCAAATGGTTCCCAATCTTGGCAATGGTCTTGACTCCATTCCTTGGTATGTTCATCGACTACAAGGGTAAAGGTGCTTCAATGATGATGGTAGGTGCGATTATCATGGTTATTTGCCATAGTATTTTCGCGTTTGTCTTGCCTGCTTTCCCAAGTAAAACCTTGGCTTTGGTTACCATTTTGGTTTTGGGTGTTAGTTTCTCTTTGGTACCAGCATCTATGTGGCCATCTGTTCCAAAGATTATTGACGAGAAGATTTTGGGTTCTGCTTATTGTTTGATTTTCTGGGTACAGAATATCGGCTTGTGTTTAGTGCCCATGTTGATTGGTACGCTCCGCGTATCTACTAACGGTTATGTAGTACCTATGATTGTCTTCGCTTCATTTGGTGTCTTGGCATTCTTGCTCAGCCTCGCCTTGAAGGTAGAAGATAAGAAGAAAGGCTATGGCCTCGAATTGCCAAACAAAAAATAACTTTTGCGCGTAAAAGATTAGTTGATTCCATTGTGGAATATACTCAATCGCCATTTATGTTCTTGGATATAGATGGCGATTTTTTTATGTATTTTTTACCCGAAATGCACCTATAAATCTTAGGTGATTCTTAGGTTATTCATAGGTGATTTATAGGTTATTCGTAGGTTATTCCGCTACTTTCCATGTAGGATCAAAACCATTGTTGTACCTTTCTCTAAAGTGAAAATGGTGAATTTTTCGCTATGTTCTTGCTCAATTCAACAAAATATCGTAATTTTGCTCCAAGAAATGAACTTTTCCTCTTTTCGTGTGTATGCATCTGTGAACAGCAAATGAAAATGATTACTATAACAAACTGATGATTACTTTCTGGCGACCATATAAAAATATTTCGGATGAGGAACTGATGCGACTTGTACAGTGTAGAGAAGAAAAGGCATTCAATGAACTTTGGCAACGCTATATGCCTGCTATGCAAAACTTCTTTTTCCGCAGAACAGGTGGAAATCAACTACTGACAGAAGACCTTACCCAAGACCTCTTTCTGCAACTTTGGAACGCAAGTGCACAATATCAATCCCCTCAGAAGTTTCGCCCATGGCTATTCACAATTGCATTCAACCTGTTGCGCAATACCTATCGAGACATTGATTATCAAGCACTTTATACAGCAGAAGTAGTTGCTACTGCAGAAGAAGCCCAAGAAGACGACACTGCATTGCAAATAGACAACGAGCGACTCTTTGAGGCACTGACTCACGAACTCAACCAGCTCTCCGCTCCAGAACAATTGCTATTTGATCTCCGTTTCACGGATGAACTATCCATCAAAGAGATTGCAGCGATATTCAGTATTCCCGACGGGACTGTAAAATCGCGCCTTCATACACTAATCCTCAAACTACGAAAAAAATTAGAAGACTATGCGTAATTTTGAATTACAACTATCTGCGTTCGGCAAGCACAGATATGCCGAAACTACCAAACAGACGCGCCCCATTATCAATCCGCGAAGACGCGAGCGTTCGTTACTATGGATTACAACGCCTGCTGCCGCTCTGGCAGGAATCATCATTGGCTTGGGCATACAAGTAAATACTAATTTCAAAGAGCAAATAACAGCACACTTTGAAGAAAACAAAACCAAGACAATCAAACATGTGGTAGAGTTGCCAGAGTTCTGTTATACAGACTTTGAGTCAGCCATCGAACTTCCTGAATTTGAAATAGTTATTAACCCAAAAGATAAAGAATTATGAAAAAGTTAGCATTAATCCTTATGGCAGCCATCACATGCGTGGCATGCACAAAAAAAACAGAGAATCAAAATGCTTTAGCAGAAACGTCAGTGGAGCAAACAACCATCTCCAATGACACCACAGAACAAATTTATATGGTGGTTGAGCAGATGCCAGAGTTTCCAGGTGGTATGGGCGAGTTGATGACATATCTTGGAGAGAACATCAAGTACCCTTCTAAAGCAAAAGAAAATCAATGGGAAGGACGCACTATTTGTCAATTTGTAGTGGAGAAAGACGGCTCTATTTCGAATGCTGAGATTGTGAAGAGTAGTGGTTATCAGTTATTAGATATAGAGGCAATGCGTGTCATTCTCAACATGCCTAATTGGACTGCAGGAATACAAAATGGTGATTCTGTGCGTGTAAAATTTACAATACCCGTAACTTTCAAATTGCAATAAAACGCTAAAAAACCTCTTATCAAGATGTCAATTTGATAAAGTGGGACTTATTTTTCATCACGAGAGGGTGTGTCATGGGGCACACCCTCGTTATTTACATACACATAGAAAATTTTATATACTCCAAAATTTGTACATCTCGGAAAAAAATAGTAACTTTGCACCGCGAAATGATATATTGCAATGAATTGGGATTTTCTAATAAAAGATAAACATTCGCTTTGTGTGAGTACGGACACACGTAACCTACCAGCAGGTTGCGTGTTCTTTGCATTGCATGGTGAGCGTTTTGATGGTAATAAGTTTGCCCAACAAGCTCTTGAAAGCGGTGCTTCGTTGGCAGTCATCGACAACCCTGAATACGCTCTTCCTGAGGGTACGCTGCTGGTTCCTAATACTTTACTTGCTCTGCAAGACTTGGCACGTGCGTGGCGTCGTGAACTCGGATTACCGATTATCGGTATCACAGGTACCAACGGAAAGACAACCACCAAAGAGCTGTTGGCGACCGTTCTTTCTACAAAATATAACCTTCACTACACGCAAGGTAATCTCAACAACCAGATTGGTGTACCTCTCACCTTATTACAAATCACGCGCGCGCACGAGCTCGCAATAGTGGAGATGGGTGCATCGCACCCTGGCGACATCAAGGAATTGGTGGACATTGCTGAACCCAACTGCGGACTAATCACCAACGTCGGTCGTGCGCACTTGGAGGGCTTTGGTTCGTTTGAAGGTGTACAGCAGACCAAGAAAGAGTTGTATGACTATCTGCGTGAGCATCAAGGATTTATCTTCCGCAATACAGATAACCCATACCTTGCACAGATGGCAGGCGACTTAAAGACTGTGGCATATACAACGGGCACCATGCCCTCTGGCACAAATCTTGTGGGAGAATATAATGCAGAGAATGTGTCGGCAGCAATATGTGTAGGAGAGTATTTTGGCATCTCTCGCGAACAGGCATTGGAGGCAATTCGCCAATACGTACCAACCAACAACCGCTCGCAAGCCATGCAAACGGCTAACAACCATCTGATTGTAGATGCCTACAACGCCAACCCTACCTCTATGCAGGCGGCCATCAATGCCTTCAAAGGGGACACATACATCCTTGGTGCCATGCGAGAGTTGGGCGAGTATTCGCACCTCGAGCACCAGAATATAGTGAATATGTTGGCAGAACGCAAAGCAGATAATGTCTTCCTCGTTGGAGAGGAATACTTGCAAACCACGTCGCCATACCCAGTATTTGAGAACGTAGAGCAACTACATCAGTACTTACAACAGCAGCCACTCAAAGGCAAAAACATCCTCCTCAAGGG
>JAFTHS010000011.1 GCA_017457295.1 Paludibacteraceae bacterium | reverse complement strand
TGTATTTAGAAGCCTCTAACAACCAAGAATAATCAGAAATAACCAAATATAAACCTTTAATTATCAGTAAATTCTAAAATTTAGCATTTTTCGGCTGCTTTTTGATGCTTCCCAAATTTCCACAGATTTTTCAGACATATTTCTGACGTGGAGAATTTGCGGGGCTTATTTTTTGTCATTTCGTGTAGATAGTTGACAAGGGTTTACAACCGTTTACAATGAGCGACAATTTCCGCCCCGATATGCAGCGATAGTCATATCGTGTAGAAAGGCGACAACGGTTTACTGCTGTTTACATCGGTTCACCACTTCGGAGATATAACGGAATGAAGTGTAACGAGTAAATGATAAAGCAGTATGAAAATGACCAAGAAATGCAGTTTTTGCGGCAGCACCTTTGAGACTAAGAGCGGAATGCAAAGGTATTGCAGCGAGGCTTGTCAGGCAGAAGCCAAACGAGCCAGAGCAATGCAGAAGAACAACCTCTTTAAGATTGCCCAACCGATGATGGAGATACAGCATCAGGAGTATCTCACCTTTTCCAAAGCAGCCATTCTTATGGGCTGTTCCCGTCAGTACATCTATAAACTGGTATCCTGCGGAAAGCTGAACGCTTCCCGTATCAGCAGCCGTATGGCATTTATCCGCAAAGCCGACATCGAGCAGATGCTGGAGTGCAATCCCTATTACCGCATCCTGCCCGGCAGCACCTCTACACCGAAGAAGTCCGCTTCATCTTCCCAATCCCTCAAAAAGAAACAGAGGGAAGAGAAAAATTCAGAGGCTATGGACTTCTATTCGTCAGAAGAGGTGATGACCCTTTATAAAGTCAAGCAGTCGTGGCTCTACACCTCTGCCAAACGCAACGCCATTCCCATCTGCCGCATTGCAGGCAAAAACTACTACAGCAAGAAACACATTGACGAGTATTTCGGTGTGGCAGTAGATATAAGCCAGATTACCGACTGGCTTCTGGCTGATGAGGTGGAAGAGCAGTTCGGTATGAAACCAACCGCCCTTCGAGCCTACACCTACCGCCATAAGATACCCACCAAAAGAGAATATGGGCGTACCTACTACTCCCAATCCCATTTGGCGGAACTTCGCAGAACCGACCTTGTGAATGATGAGAATTACTATACCGTAGAACAGGTACAGCAAATCTATGGTCTTTCGGCAGCCAATATCTGCCATATCGTCAAGGTAAAGCATATCGGGAAGATAAAAGTAGGACGGAAAAACCTCCTTTTACGCACGGATGTAGAGCGTGTTATGGCAGAAAGAAACGAACAATCATAAATAACTGCCATTATTCAGGAATTATTCAGGAATTATAGTCGTGATTGTTCTCACGGTTATTCCATTTTATTCCTTTGCCGACAAATAATCAGTATTAACCATTAAAATAAATTGTTATGAGTAAATGTAAGACTGTTACCTTGCGTAAACGCAAGATTAAAAACGGAACCCAGTATTCACTCTGTCTGGACTACTATCCCGGCTATCGCGACAACAGCACTATGAAGGTAATCACACGCGAAGCCTTGGGCATCTACATCTTTGCCAAACCTGCCAACCAGCAGGAGAAGGACTTCAACGCACGTATGATGAAGAAAGCGGAGATACTGCGTAACCAACGCTACGAAGCCATCTTCAACGAGAACCACGGCTTTATGGACAAGTCACGGATGAAAGGAGATTTCCTTGCCTACTTCAAGGAGATAGCAGACCGTAAGAACCTCAAGTGGCAGCACGTCTATAAACACTTCGAGCGTTTTGTAAACGGCAAATGCACCTTTGAAGAGGTCGATGTGGATCTGTGCCGCAAGTTTATGGACTATCTGCTTAATGCCAATCAGTTCCTACACACCGAACAGAAGCTGCACATCAATTCGGCAGCAGGCTACTGGTCCACATTCCGGGCCTTGCTGCACACAGCCTACCGCGACAGAAAGATTAAGGAGAACCCCAATCCTTTTTTAGACCGTATCGAATGTATCCCGACAGACAAGGAACATCTGAGTCAGGAGGAGCTGATACGCCTTGCCGAGACACCTTGCGAAGAAGAGGTGCTGAAACGGGCTTTTCTGCTTGGTTGCCTCACAGGTCTTCGCAAGAGTGACATCAAGGAACTCACCTGGCAGAAGATACAGCCCTACACCAATGGCAGGATGTATGTCACCACTCGTATGAAGAAGACACAGCAAATCATTCACAATCCGGTGAGCAACGAAGCCCTCGAACTGCTCGGAGAGCGGTGCGATGGAATCATCTTTGATGGTTTTCAGGAGAAGATGCTACAAGGACCACTGCAACGCTGGCTACAGGATGCAGGGATAACCAAGAAGATAACCTTCCACTGTTCACGTCATACCTTCGGCTCACTCCACGTGGAAAAGGGTACGGACGTGGCAGTAATCCAGGCATTGATGGGGCATAAGAACATCACCACCACACAAATCTACTCCAAGCTGGCAGATGACCAGTTGTGTCAGGTGGTGGATAAGATTACACTGAAACGCAGCTGACGGTAAAATCCCATCATCAAACAATCAGAGGGTGTCGGTCTTCAAAATCGGCATCCTCTGTTTTTCCCGTAAACTACGATTTTTCGCCTTTAGAGTATGAAATTAGAGTATGATTTTCCGTTTTTTGTGAAAAAGGATGAAAAATGAAGTCATATTCCCCAACAATTAGCAGTAATTAGAAACAGAGCATTACATTTGCGACAGAATTACAGTAAAAACAGATAATAATCATAAAAAACTCTGAATACAATGAACTCATTGGTAAAGGACAAATATCTTATATGGACCGCTATCGGTGTGGTAGTATGTGTAGTTTCTCTTGGCATAGCCATAGGTATAGGCAACGATTTCAATGATGACAACTTCGTCAGGCTGATTGTCTTTCTCTGCTGCAATGTCTTTGGATGGCTGATATATCTTTTCTTTCAGTCATTCATCTTCGATGCCTACCAAATCTACAGAATGAAGTTCGGCAAAAAGGAGTCAGCCTGTGAGATTGCAACCGCGACAGAACAAACGGAATGTATAGCTGCATCAGAACAGATTTCACAAGAACCGGCACCGCAAGAACCTATCGCCGCAAGTGAACCTATCGAGATTCATATTGATGCACAGCGTCACGCAGACAGCCGGGCTAACTATGCCAACCGTGAAAAGCAGGAAGAGGAGAAACGCATCCGTGCCGTTATGGAGTACATTCACTATTATATGCCCCGTATTGCAGACGAGCAGACCGTAAACCATATCTGCACCGAGGTACACCAGTGGATGATTCACCACGAATACAAGCCCAACCCCATTCTTCGCAAACTTCCTAAATTAGTAAACAGTGTTGCACTCCGCCATTTCGTGTGGAACATTGCAGAGCGTTTTATGTATAAGAGATATTATAGTGGCGATGTCAAGGCAAACTTCATCCGGGCACTGTTCCCCGAAGAGTTCATAGATACCGACTGCGATACCACCAAGAACTTCAAGGTCAATCCACGCTCAACGGAAATTCCCATTGATGATCCCGAAGGTAACAACCTGAACTTCCACTATCCGGAGGATTACCAGCCGAAACACACGATTTAGTCCTGTCTGTTTTTAGAATAACCGCAAGTAGTCAGCACAACGCAGGCTACTTGTTTTTTATGTTTCCCGAATGATTTTGCCCATCACTTTTGGTTGGGCATCGTTATTCGGGAATTTTTTTGCAATTACTCCCCGTTGCAGTATTCACGGCTGTATCATTCCGCTCCTTTGCAGCAAGTCCCACTAAAGGGGCGAATTTCAATATGCAAGATAGAATGATAACCTTCAACGATCTTCCTGAGGTCGTAGCCCAGCTTCGAGATGAAGTGATGGGTCTGAAAAGCCTGCTCACCGAGCAGCACAGAGTCAGTAATGCAAAGGCAGTGGATACCCACGTGCCGATGTCAGTAGATGAAGCAGCCGAATATCTGGGTATTCCCAAAGGCACGCTTTATATGAAACTTGCGGACGGAAGCATCCCTGCCACCAAGCCCGGCAAACGCTACTGCCTTTATCGTGATGAGCTGGACAAGTGGCTGGAGACTTCCCGTAAGAACCCCGTGCCCCTGTCGGATGAGCAGCTCAGCGAGTCCATATCCTCTTCGCACAAACGTAAGCCCAAACCCCGTAACTGGTAAATGCTATGGAAGAGGATAAGAACTACATCAACCTGATTCATGGCGATCTCGTGAAAGCGAGCCAGGTGCAGAGCGGTATGCCCGTAAGTGTTGGTGTAATGAGTATCAAGACAGCCAACCAGACCATACTCGAAGCCTCCCAAAAGCCTACACCCCGTTCGCTTTGGGATTGCTTCTGGTATGAGGGTGAACTATCCTGCCTGTTTGCCGACTCCAATGTGGGCAAGTCCATCCTTGCCGTGCAGATAGCAGACCGTATCGCACGCACTGACAATGTGCTTTACCTTGATTTTGAACTCTCGGAGAAGCAGTTTCAACTGCGGTACACCAACGAATACGGAAAACTCTATTCCTTTCCGGAAAGGCTGTATCGTGTATCTCTTGACTGTAACTCACTCCTTGATGCCAATTTCGAGGAGGCAATCATCGGCAGCATAGAGCAGATGGCCCTGCAGACCGATTGCAGGATTTTCATTGTGGATAATCTCACCTACCTATGCTGTGCAATGGAAAAGGGAGATGCAGCAGGACGGCTGATGATACAGCTGAACAACCTGAAGAAGAGATACGAACTCTCCATTCTCGTTCTGGCTCATACACCCAAACGTTCCTTGGATTGCCCCATCACCTCCAACGACCTTGCAGGCAGCAAGCGGCTGTACAACTTCTTTGACAGTGTGTTTGCCATCGGCAAGAGTGCAAAGGATAGCGGACTACGATATGTCAAGCAGCTGAAAGTGCGGTATGGCACCTACTCCCACGATGCAGAAAATGTCATAGTCTATGAGATAGAAAAGGTAGATGCATTTCTGCAATTCGTACATCGTGGCTACTCCACCGAGAAAGAACACCTGAAACAGTTGGGCGATAAGGAATCCACCGAACGGGACAATCAGATTCTGGAACTCTCCCGTATGGGGAAATCTGTCCGTGAGATAGCCACACAGGTAGGTTGCGGCAAGTCCACCGTAGGAAGAAAACTACAGAAGCTCCGACAGGATGATGCTGTCCCGGTGTCCCAGCCACAAGACAATAAGGATGTGGGACAAGGTGGGACAGTGGAAAATGCAGAGCAGATGGACTTGTTTAATGAAAACAAAGAGGAGGAGAAATCATGAAAATCCAACTTGCAGATACCTGTACAGGCGATTACGCCCTCTGCAAAGGCTTCAGCCCAGCAAACGATTCTTCCCTGATAAGCGTACCGTCCCAAGGTGTCCCACCGTCCCGACCCTTAACGATTGGGACGTGGGACAGGACGGGACAAGTGAAAATTTCAACCGAGAAAGGAGGTAAACAATGAAGAACTATTCACTACAGAGTTATAAAGGAACAGGCACAAGGCATACCTGCCCGAATTGTGGAGATAAACGTTCGTTTGCCTATTATGTGGATGAAAGTAACGAACCGTTGCACCCTTCAGTGGGACGATGCAACCACGAAAGCAGTTGCGGGTATCACTACACCCCCAAGCAATACTTTCAGGATCATCCGGAGTGCAGGACAACTTCTGATTTCTCTTTTGACAGGCAAAGAGAGTGGAATAAGCCAGAGAAGCCATCGCAGCAGAAGCAGTCTGCCATAGGCTACATACCTATGCACTATGTGGAGAAATCGCAGAGCATCAGAAGTAACTTCTACCGCTTTGTCTCCTCGCTACTCAATGCCTATTACGGCAGCAAGGCACAGGAGGTACTCAATCGGCTGATGCAGGAGTACCGCTTGGGTGCTACCCGTGACGGTGCTGTTATCTTCTGGCAGATAGACAGCAATAACAAGGTACGCACAGGCAAGGTGATGCAGTACAATCCCGAAGACGGGCATCGCATCAAGGAGGGGCAATCATCGGCAGTGAACTGGGTACACAGCATACTGAAAAAGCAGAAGACGCTGGATGAAGACTGGCAGCTCTCGCAGTGCCTCTTTGGTGAACACCTGTTGAGTGTCTATCCAGACAAGGTAGTGGTCCTGGTGGAGTCCGAGAAGAGTGCCGTCATCGGCTCGTCTATCTTCCCCGGTTATGTGTGGCTGGCAACAGGAGGCAAGAGCCAACTGTCAGCAGACAAACTTCGGGTGCTTACAGGCAGGACGGTAATTCTCTTTCCCGATGCTGACGGATATGCCGACTGGAAACAGCGTGCCGAAAGTATGACCTTCTGCAAAGCCATCGTATCAGACCTGATAGAGAAGAACGCCACACCGAAGCAGAAAGCAGCACATATAGACATTGCAGACTGGATAATTTTTCAGATACGCGAGAGCAAGGTGATGAACACAGCCGACCACCTCGTGGAAGCTGAAAAGATCCTCCAGAAGATGATCGAGAAGAACCCCGTTCTGCAACAGCTGATAGACGACCTCGACCTTGTGCTGGTCAGTGCAACACCCATCGCTTGCGATGATGAAACCCTCCCTGATGGGAGGAGAGCGGAAGCCGCAGGCGGCAGTGAAACGACAAGGGCTCGCCCTTGATATAGCCCACTATAACTACACGCTTCGCTTTCGTAGTTGTGGGCTCTCCCGAGAGGATTAAGGCTTTGCCCTAATAACCCACTCAGGGCGTTTCTCCCCTGAGAACCCAGAGCAAAGAGTGACCCTCTCTTTGCAATCTCCGCTTATGGGTTACACCCCTAAGAACCCCTTTCGGTTATGAGCGGACAGTTGCAGGAAAAATCAGTCAAACTTGAAATTAAATTACAGAAATATGGCAACTATAAGTAGCATACATATCAAGCCTTGCAACATCGCATCAAGCGAGGCTCATAACCGAAGAACTCCCGAATACCTGCGTAATATCGGTGAGTCCAAAATCTACATCGTTCCCGAACTCTCTGCCGAAAATGAGCAATGGATAAACCCGGCTTTCGGACACGATGATTTGCGAATACACTATGACAACATCAAGCGTATGGTCAAGGAGAAGACCGGGCGTGCAATGCAGGAGAAGGAGCGTGAACGCAAAGGCAGGAACGGTAAAATCATCAAAGTGGCAGGATGCTCACCCATCCGTGAAGGTGTACTGCTCATCAAGCCCGATACCACTATGGATGATGTACTCTGTTTTGGCGAGGAGTGTCAAAAGCGTTGGGGTATCACTCCGCTACAGATCTTCCTGCATAAAGACGAAGGGCACTGGCTCAGTGGTGAGCCTGATGCAGAGGATAGGGAGAGTTTTCGTATGGGTGACAGGTGGTTCAAGCCGAACTACCACGCACACATCGTCTTTGACTGGATGAGTCACGAGACAGGCAAGAGCCGAAAACTCAATGACGAGGATATGACGCAAATGCAGACCTTACTGTCCGACATCCTGTCGATGCAGCGAGGTCAATCCAAGGCTGAGTCACGGAAAGAGCATCTGGAACGAAATGATTTCATCATTGAAAAGCAGAAAACCGAACTGCAACACATAGATGAAGCCAAGCGGCACAAGGAACAACAGATTAGTCTTGCCAAACAGGAACTCAGACAGGTGAAATCAGAGATACGCACGGACAAACTCAAAAGCGTTGCCACTGATGCTGCCACCGCCATAGCAAGCGGAGTTGGTTCTCTTTTCGGAAGTGGAAAGTTGAAAGAGCTGGAGCGAACCAATGAAGATTTGCACCAAGAGATTGACGAACGAGATAAAGATATTGACACTCTCAAAATCCAAATGCAGCAAATGCAAGAGCAACATGACAAACAGATACGCAATCTTCAAGGAATACATAACCAAGAACTTGAAGCCAAAGACAGGGAAATATCACGGCTGAACGCCCTGCTTGAAAAGGCATTCAAGTGGTTCCCGATGCTCAAAGAAATGTTGAGAATGGAAAAACTATGCGCTGTCATTGGGTTTACCAAAGATATGATAGATTGTCTTTTGACAAAGAAAGATGCCATCCAATGCAATGGGAAGATTTATTCCGAGGAGCACAGAAGAAAGTTTGAAATCAAAAACGACATCTTCAAGGTAGAGAAGAATCCGACCGATGATAGCAAACTTGTACTGACCATAAATAGGCAACCGATAAGCGAATGGTTCAAAGAACAAGTAGAAAAATTACGGCAAGGTTTACGTAGCACAACAGAAGACCCAAGAAAAAGTAGAGGATTTAGGATGTAAAATGTTTTGTATTAAGAAATAAAAGTACCATTCCATTGTCAGAAATGGTACTTTTTACTCATTTTATGAAGTAAACAAATAGTTTACTTGGATTCGGCTATGGCATAGTAGCATTCTTCGTGCAAGTCATCCGCATTTCGGTGGACTATTGCCACACGTGTAGTATTATTCTCATAAGTTTCTACCACATCTACACCTTTAGGAAGTGTCTTGAAATCAGATGCGGTTAGTGACGACTTTTCGCCTAAATGCTTTTCCAACAGCCATCTTAATCCCTCTTCTTGCGCTTTGAGGTATTCAGCATCAGTAAGATGCGAAGAATTAGGTACTTGTATCTTTATATAACAAGTTTCATTGACTTTTTGAGTATCTGTCAATAGAAACTCATAACGGGTATCAAGGACATTATATATACCATTAGTCTTAGGGTTGGCAAGTGCAACACTTCCATTCTTCCAGTCCACTCCAAGGAAATCACGTTCACGCATGACCAGAGTCGTTGAATATTCATAAATCAACTTTCCATCTTTATAGCCTTTAAGGCAAATTGGAAAATCTGTTTTCTCGTAAAAATAAGAACCCCACTGAGAAGTAAAGCTTTCCTCCGTACCATTTTCATCCGCGCTGTATCTATAAACGCAATAAGTATCAGGTAAAACAGGAGAGGACATTTCGATCAAGTCATAGTATTTCAAGAAGTCCGGTGTGGCGAAGACAGAATATTCGTCTCTATGATTTAGTATTCTGAATGTTAGAAAATCAAAAGGGGCTGCCAACGGAGTGTCCAGATCCATAAATGGAGCAAATTGCACCATTTTGAGTTTGAATTTAGCCTCTTCGGGTAGTTCATACGGTTTTGGAGTAACAGGAGGAATATCATTTATGATTTTAAGAAGCTCATAAGCTATATTCGAGCCGTCAGCCGGTGGATTGGCAAGTGTCGTTTTGCGTACTTCCAACTCATATTCATGTCCGCGTACATAATCAAATCCCTGAATGCCGCCAAAGGCAAGATGGGAATATTCCAAATCACCATCTTCTTTCACAAGCATACACTCCACAGGCACTTCACTTCCCCAAGGTGTGTACGTGCCTGTTTCGGCAGACACATACATTTTAATTATCTCAACTTTGTCAATAGGTTCGTCTTTGTCACAACCTACCCATAGGACACTTATCAGCATCAATAATGCTGCTTTAATACATTTAGTCATCGTTGCTTATTTTAACTACTGATTCAACTATTTAATTTATTCGCGTAAGTAATAAGTTCATCGCTGCATTATACTCGGTCTCAATATTTCCGACGGATAAAGTCCCATTGTCAAACAAACGCAAAAGAAACTCATTGTAGGTTTCGGTTGGTAGTCGTTCTTCAAGATGAACGTATATAATGGGGGCGAGTACGAGGCTACCGTCAACATATTCCTTGAATTCGTTAACAACGTCCTTATCACTACGCCGACCTAATTTGTGTGATAAGAAAACTTCGGCAGCTACCACAAAAGCTTCATTACCTCCTTCATTATGCGACATTGCTGTTTCCTCGTGTTCTTTATAGAAATCATCGGCTGCTAAATCGCTCAGGCGTTCCATAAGTGCATTAGAGACATTAAGGCGATGCAAATTTTCGTGAATATATACTTTTAGGAAATCAAGATGATATGTTTTCTCCAATTCAGAATCAAGAAGCAATGGCGTACAACAAAATGTTTCGTCCAATAAATTGAAGGCATTTTGAATATCAAGAATATATATGTTCGTATTGGTTTCCGTCAATATTTCAGGAGCTGCAAAAGCGGATATTTCAGAATTTATTTTGTCAACAGTGTGTTTTGGGAGGTCTGCATAATAGGAGTTTATCTTGTCATTCAATCGAGGGAAAACACATGTATCCCAATAATCTGAGTACCCGGCAGTTACTAATGAATTGACTACATAAAGCAGTTGCGGTCTTATTCCCAATATGGAGTTTATCCAAGAAGAATTATGTTCTCCTACGGGGATAATGTCAGGCATATCGGTTAAAAATTTTATGCAATCCTCTATATTGTTTTTGTCATATCCATATAGTGAATAGGCATTGCATAATTTTGAAGCGCGAGTATTATCATTTATGGCTGCAAGAGCTTTCACAAAAGAAGTATCAGCGGCAAGAGATGAGAATTGTGGAAATTCCTTTAAGCTGTCGAAATTTTGAATGCTTGACAATAAGTCATAGCACTTAGAAGTGCGAAAAAGTCCTTGATTATTTGCACAGCATATAGTCAAAGCACAGAAGTATATAGATATTGTTGTTAGTATTCGTTTCATAAACTTGGCTTCACAAAGTTAGCAAAAACCTTATAACTCTGATGTGTTCATCTGATGTGTTCATATTAAAACAATTACAAAAATAGCGATAATATTCAGACTTCAATTCAATTACAACTATTTTTAACTTATAACTCACAACCTTGATATTTCTAAGGATTTGCCTCTCTTGTATTTGGAAAAGTGATGCAGTAGTAAACGGGTGTGGATAAGGGATGCTTGATTCACCTTAAATAATGCAAAAAAAACCAACTTTACATTCTTGGGTGTAAAATTGGGTGTTTATTTTGCAATTTGCTGATTTTCAGCGTTTATTGCGGAGAGAGAGGCTCTTGACAGAGCCATCAGCGATAAACGCACGAAGCTCAACAAGGAGAAAGGAAGCGAATTGCTTGGTGCAGTAGCGGATTGGGCTACAGGAAAGTCTAAAGCATTGAAAGGCGATATAGAGGACTTGAAATTTGATTTGGAGGAAGCTCACGAAGCAATAGCCGAAGAACGCAGACGGACACAGGCAGAGGCGGCAAAACTTGAAGCCTATAAAAATTCTGTTGCCCAGCAGGTGGAAAGTGCTGTGCGAAATGCAATTCAGAGAAAGGATGATGAGATAAACCGTCTCAAAGGGCTCATTAAATGGCGTGACAAAGTGCTTGATATATTCACCGGAATACTGCTCAGAAGCAATGCTGCTTTCCGCAAGGCTGTAGAAATTATCATCAATTTTGCAAAGGACAGGTATCGCAGTATCTTTGGTAAGGACGAAGCCAAAACAATAAAAGGTGTAATGGAATCTTTTGGCGAAACTAAAGCTGATTATAAAGCCATAGGCAATTTCCTACTGAATGCTGCTGAGAAGAAAGATAACCTATCTAACAGCGAGTATATTAAGGCAGCTCGTGAAGTAGATGATGTCGCCCTCGGCAGGTATGACCAAAGGCAGAAACAGGGACATTCACTGAAAATGTAAAATATTATTAAGCAGGTAAAAAACTGATGATTCAGACTGATTTTTACCTGCTTCTACCTTTAAGTCGAAAAAAAGCAGTAAGTTTGCAAAAAATATATCGCATGACAGAAAAAGAGTTAATGGAAATGAGGGATGGAGCTGAAGTTACTAAGGTTCAGTTCAAGGAACGTGTGTTGGATAAATACGATACGGCGTGCGAATTGGTCGCTTTCTCAAATAGTCACGGGGGAACGATTGTTATTGGTATCAATGATAAGACTGGAAATATCAACCCTCTATCTTTTGTGGAAATACAGGAAACCACAAATCTGCTGACAAATTTGGCGAGTGAGAATGTTTTTCCCAATATCTTAATCGATATAGATACCGTTAAAGTTGATGGTGGTCAAGTTGTAATCGCTACTATTTCCGAAGGGAAGAATAAACCATACCACGATAACAAAGGTATTGTATGGGTGAAAAATGGTTCAGATAAACGCAGAGTTTTCGATAATGCTGAATTAGCAGAAATGATGACAGAGTGTGGCAGTTTTCATCCTGATGAAGCCGCAGTTAAAGATTCGTCTATTGATGATCTTGATATGGAGACTGTTAAAGCATTTCTTTTTAGTAGATTTTCTTCTCGTTTTGAGAACATAGGTTTAGCCGAAGCCGATTTGAAAAAACAACCTATTGATAAGTTGGTTGATATTATTGGTGAAGGCTTTACACTGGAAAAACTTTTTAGGAATTTGCGTTTTATTCGTCCGGATGGAGGACTCACCGTAGCTGCAATGCTCTTGTTTGGAAAGACGCCACAACGCTGGCTGCCTATTCTTACCACAAAATGTGTCTCCTTCTATGGGAACGATGAAAGTGGAATGACATTTCGTGATAAGGTGGATGGCGAGGCAATGGAGGGTAATTTAGTCCACCAGTTCAACTGTGTAATGGATTTCTTCCGTCGCAATTTGCGAATGATTCAAGATGGCGAAGAATTTAATCAGCAAGGCAAGGTAGAGATACCTATCATCGCATTGCAAGAGTTGGTTGTAAATTCGATGGTCCATCGTTCGCTTGTTCGTCAATGCCCTATACGAATTTTCATTTTTGATAATAGAGTAGAAATTCATAGTCCTGGAACACTTCCGGGTGGATTAACTGTCAAGGATATAGAAGCAGGCACATCATTGCCTCGTAATAATTTCTTGTTCAGTAATGCTATTTTCTCATTACCGTATGCAGGTATAGGTACAGGTATCAGACGTTGCATCAATCTTGGCATTAAACCGGAATTTAAGAATGATGAAAACTTGAATGAGTTTGTTATTATCATCCCCCGATTAGATGAAGATGGTAACCAAGTAACTAAGTCAGGCGAAAAGAGTAACCAAGTGAGCGGTGAAAATGGTAACCAAGTAACCAAGTCGGGCGAAAAAAGTAACCAAGTGCAAAGCGAAAAGGAACCAAGTCGTCCAAAATTAACGAAGCAGCAAGAGGATATACGAAATTTCTGTACTATACCACGCACAGCACAGGAGATAATGGATAGATTAGGTATTACCAATCAGTCAAGGAATCGTCAAAGACATATTCAACCGCTTTTGGATATGGGTATTCTTGAAATGACGAATCCGGAAAATCCTACGGCTCATAATCAGAAATATCGAAGAGTTTCCAAGAAATAATGGCAGCATAATCCCGATAGCAATGACAAAACGCTATCGGGATATTTTTTCATTCATTATAAGCACAACAGCAACAATAATCAACACTACGATTACAGCAAGGTATAGCCTATAAAATTGAGAAATTTCTTCATCGTTCTTTTTATTTTTTAACTATTATGAATTCCACTCGTTGAAGCCCTTTTTTGTGGACATTTGCCAGAATTAAGGTGTATTTAAGTTCCTCGCCCGATTGCATACTTTGGGTAATGTGATTGAATTCATCTTCCGGAATAACATTCTTGAACATTGGTCCGGATGATTCATTGCGTACCAATCGTATATCTTCTGTGAGTGGTGACAATACATATGAGTATGTAGCCTGATAGGTAACTTTTTGAAATTTCACCCAATTAGGATCGTCCAGACTCAATACGTTTTCAAGATAAATTCGGGCGTGTTCATACGACGGTTTAGGCGAATCCATATCCGAAAAGATGTTACCCTCACTATCCACAAAATAATGGGGCCAGATAGCATATTTCTCAAACGGACATAACTCTTCATACACAATATCATCTTCCGATTTGATTTCTTCTTCAATCGGAACTTCCGGTTCTACAACAAGTTTGTCAGATAGTATGCTTTTGAGTTTGTAGGTACGATCGGGTGCGTCCATTGGCGGATTGGCAAGTAATGTTCGCATTACCCGAAGTTCATACTCATGTCCTCTTTCGTAAACAAATCCCTCGATTCTATTAAATTCAAGAGGTTGCCATATACCAGGATCATCTTCTGTCATCACTAACATACATTCAATAGGATTCTCCTTATTACTATCAAAGAAGGGGTACATAATGCCGGTTTCAGAAGAGACAGACACGGATATCTCACTTACAATATCAACTTCTTCCTTCTGACAGGATATAATAGAAAACATTGAGATTAACAGAAGGACGGATTTAACTACACTTTTCATAAGCTAACATTAAATTTGTTTAATATCTATTTTATCGCTATTGAGAAATTTACGATTTCAAAATAATATGCAAAGATACACATTTTAGGAGTAACGATGTGTTTTAATACCCAATATTATTTCGAGAGAGTGCAATTTGCCGTTTGTCCAATTTCTTCTTTGGTAAAATAATAGTCCTTCTAAAAGAAAATTGAACAATAACAAATCTGTAGACTTTCTTTTTTATGCTAACCTATACACACTTTTTGAAACAGTATCCACTCAAGAACTATATCAGGCATATTTGTTTAATATTCAATTAGAAGCAAACAACTAATAAACTGTTTTGACTTAATTTTCTAAAAACAAGAATCAAGCACCGTATGAACTATATGCTATCATGCACAGATATAATGGAGTTCTCTATAAGGATATCTCTTACTGTTTGAAGTAATTTTTCTTTTTCAAATTTCTTCAAAGCAGCAGGATATTTCA
>JAFTHS010000072.1 GCA_017457295.1 Paludibacteraceae bacterium | reverse complement strand
TATCAAATCAATACTATTATCATCAATCTTATTCATCAATGTAAGACAATCTGTATTCTCTATTTGCATGATACTATTATAACACAGAAAACCCCACTTTGGTAAAAAAGTGGGGTAACTGTCACACGGATGGGGATTTTAGTTAGCTGGAGTGGTAGCTGGCTGAGCACCTCCACCAAAAGCCTGTTGTACCACATTCATCAAAGGTCTAATAGCATCAGAACCAACATTGATATTAGGTACTTTAGCTTCACCTACTCGCTGAATCGCTTCATAACGAATAAGATTTTCACCAATGGCATCATTCAAAGCTCTGCGACCCTCAGCTTCCTTCTTCATGCCCTCAGCTTCTGCTGTTCGCATGGCAAGAACGGCTGCTGCTTCCTGCTGCTTACGGTAAAGCTCTGCATCTGCTTCTGCCTTTGCCTTGTCAAGCTGACCCTGTGCTTCCTCACGGACTCGGTTAGCCTGAGCACGACCCTCTGCAAGCTGAATCTCCTCATTGCGCTTTGCAATCTCAAGCTGAATAGCCTGTCGCTCATACTCCTGAGTGGCTTCTACCTTACGAGTAATGCCCGCAGTTACACTCTCAGGGGGGATGGTATGACCAACAGTCACACTCTCAATGATGAAGGGTGTTCCCTCAAAGTGAGCACGGAGAATCTTCTCTACCTTATCGGTAATAGCAGGGATATTGGCAGGAGCTTCAAGACCGCGATACTCGGCAATGGAAGTACGGACTGCTGTACGGAAAGGCTGCTTCACAAAACTGTTATAAGCATCAGTTGCAATAGCTTCAGGAGTATGTTCAACCTCGGAAATTGCACCGTACTGCTCAACGAATTCCTTTACCTTAGTGGGGTCAATACGCCAAACAAGGTGAGCTTCTGCATTCATCTTGAGCTGGTCTGCTGCACGAATGTCATCAAAGTTCTCAGTCATCGTGTAAGGAGTTACACAAACAACGATTGAATCCTGTCGCCAAACAAGACCTGTACCACCAGGGCCAGTAATTACCTGCTTAAACTCCTTACTCCCCATAACAGGATTGGAGTATACATAGGCAGCATAACCACCATCAACCTTTTCGTTGCTCATGTTGCTAAGCATCACAAGACCTACAATAAACAGGAACGCACCTGTAACAATTAGTTTACCCATAATATATAATATGTATTAGTTTAGTTGGTGAAATTACTTGTTGAACCAAAACCGCCCTCACCACGTGCTGTTTCGGAAAGTTTTTCCTTTCGTACAAATTCAAGGGGAACTGACTTCTTACCCTTTAGCTGACAACAGGTGTCAAACAAACGGATAAGGCTTTCTATATCATAAGTCTGACAGACAGAATGATAAATTGCCCAACAGTAACCACGATAATCATTATCAATAGTTCCCAAGGAATTGTGCATCACATAATCAGTCTTTGTAACACGACTATTAGGCTCAAGGGAAATGTAAAGCTCAGCATCTTCAGGGGCAATCTTCAACCCTGTGTTAAACTTAGCTTGCTTCCATCCCTTCAAAGGCTGCTCATCATTCAACCAATCCTTGAATCGCTTCCACCATGTACGCTTATCAAGTTCTTTGAGCTGAACACAAGCCTTGATAATATCCTCATGTGTCTTACAAAGAAAAGATACTCCCAAATGTGATATGAGCTTCACCTCAATAGGATGTACATCATACCCTGCTGCATAGTCATTAGCCTTGGCAGGTAGAGTGACGCATCCATAAGCATCTTCTACTTGAATTACTTTATTTTTTGTCTTTTCCATATAAATGTCTTCGTAATACTTCCTGATAGAAATCCAAGAGTACACGAGTTGCCATAGGTGCTTCAACCATTATGTTCTCTCCTCTTGTCACTATCCCTTCCAACATTGAAATGCTATCCCTCAAATGCTTTTCATACTTTTCATCATTACTGAAAATCGCACTTGGTATCATTTCTTTGCCGTTCACAAGGACAATTGTACACATGTTCTCCACATTGTCAACCCAAAAAATAAAAAAAAGAGCAACTTTTTTACAAGTTGCTCTCTTTCAACCATTATGATTACTGCAAATTTTAGCGAACTCGTCTGACTGCTGAGATAGCACCGTTAATCTGGTCACGTTCAATAACCTCAAAGTAGCCATGACAGATAAGTTCTTTTACTTTTTCCCAAACTTTATTTTCAAAACCAAGGCGAACTTCATAAGCACCCTTGTCAGGGTATTTGTTTACAAGCTCATCAACAATATCAGAAAGGTAGTATTCCTCACCCTTTTCAGTATTTTCAATAATGTAAAGAGCAATACCCTCTTCTGCAACATCAACACCAACGGCATCAATAAGAGGAGCAGTTGTGTCAATATCAATCATAGTATCCTCACCTGTATCAGACTTGAAGTCATCAGTAGGAAGTCCATTCATCTTACGATAATTTTCAAGAATTTGTCTAACAGTTCTCTTCAAACTGATAGGGCAATCAGGGTCACAATTCATGAAGTAAAGTGATTCACAAAGATTTTTATTTACTCCATGTCTGAATTGTTTGAAACCATAGTTACCGCTTTCATAAAGTCTAACATAACCAACAGCATTTTGAACGGCTGTTGCATAAAGACTCTTATTCCAACCATGAAAATAATTCACGACATCATTTACTGCTTCCTGGAGACGTTGCTCTTTATTGATACTTGCCATTGTTATACTTTATTTAGTCATTTTGAATAGGAACTCTTATTATTGTTTGTTTTTCTTCAACATCAGCAAAAAATAATACCTCATTAGGAGCAATAATTACATTTTTAACATAAACTTTTTCAAATTCTTGTTCTTCTAAATGAGTAAGAAGTATATCAAAACATATATCTTCAATTTCTGAATCAATTTTACTACTAAAAATAAGATTATTGCTGTCCATCGTCACAAGAATGTATTTCTGCTGACCATTCAAAGGGTTCAGGGTTTATATTTTCTTTAGTTCTCTCCATAAATCCTGCAAAATTACAGATTGCACAATGTAATTCAGGGTCTTGTTTCCTGAATTTACAAATTTC
>JAFTHS010000130.1 GCA_017457295.1 Paludibacteraceae bacterium | reverse complement strand
TTTCCTTCACGATCTTGGCAGAGTGAAATATGACGTAGTCAACGATGACGAAACTATCGATGCCTTCTATACACTCTCCCGTCTTGAAGGTATCATCCCTGCCATTGAAAGCTCTCACGCTGTTGCCTATGGTATGAAGCTGGCAAAGACGATGGGCAAAGGCTCGGTTCTTATCAACCTCTCCGGCAGAGGCGATAAGGATATGGACTATATCATTGAAAAATACGGTATTCGATAACAAGGAGAAAAAATGCAAGAACAATTTATGATACAAGCCAAAGCGGTTATCACAGAGCTTACCGAAAAGGCAAACCTCAAAGTGGGAGACATCGTTGTGATTGGATGCTCCACAAGCGAGATTATCGGTTCCAAAATCGGAACAAATTCCAGTCCGAATACTGCCAAAGCAGTTTTTGAAGCCATATACGAGATTATACAGAAAAAAGGTCTATACCTTGCGGCACAGTGCTGCGAGCATTTGAACCGTGCCGTTGTAGTAGAGCGGCAGGCTGTGCCATTTGCTGAAACGGTGAACGTGGTTCCGCAGCCCAAGGCAGGTGGCTCGTTTGCAACACAGGCATATCAGCACTTCAAGGAGCCCGTTGTGGTTGAGGAAATCAAGGCGGATGCTGGATTAGACATTGGCTCGACACTGATCGGTATGCATCTCAAAAAGGTAGCAGTTCCGCTTCGGCTTGAAAACAGAATGATTGGAGAAGCAATAGTTGTAGCCGCACGGACGCGTCCCAAATTTATCGGCGGTGCGCGTGCTGTATATGACGAGTCGCTTTTGTAAAGAAAAGAGGTAAATACCATGAATAATTCAACACATAAAAAAGATTACATTTTTAAATGTATATTAAACCGTAAAGCTTGATCTGAAACACAAAATAGGAGGCGTCGCTTCGGCGGCGCCTAAATTTTTTGAAAAATTTTCTTATTACCTATTGACAAGGTAGGTAAATGGTGGTATAATATCATCACCTACCAAACAGGTGGGTAAGAGGTAATACAATGGAAAACTATTTTGAAAAGCTCGTAAGAGCGAATTTTCGTTTCGGTCGAATGTGTCGATGTAAATAAGATTCAAACCTTCAAATTAAAAACTCACATCACACATTTGCATACGAAAGGAAATAACGATTATGTCTAACAATTATAAATTTGAAACCCTTCAGCTTCACGTAGGTCAGGAAGAGCCCGATCCCGCAACAGATGCGCGTGCCGTGCCGATCTATGCTACCACATCCTATGTATTCCACAACTCCGCACACGCGGCGGCTCGTTTCGGTCTTGCCGATGCGGGCAATATCTACGGCAGACTTACCAACTCCACGCAGGACGTATTTGAAAAGCGCATTGCAGCCCTTGAAGGCGGTGTTGCGGCATTAGCTCTTGCATCGGGCGCGGCGGCAATCACCTACGTTTTGCAGGCTCTCGGTCAAAACGGCGGTCATATCGTAGCACAAAAGACCATCTACGGCGGAAGCTATAATCTTCTTGCCCACACACTCCCGAACTTCGGTATTACCGCGACGTTTGTAAAC
>JAFTHS010000002.1 GCA_017457295.1 Paludibacteraceae bacterium | reverse complement strand
CACAATAGCCATCATCTCGCCTTCAATACTCTCGCCTACCATGTTCACACCTGTTTGTTCAATCTCGCGAACACGCTTTGCCTTGATAAATAACTGATCATTAACGGTTTGCGGACGCATGATGCGCCAACTTGGACCGTAATCTTTCATTTTCAGTTCATAAATTCTGCGGCATTTACTTGCCACAATATCAAATTGCTCTGGTGTCTTCATTGTCAACGATTAATATTGCTTCATCAATTCTTCCAAACTCACTTTCTTCTGTTCTCCAGTGAGCATATTTTTCAGCATCACCTCACCTGATGCCATTTCATCACTCCCCACGATAGCCACATACGGAATTTTTTTACTATCTGCATAGCCCATTTGCTTTTTCATCTTGGTTGGCTCGGGATAAACCTCCACGCTCACACCTTTTTCGCGCAATGCTTTTGCCCAACGGAGCGCGTATAGCAATTCCTGTTCGCCAAAGGTAGCAAAAAGCAGTTGTGTAGTCGATTGCAAGTTCTCGGGATAGAGGTTTAGTTCGCTGAGTACGTCATAAATGCGGTCCGCGCCAAACGATATTCCCACGCCCGACACATTTGGCATACCAAAGATACCCGTCAAATTATCATAGCGACCACCACCAGTAATGCTACCCATTTGCACATCCAATGCTTTCACTTCAAATATAGCACCTGTATAGTAATTCAGGCCGCGCGCCAAGCAAAGATCCAGTTCGATTTGCAAATCACTTGACTCATATGTTGCCAGATCACCATCTTGTGTACTTGCAGCATAGAGTGCAAAGATGGTACGCAGTTCCTCAATACCTTTCAATCCTGTTTCGGAGTTTGCCAAGATTGTTTCCAACTGATCCAATTTTTCCGTATTGGTACCACTGAGATGTAGGATAGGTTGCAGCGCATTGATTGCCTCTTGTGGCAAGCCCTTGTCAAACAATTCTTTGTTCACATTATCAATACCTATCTTATCCAGTTTATCAATGGCCACTGTGATATCTATAATGCGCTCTGGCTGACCTATGACTTCGGCTATACCTGCAAGGATCTTGCGATTGTTGATGTGCAAACTCACGCGTATGCCCAAACGACGATACACTTCCGCTACTATTTGTATCAATTCAACTTCGCTAAGTAACGAATTAGTGCCTACCACATCCACATCACACTGATAAAACTCGCGATAGCGACCTTTCTGTGGTCTATCAGCACGCCATACTGGCTGTATTTGGTAACGTTTGAACGGAAATTGAATATCCTCGCGGTGTTGTACCACAAAGCGTGCAAAAGGCACAGTCAAATCATAGCGCAACCCTTTTTCGCTCACCTTGTTTGTGAGTGCACCAATGCTTGTATTCTCCAGCATTTCTGCACTCAGTGCACTTTTCCAATCGCCAGAATTCAGAATCTTGAATAGTAGTTTGTCGCCTTCTTCGCCATACTTGCCCATCAGTGTACTCAAGTTCTCCATTGCAGGCGTTTCAATCTGCTGAAAGCCATAGAGCGAGAACACCGACTTAATGGTATCAAATATGTAATTACGACGTGCCATCTCCAGTGGAGAAAAGTCGCGTGTACCTTTCGGTATACTTGGTTTTTGTGCCATATCTTATTTCTTGAATAGTTCGTTATATATTTTCTCTGTTGCACCGCATTCGCTTCCCACATATTCAGAAGCACGTTGCCCCATATCTATTTGTTGTTCAAACGCTTTGTCCAAAGCCGCAGCCAACTCGCGGTAATTTTTCACACTTATTCCTGCTCCTGCTTCTAGCAATCCACGTGCTTCGCGGAACTTCTGCCAATTCGGACCAAACACCACAGGCATGCCATATACTGCGGCCTCCAGTGTGTTGTGTATTCCCACTCCAAAACCTCCACCAATATATGCCACTTGTCCGTAGCGATATATAGATGACAACAGTCCAATCGTATCCACCACCAACACACGGCATTTATTCACATTCAACAGTGTTGCTTCGGTATAACGCACATACCGTCCCTCGAAGTACTGGAATACCTTGTGCATATGTTCCTCATGAATCTCATGGGGAACCAATATTAATCTCACATCCTCATGCTCTGCCACATATCGAGCCAGCATTTCTTCTTCCACGGGCCACGTACTTCCTGCCACAATCACTCGCTGACTACCTGCTACAAATTGCTCCACCAATGGCAGTTCTTTCGCAGCTTTTCTCACTTCCGTCACACGGTCAAAACGTGTATCACCTGCCACACTCACCGTCTCCACGCCATATCGTTGAAGCAGTTCTTTCGATGCTTGATCTTGCACATAGATATGATTAAAGCAGTGCAATAACCTACGATAACCGCGCCCCCATGGTAAGAAAAACAATTGCCCTGGACGGAAAATAGCAGAAATCAAATACGTAGGTATATCATTCTTTTTCAGTGCTTTTAAGTAAGCAGGCCAAAACTCATACTTTACCATTACGGCGGCCTTCAGTGGCAATAGATTCAGCAGTTTTTTTGCATTCCTTCGCGTAGCAAATGGCAAGTATGTCACTTTATCCACCAGATTATAGTTCTTGCGCAACTCATATCCCGAAGGCGAGAAGAATGTCAGCAGCACTCTATCAAATGGCAGCTCGTTGCTCAGTCGTTCAATGATAGGGCGTACTTGTTCAAACTCCCCCACCGATGCGGCATGAAACCACAGCACCTGCTCCCCATTCAACCTTGAAGCCCATTCTTGCAACTCTGCCATAGCAGCTCGTTGCCCTTTCACCAACTTGCGCGCTTTCTTATGACCCAGCAGCGCAGCTAATCGCAATATCCAAAAATATACGTTCACTAAACACTAAACACCCCTACAGGCTATCTCCAAAATCCTCTTTAAATTTCGACACCAGTTCCTCTTGCCAATGTCCAATCTCTTTCAGGCGACCGAAGAAGAAACGCAACACTTGTGGCTCTTCTACCCACTTCAGTCCCCCTATGATTTGGCGGTTATCCCACAGCCATTTCACGCGGTCTGCCACATATTTCACTTGTGACAACGTATATACACGGCGAGGCATAGCCAATCGCATCAACTCCAGTTCTGCAAAACGCTCTGTGCCATCTGGCTCACGTTGCTCGGACAGTGTACCACGCTCCATACCGCGAATACCACCCGCAATATACAATGCTGTCGCTACCGCAGCAGCAGGGTATTGGTCGTGTGGCATATCAGGCACAAAGCCTTGACAATCAATGTGTGCACCCAATCCACCTGCGGGCTTAATCATAGGCACTCCGTAGGCATCCAACTCGTTCACCAAATAATTGATAAACTCAGGTCCGTGGCTCAGATAGTCCATATCAAGCGACTCGTACAACCCCTCCGCCATGGACTCGATAGAGCGCACGTCTATACCTCCGTAGGTGAGGAAGCCCTCGTACAATGGAATATACTCCATCATGCTCTTGATGAGGTCGGTATTGTGACTGATAATCGCACCTCCGCGAGCGAAACCCAACTTGCGCGCCGAGAAGTAGATGATATCCATCTTCCCTGCCAAGAGGTGGTAGATCTCCTTTGGGGTCATGTATTTGCATTGTGCCTCGCGGGTCTTCATAAAGTAAATGTTGTCTTGCAGCAGCGAGGCATCCAAGATACTTGGCACACCATATTCATGGCAGATATCTGCCACCGCCAACATGTTCTCCAAACTCACGGGCTGACCACCAATCAAGTTGGTACCTGCCTCCACGCGCACGTATGCCACTTTCTCGGGGGTGTATTGCTCTATCACGCGGCGCAACTCTTGCAAGTCCATATCGCCCTTGAAGGGGTCGTCCGATTGTGGGATAAGTCCTTTCTTGTGCAGCACCTCCACTACCTCGCCGCCACAACGGGTTACATGGGCTTTGGTGGTGGTGAAGTGGAAGTTCATGATAGCCACTGTGCCTGGCTTCACAAAACGCTCTGCCAAGATGTTCTCGCAAGCACGACCTTGGTGCGCAGGCAACACGTTGTCGGTGCCAAACACCTCTTTCATCGCTGCTTTCAAGCGATTGAAGGTCTCGCTACCTGCATATGCATCATCTGCCAAGTGCATAGCAGCAGTCTGACGGTCGGACATAGCATTCACGCCCGAGTCAGTCAGCATATCCAGATAAATATCTTTGTTTTGCAACAAGAAGGTGTTATTACCTGCCTTTTGGATAGCGCGCAGGCGCTCATCCACTGGCAATAGATTCAGTTTCTGAATCACGCGAACCTTATGCATCTCCAATGGCACTTGGTTCTCTGACTTATAAAATTTTACCGACATCTTTTTTCTTAATTATGCTTGTTTACACATTGTCTTTTTTGTTCCCTTTTACAGGATTTCCTGCGCAATTTTGCCAAACCACGCATTCAACCTGCAAAATTACAACATTTTTTACACATATGCAAATCAATTGGGCATTTTTTATCAACTATTCTTCATCACGCCTTATTTTCCTTGCAAATACGCCAACAACTCAGCCATTGAGTCAAACACTTCGTCGGCTTCTGCCAGGTCTTCTCGTGTCAATATTCCCGTGTTCACCGCATACACCGTCAGCCCCGCAGCTTTGCCTGAACGAATACCCAATGGAGCATTCTCTATTACCACGCATTGCTCTTTCTCCAACCCCGAACGTTCCCATGCTTTCAAGTACGGTTCAGGGTCGGGTTTACCGTGCATTACGTCCAGTCCGCAAATTATTCTATCTCGTTGAAAAACAGACGGAAACACCGCCTGCAAACTATCTATCAATGTCAGCTGTCCACTACCTGTCACCACCCAGATTTGGTCGCCACGTGATTGCACCAAGCGTAGCACATCGGCCACTCCTTCAATAGGAGGAGTGCTACCTTTCGAGTCCACATCCGATACCCCTTTTCCGCCGCACACTTGCTGCTCTGCCAGTTCATGAAACCGTGCCGATTTCTCTGCATAAATAGTCTTCACCTCTTCAGGCGTAGCATCTCTATTGCGTGCTTTCCACATGGCCTCTCTAATCACAGACTCTCCCGTCCGTCCCTCATTCACGTAGCAGTCGTAAGCCGTGAAAGGCAAGCCATATTTTTTCATCACCTCTTCCCACGCGATTGCATGATTTGGCATGGAGTTAAACAGCACTCCATCCATATCAAAGAAATATGCTTTTTGTTTTTCTAAGCATTCCATACCCTCTTTGCTCTACATTTATATCATTTTCGGTACATCCACATTCGAATTTAGGCACACCCAATTTCCTTTTGGGGCTGCAAAGGTACAAAATATTTATGACTTAAGCAAACCTTCCTCACTCATTCCTCTCATTTCTGCTTTTCTTTTCACATATTTTTCTTTTCCCATCCTTCCTTCACTTCTCTCCCATTCTCCTTCCATCCATCTCCCATCCATTTGCTTGCAATTACCTACCTTTAATTAGTGATTAATTAGTGATTAGTTAGTGATTAATTAGTGATTAATTAGTGATTAACATATCTATACCATAAGAAACACCTACTTTTTTCAAAAAAAAATCACCCCGCCAAAGCAAGGTGATTTTTCCATACAGGGAGTTTCCCAATCAATTATTACCGACTATTGATGCTCTGCGCGCAACAAGTCATTTACAGTCTTCACAGGATTAAAGGTGCTCACAGGTACTTCCACAAAAATCGTATTCCAACGGCTCATTGCGCCATTCCACAGACCAGGCAACTCCAATGCCAGCAACTCCTTGCCATCCTTCGACTTATGCGAAATAAATCCCGTCTTCTCATCCACAAAATCGGGCAGATAATATGGCTTACCATCCACATCACGTGTAGCGCAAACCAAATCCACAGGATTAAAGTGAGTAGCTTGTTGCATCAAAGCAGGATCAGCTATTTGGCTCGACTCCAAGATTTGGCAAGACACACTACCATCTTCTTCACGAACAAGGAACGGACCACCACCTGGTTCACCCGTATTCTTCACCACACCACACACGCGAAGCGGACGAGCCAGACGAGCACGTTCTTCAGCACTTAGTGTTGGATCTTGCAACTTCTCAAAAACGCGCTTTTGCTCTGTAACCAACACACCAGCAAGTAGTTGCTTATAGCGAACCGTATCACCTTTCAAGCGATCTGGCACCACATTATCAATATTCTTGATGAATATCACATCGGCTGCTTGTTCATTCAAATTCTCTATCAATGCGCCATGCCCTCCAGGACGGAACAGCAACTTCCCATCTGCCGTACGGAACGGAGTGCCATCGGGGTTAGCCGCCAATGTATCAGTAGAGGGTTTTTGCTCCGAATACGACACATGGAATTTCACACCTAATTTCTCTTCATATGCAGCCAGGTTCTCTGCTATATGTGCTTGGAACAGAGGCAGATGCTCATGGCTCACTGTAAAGTGGATATTCACCTCTCCCTTCGAAGCTGCATACATCGCTCCCTCCACCAAATGCTCCAGAGCAGGGGTACGAGGCCCATCTTCATATGAATGGAAAAGCAACAAACCTTTAGGCAAATTACCATAGTTCATATCTTTCAGCAGATGGCTCACTGCCGCCTCTCCATCCAGTCCCGCCAACTGCGGACCAAAAGCAAAACGATCCTTCTCCGACAAGAACTTATCAATAAAGTCTGTTCTTTTCCCGTCTTCCAAATATTCAAACAAGTTCTTAAACATACGACTCGCTGCGCCACTTGCAGGTACAAACTTTAGCACCGTATGTCCCTCATCCAGATAATCTTGCCATGCTTTCACATAAGCATTAATTTCGGCCTCCGAAGGGGCTAATACTCCGTTTCCTACCGAAGCGGCAGAAACAATATCTAACTCAGGAAATCCAGTAGCAAACGACTGAAGTTGCTTTTCGGCTTTCTCCACAGAGATGCCACGCGCATCAAGTTGCGCAAGATCAGATGGTGTAAACATGGTATTATTGATGATTAAATTACTAACGACGATTTTGGTATTTACGATTATGCTATTCGCTATGTCAAAATTTGACTTGCAAAGTTAATAAAAATTTATGATTCCACAACTACAAAACGACTAATTTCTACAGATTACGATATATTTTGACTAAAAAGTCAAATAAATTTGTATATTTCAGTATTTTTTTGTACCTTTGTACGCAATTTGTGCAATAAAGAACGATATGAAAAATATAGCATTTATAGTCAACCCTATTTCGGGAACAAAAGCCAAAAACAGAGTGGCTAAATTGATTCGCGAAACGCTCGACCTCCAGCAGTTTTCACCCACTGTTGTAGTTACTGAATATGCAGGCCACGCCACGCAGTTGGCTCGGCAGTTTGCCTTGGAGGGCTACTATGCCGTGGTGGCTGTTGGCGGCGATGGCACAGTCAATGAGACCGCCTGCGGACTTGTAGGTACAAAGACCGCCCTTGGCATCATCCCTAACGGCAGCGGCAATGGCTTTGCTCGCCACCTTGACATATCCACTCGCATGAACCGAGCCATCGAAATGCTCAATAGCAGCGAAGCCATCAACGTCGATTATGCTACCGTAAACGAGATCCCCTTCTTCTCCACATTTGGTATTGGCTTTGATGCCGTAGTGGCACAAGACTTTGCCGATAGCAGTCGCGGGTTCAAAGGATATGTACAAAGCATTTTCAAGGACCTCTTCCAATACAAGCCCGAGACCTACCAACTCAAGGGCGAAGGAATCGACCTTACCACTACCGCCTTCCTCATCAACTTCGCCAATGCAGGGCAATGGGGCTACGATGCTTATATCGCACCTAAAGCAAGCGTACAAGACGGATGGTTAGACGTTGCCATAGTCAGCGAGTTCTCACTCATGGAAGCAGCAGGCATGGCTATTCGCCTCTTCACAAAAAATATCGACGAGCACCTCCACATGAACACCCTCCGCACCAAAGATATGACACTCGTGCGCGAAACAGAAGGAGTTGTACATATCGACGGCACTCCCACCCAAATGGGCAAAGAACTGCACGTCAAAATCGTAGAAGAAGGGCTCAAGGTCCTTGTCAAAAAAAGATTCTAAGAAGACAATCAAACAGTTATGCAAGTAAAAATCATAAACAAAAGCAACAATCCGCTACCTCGCTACGAGAGCGAGCAAGCGGCTGGTATGGATATCCGCTGCCACATAGCACAGCCAATCACTCTTCAGCCACTCGAACGCAAACTGCTTCCTACAGGGCTATATATCGAGCTGCCTGTTGGCTACGAAGCACAAATTCGCCCTCGCAGCGGACTAGCCCTCAAGCGCGGACTTACCGTGCTCAACACTCCTGGCACTATCGATGCGGACTACCGTGGTGAGATTGGTGTCATTCTCATCAATTTGAGCAACGAACCCCAAACTATCGAACCGGGCGAACGCATTTGCCAAATGGTCATCGCTAAGCACGAGCAACCCGAATTATTGACTGTAGAAGTGTTAGGAACTACCGAACGTGGAGCAGGTGGTTTTGGTCATAGCGGAGTGAAATAATCTGTTAGAACTATGATAATGGCAGGCAGCAAACGCATATTGGCTATCATCATCTGTGGATTGGCAATCGCCACTCCACTATTGGCGCGTGCGCCACAACGCAACCTGCAAACCATTGAGGAGGAGCAACAATTCCTCTACTATTTCTACGAAGCACAACGGCTCATCCATTGCAACGAAATTGAGCAAGCCAAACCAATTGTAGAATTCTGCTACCTCCTAAATCCTGACGACGCCACTATCAACAACTATATGGGGTATTATGCCAAAGACGACGGAGAAGACGAAAAAGCAATAGGATTCTTCCAACGTGCTTTCCAACTCAACCCCGACGAATATTGGTACAACTACAATGTTCTGCTCCTTCAAACCGAAAACAAGAAAGAGCAAAAAACGGCTATAGCTAATCTCGAGAAAATAACCAAGACCAACAAAACGAACGCCGAACTATACGATTTGTTGCAAAAGGCATATGTCAATACCCAGCAGTACCGCAAGGCATTGCTACTCCAAGATCAGATTGACACCATCACGGGCTACAATGCCATGAGTGCTATGCAACGGTATCGCATCAACGTCATGATGAAAAACAACAAACAGGCGATATACGAGATTGACCGATATTTGGCTATTGACCCCAACGATTACCAGTTCCAAGTCTTTCGGTTGCAACTCTACGAGCAAACCCATCAACCACCCCATAAGATGATACCTGCCTACGAAGCGGTATTAAAGATAGACCCACGCAACACCATGATCATGAACAATCTGGCATGGAACATGGCATTATTGCGAAAGGATTTGCTGCGTGCCGAGCAGCTATCACGCACAACCATTATGCGCGAACCTACCAACCCCATATATCTGGACACCTATGGTTGGATTATGTATCTTTTAGGAGATTGCGACTCCGCACTCTTCTATATTGAACGGGCTATACAAAATAGCAACGGACAAGCCGATCAAGAAATCAAATCGCATTACAGAGAAATCAAACGCAAATGCAAATAAATCGCAAGCACATACATATAATACTATTCGTTGCGCTACTCAGTATGGCATCGTGTTCTGTCACCAAGAACACACCTACTCGCTACAAGACCATGACGCAGCGCGTCCAACTCACGCTCACGCTAGACCAACATCAGTTCAATATGGCTTCCACAATGCGAATGTGGCGCAACCAACTCATCGTGTTATCAGTCCAACCTATGTTGGGCATCGAAATGGTGCGTATAGAAGCCACTCCCGATAGTGTCTGGGTTTTCGATAAGATGAACCGCAGATACACGGCATTAGACTACGCAGGGGCAAATCAAATCCTACAACCCAATATATCATACAAGCAATTGCAAGATTGGGTCAATTCACCTATTGCCCCCGATAAAAAGGCATCAGTACACCAGTCCTACCAATCGGGCAAGCACACATTAGACATCACATGCAAGTTCTCCAACCGAGAATACAATACGCTGCAAGAACCGCAGCAAACCAATACCCATAAATACAAACGAGTAACACTACGCGAAATACTGCCACTATGAGAAAAATCATCATCTACATATTCTGCTGTATGTTGGTACTGCCAATGGTAGCGCAGAATGTCAAAGAATTGCAAAAGCAGCAACGCGAATTGCAGCAGCAGTTAGAAGGAACCAGCAAAATGCTCAAGCAGACTAAGAAAAGTGAAACGGCTACCGAGAACAAACTCAATCTGCTGAACAATGATATCAAGACGCGCAAAAAATTGATTCGAAATATTCAAAGCGAAATCAACGCACTCAATGGCGAGATGGGTACACTGCGCAACAAACGCGCCGACTTGCAAAAGCAACTAGAAGCATGCAAGGCCGATTATGCCAAGCTCGTGCGCGAAACGCACTACTCCGACATACAACAGTCGCCATTGCTATTTCTGCTATCTGCCGACAACTTCCAGCAATTGGTACGCCGCATACAATATATGCAGCAGTTCGCAGCATATCGCAAAGAGCAAGTCAAGCAAATCGAATCTATCCAAACCGAAATAGATATTCAGAACAATCTCTTAGAGCAAAGAAAGACCAATCGTTCCACAGCACTACAATCGCAAAAACGCGAACAAGACAAGCTGACACGCGACGAACGCAAACAAAAAGACATGCTCAAGTCGCTGAAGCAAAAAGAAAAAGACTTGCTCGCAAAGCAAAAGCAACAGCAAAACAAAGTCAATCAACTCAACAAGAAAATCGAAGAACTCATCTCCAAACAAGTACGCACCACTACCACACTCACCAAGGAGCAGCAGCTTATTGCTGGTGGCTTCGAAGCCAATCAAGGACGCATGCCTTGGCCTGTAGAAAAAGGATATATTAGTGGGCACTTCGGCAAACATCAACATCCCGTACACGAGCATGTCACAATAGAAAATAAGGGCATCTACCTACAAACGGTGCAAGGTGCAGATGCTCGTTCTATCTACGAAGGCGAAGTCACATGGTGCGCACAAATGAATGGCAGTTATGCTGTAATCGTGCAACACGGTAACTACCGAACTGTATATTCGCAACTCAAAAAGATATACGTAAAGCAAGGCGACAAACTCACTGCCAAACAAGCTATCGGACAAATCCTAACCGACGAAAACGAAGACAACAAAACGGAGTTATATTTCCAAATATACAAAGACCGTAGTATCCTCAACCCTAGCCTGTGGTTAGCTCAATAAAACGATACAAAAACATTGTACAAACAAACCAAAATTAGATAAAATACAACATTCGATATGAAAACAACAAAAATCTTCACTCTGCTATTAGTAGCCGTATTAATATGTGGATGCAAACAAGACAATTGGTTGGATTGGAAATTGCAAAACGAATTGTGGTTGCAAGACAATGCCAAGAAGGAAGGCGTTATCACCACCCCCACGGGTTTGCAATACAAATGTATTGACCCAGGATGGCAACATTCTGCACGCCCAGATGATGCAAAAATGGTAACAATCAAATACCATGGCACACTCATCACGGGCTATACATTCGATTCCGCAGAATCCTACTCTGGCTATGTGAGCAGTTTCGTTGCAGGATTCTCCGAAGGACTCAAAAAGATGCATCAGTTCGGCGAATACGAATTCTATATTCCATACTATTTGGGATACGGAATGAATGGAGCGGGCTCTGAAGGAAACACCAGTTTCATTCCTCCCTACTCCACACTCATTTTCCGAGTACAACTACAAAGTATCAACTGATGAGACAAAGGGGATGGATTATATGTCTCTTATTCTTGCTCGCTGCATGCGAGCAAGTTAATTACCGCAGCTCAATACCCTATGCTCCGGTCAATTACACTCTCTATATCACTCGCGAGTATCCACACTTCGTCATCGACAATGGCTTTCAAGTCATGACCATCACCGAGAAAAAATTGCAAAACGAACATATCGGCTACTCTGGATTGCTCATTTGGATAGGAATGGACAACGCCTACCATGCTGCTGACTTATGTTGCCCACACTGCGTCAAGCGCACTACTCCACTTACCATTGACGGACTCTATGCCACCTGCGAAACATGCGGCGAAGTCTTCGACATCAGCTTCGGATTAGGCATTCCTACCAAAGGTATCACGCGCGAACCACTCAAGAAATACACCGCACTATATCGCAATATGACCACAGGTGCACAATTGCAAATACGCAACTAATCATCATCAACCACCCAACAACCACCTATGCTTAGCATCTATAAGGCATCTGCAGGAAGTGGAAAAACACACACGCTCACTCTAGAGTATCTGCTTATGTTGTTTCGCGACAATCAAGTGCGAAACCAACATTTCATGCCTCATAGTCATATCTTGGCGGTTACTTTTACTAAGAAAGCCACCGCGGAAATGAAGGAACGTATATTACTCGCACTTTACACGCTTTCGCAATCTCCCTCCGAGTCGCAGTTCTTCGACGACTTATCCAAACAACTACGCCTCGACGAAAAAAGCATTCAGACGCAAGCGCGATACCTACTGATAGGTATCCTCCAAGACTACAATCGTTTTTCTGTATCTACTATTGACGGCTTCTTTCAGCAAGTGATTCGCACCTTCGCTATGGAATTAGGGCTATCCACCACATATGACCTTGCCATGGATAGCAACGAAGTCATACAGCAAGCCGTTGACGATATCTTCCGAAAAATACGTCTACAGCAAGAAGAAAACCAAGACATCATATCTTGGATTACCGAACTCACGCAGCACAATATAGAAGAAAATAGCAGCACCAATCCACACAAATTGGTCAGCACTTTCTCACAACAACTCAACAAAGAAGATCTCAAACGCAACATCAACCAATTAAGAGAGTTCTTTGCTAACAAAGATAATATAAGAACATATCAGCAACAACTATTGCAAATCACTAGCAATACCATCCACCATATTGCTCAGATCCAGCAACAAGCCAAAGTGCTACTCAGTGGAGTAGTCGGCACACGCAAACACGCTGTATCTGCTTTCCTCGACTATTCGGCAACTGATCTAATCGAGAAGGGGCTCAACAATCAATTCCTCGGTGTGCTCGACAATCCAGAAACGCTTTATACTACCACCAAAACTACCAAAGAGCAACAGCAAGAGGTAATGCAAATCTATCACAATGGTTTACATCTTCTCTATGAAGAAATGGTACAAACCTTCGACACCGAAGTGAGAGATTACCATACGGCTCAAGCCATACTAAATCATCTCTACACCGTTGGGTTGTTGCAAGACGTAGCAGGACAAGTAGAAACCACCAACCGACAACTAGGGCGCGTGCCTATATCCGATGTCAATACGCTTATTCACGAGGTCATTGATGGGCAAGAGGCCCCATTTATCTACGAACGTGTAGGGCAGTATCTGCGTCACTTTATGATTGATGAGTTTCAAGATACCAGTGCCCTGCAATGGGATAATTTCCTACCACTCATCAACGAGGCAGAAAGCAAAGGGTCCGATAATCTGATTGTAGGCGACACCAAGCAGAGTATCTATCGTTGGCGCAATTCCGATTGGAAACTCTTGAACAACGTACACCATCATTTCCACCATGTGCAGCAACCTCCTATGGGAAATAATTGGCGCTCCGCCAAATTGCTCATACACGAGAACGAATCCATCATTCATCACTATGCACAATGGGTGGACCAAACAATCACCCAGAATGGTTGGAAAGAATCCACTCCTCTCGCTAATGCTATTGCATCTATCTATCATACTGACGCCATCCACCAAGAAGCCAAGAAGGACCTTCCTGGATTATTCCAACTGCAATTCTTTGACGGCACCAAGTCCGATGTCGAACAACGTACATTAGATGCCATTGACGTGCAATTGCGTCAGTTAGAGCAAGAAGGCATCAGTTGGGGACGTATTGCTATGTTGGTACGACGTAATTCCGATGCCGAATTGTTAGCCAACTACTTAATCTCCAAAAACTATCCTGTCGAGTCTGCCGAAGGAATGCGTGTGCAATCGCACCCTGCGGTGCAACTCCTGTTAGCAGTAATGCAGCAGCATCTACAACCCGACAACGAGGTCACGCAGCGCATCATACAAGACCTCCACGCTCCTTTCTCCGAGCAACTGCATAAAGAGATAGAATTGGCATTTCAACTGCCGCTCTACGAGTTAGTGCAAACGCTTATCCAATCGCTTGAACTCACCAGCGAATCTAGCGCACTACCCTATCTAACGGCATTCCAAGATCAAGTATATCAATTCACCAAGAATCGAGTATCCGATTTGCAAGCCTTCCTCGAATATTGGGAAAAGAAAGCCAACAAAGTCACTATTCCTACTTCGGCTATCACCAACGCCATCCGAATTCTCACAGTTCATAGTTCAAAAGGATTAGAGTTTGATATAGTAATGTTGCCGTTCCTTAATTGGGATATACAACGAATTGGCCAAGGAGAAATTCTTTGGTGTAAACCTAACCACGAGCCATTCAATCAAATGCCATTAGTAGCGGTGTCTTTGTCTAGCAAACTACTCAAAACGCACTTCTGCAACGAATATATCAACGAAATCATTTCGCAGTACATCGACAATCTCAATCTTACATACGTCGCCTTCACTCGCCCTAAATATCGATTGTATGCGTACGGACAAATGTACGAGTCCAACAACAACAAAATCAAGATTTCCAACGTTGGGCAACTACTATCTTATCTCTATGACCAAGTGATAGATACCACTTCTCTGTTGCAATCTGATGAAGAAGGTGTTTATACCTACCTACGCGCAGACAACAACCCCACTATTGCTCCTGAAAAGCCAAACAACACCCATACTCGCGAGGCAAAATACATCTCCACTCCTATTGGCAATCGCCTAAAACTCCGCAGCCGAGCCGAAGACGACTATACCCAAGATACACCCCTAGAAACTATCGACTTAGGTATTTTGATGCATGAATGGCTCGAAAATATCCGTACTTGGGATGATGCTCCCAAAGCATTACAACAAATGCGCAGCGAAGGCAAGATTACTGCGCAGCAAACTCCTGCCATGCAAGAGCAGTTGCATAATTTGCAACAACTCCTTCAACGAGAAGGTAAAACGCATTGGTTCGATGGATCAATGAGCATACTTACCGAGCAAACCATACTATCCAATACGGGAAAGACATATCGCCCCGACCGAATAATCATCCACCAGAATCAGGCAGAAGTGATTGATTACAAATTCGGTAACGAACATATTAGCAAATACAACGAACAACTTCGCAACTATACACTCATGCTACAGCAAATGGGATATACTGTAGATGCATATGTGGTATATGTTGCTTTGCAAAAAATAGCAAAAGTGTACTAATTATGATTACCAACGAACAGGTCATATCCATTGGCAAACTAACTCGCACACACGGAAAACGAGGTGAAGTTCAATGCCTTATGAGCAACGAATATTGGGACAATGCTGATGCCACATTTCTCATTCTCAGTATCAACAACATCCTTGTCCCCTTCCGCGTTCTTGATTGGCGAGGTAAAGGTAGCGACTCACTTATCTTCCAGCTCGACCGAATCAACGACGAGCAATCTGCTCAGCAACTTGTTGGTTGCCAAGCATATATGCTCCTATCCGACATCAACGAAGACGATGAACTTCTTCCCACATGGCAGAGTCTCGTAGGATATAGCGTACTTGATACCGACCAAGGCGAACTCGGCACAATCACAGATGTGGATGAGACTACTATCAACACACTGATCACACTCAACAACACGCAACTCATTCCATTGCACGAAGATTTTATCATTGATATACAACAAGAAAAGAAACAAATAACCATTTGTCTGCCATTTATTTTTACCAAAGAATAATCATACTTTTGTATACCCTTGCTATACCTTTGGTATAGAATTACAACTAGAAATACTTATGCAAAAAACCACCATACAAGAAATGAACCGCCTCACTCCAGAGGCTTTCCACGAAGTGCAAAAGGTACCACTCGTTGTGGTACTAGATAATGTCCGCAGCCAACATAACATCGGTGCCGTTTTCCGCACAGCAGACGCATTTTGTCTGCAAGGTGTATGGCTATGCGGCATATGCTGCTGCCCTCCGAACACCGAAATCCACAAAACTGCTCTCGGTGCAGAACTTACTGTAGATTGGCAATATTTCGAGCACACCCTTGATGCTGTTCGTACTCTTCAAGCCGATGGTTATATTGTTTATGCCATTGAGCAAGCGCACGGTGCTACCATGCTTAGTGATTTGCAGTTGCCACCACATCAAAAGACTGCTATCATCATGGGGCATGAGGTTTTTGGAGTGCAACAAGAGGTAGTGGATATTGCAGATGGTTGCATCGAGATTCCACAGTATGGTACCAAACATTCGCTCAACGTCAGCGTTACAGCGGGCATCGTAATGTACGAACTAAGCAACATGCTTCGTTAAATCGACAACAACTCTATTAACAATAAATCGTAAATAAACGGTAAATAGTAATTTGTCAAATTGTAAATTAACATTATTGGCTCCTGCTCGCGATTTAGAAGTAGGAAAAGCAGCCGTTCAAGCGGGTGCCGATGCTGTCTATATAGGTGCTCCAGAGTTTGGAGCGCGCCAAGCAGCGGGCAATAGCATAGCTGATATTGCGGCATTGGTGGAATACGCCCATCGCTTTGATGTCCAAGTATTGGTCACACTCAACACCCTACTCCACAACGACGAATATCCTCGCGCATGCGCGCTCGCACACGATTTATACAAGGTGGGTGTAGATGCACTTATCATCCAAGACCTCAACCTACTCAACTATGACCTTCCACCTATCCGTTTGCATGCTTCCACACAATGCGACAACCGAACTCCTGAACACATTAACCATCTGAAGCAATTGGGTTTTCGCCGTGTAGTGTTAGCAAGAGAATTGTCGTTGGAGCAAATACGCAATATACATCATACTACACCTAATATTGAGCTCGAAGCTTTCGTTCATGGCGCATTGTGCGTGAGTTATAGCGGCCGTTGCTATCTTTCGGAAGTACTAATGAATCGCAGTGCCAATCGTGGTTGTTGTGCACAACTCTGCCGCCAACGCTACGACTTATTGGACAAATATGGCAACGAGATTTTAGATGACAACGATTTACCTATTCACCAACAATACTTGCTCTCGCTGCAAGATATGGACCGCAGCCAATATCTCGCCGAACTCATAGATGCAGGAGTAACAACCTTCAAAATCGAAGGACGACTCAAAGACCGCGATTATGTCACCAATATTGTAGCTTACTATCGCCAACTGCTTGATCAGTTGATAAATAGCAACCCACAATGGGAATCCAGTTCCACACCTTCTATCTACGAATACGATTTCACCCCCGACCCTGCTAAGACCTTCCATCGTGGTGCTACCACTTATTTCTTACACGACCGCGCAACTAAAATGGCCAATTGGGATACGCCAAAATCTACAGGGGAACTAATCGGTAAAGTAATCGAAGTACGTGGGAAATCTATGCGCCTACAATTGCTCCCTCATATTGTCCTTCATAATGGCGATGGTCTATGCTTTGGCGACAAAGGCTTTGCTATCAATCGCGTGGATGGAGAATGGATTCAAGTCAACCAGTCTGTTGATATACTTCCGCGCACTACGCTTTATCGCAATCTAGACACCTCTTTTATACGCACACTGAATGCGAAACGACGTATCCCTATAGATATCCGCTTCGAGGTAACTTCTGGGGGTTATTGCCTTACTATTGGCGAGCAATCTGCGACTTTCGAAGCAACGCATCAGGAAGCCACTAACCCACAACGCGCATTGCAAACACTACACGAACAACTCAGCAAACTCGGAGACACACACCTTACTGCTGCCACTATCACTATCGTAGCCAACAACGAGGTTTGTACCGAGACTTTTCCATACTTTATACCTATTAGCCACATCAATCAATGGAGACGCCAACTCACACAAATATGATTACCCCTTCTACTCCATTAATGACATGCAAATATTGCATACTCAATGAATTAGGTCATTGTAGAAAATTACGCCCCTTGGCGAACGAACCACGCTATCTTCGTTTGCAGAATGGCACAATACTCACTTTGGAGTTCGACTGCAAAAACTGCGAAATGAAGATATGGAAGTCCTAACACATTGCAGCAAGCACCAAAGGCGCCTAAAACATTCCAATTCATAAAAACTTTAAAACTCTTTCTATTTCCACATCATGGCAGCACATCAAGTAAACGTCTATTTTTGGTTGATTGACACTATCGCTTCTGGTCGTCTTACTCGTGAAGATATCGACCGCCGTTGGGCACATTGTCGCTACAACGACAATGGCGAGGAGAAGTTCCCCGAACGCAAATTTCATCGCTACAAAGATGAAATTCAAGAGATCTTCGATGTCGAGATTCGTTGTATGCGAAATCGAGGAAACTATTATTATATTGATAATAAGGATGATATATCAGGCGGATTTACTCGCAAATGGTTACTCAATGCCATGGCCGTTCACTCCATGTTAGACCAAGCGCAGGATATCACAGATTGCATTCTATACGAAGATATCCCCGAAGGTGCTCAATACCTTAGTTTAATTGTTGATGCCATCAAACAGCGCAACCTATTACGTTTCACTTATCATAGTTTCAATCGCCAAGAGCAATACGAACTTACGTTTGCTCCATACTGCCTAAAAGTATTCAAACAACGCTGGTATGTAGCAGGGTGTCCATCCACACACCCCAACGAAACCCGCATCTATGCTCTTGATCGTGTACAGAACTTGCGTCCAACAACCGAAATCTTTGTATATCCAAAAGAATTTAATGCCAAACAATTTTTTGCACCATACTATGGTGTTTTCAGAAACGAAGAACCCACTAAAGTGCTTATTGAGACATCACCAAAGTCCGCACAATTCTTGCGCCTACTGCCTTTGCATGAATCACAAAAAGAATTGCGACAATTCCGAGGTAAGAACTACTTCGAATACTTCATTGCACCTACCTTTGATTTCATTCAAGAACTACGAACACATGGCACTGACATTCGCGTAATGGAACCTACATCTTTAGTAGAACTATTCCGTGAAGAAGCCCGAAAAGCATATGAAATGTATTGTGAATAATAACATTTTTTTAATATAATTTGCATAATTCAAAAAAAAGCAGTACCTTTGCAAGTCTTTTATTTCTAACACATTATAAAAACACTTTTAAGCATGCTTGATTTAGATACACCACACCACTGGTCTTGCGCAGTATTTATCTGCGCATTATTGTTGTTTGTATCTACCTTCTATTTGGAAATTCAAGCACAAAATATCACTCATTCTTACAACCATAGTCTTGCATATGATGCCAATGCTTCTGTGAACATAGACAACAAAGCAGCTGAACACATTTACCAACCATATCAATCTACTATTTACCAGCCTTTCACATCGACTACCCCCAGCCAGTCCTCATCCAGTAATGCACCAGGCATATCTGGAAGACGCAACGCTTCAAGCATGCCCGATGGCTTCGGTCATCCAAGCGACCCAGGTAATCAATCTAAAGAATCCCCAATTGGAGCACCTTGGGTAATCTTGGTTTTTGCTTCTATATACATGCTATGGTTAAAGAAGAACAATCATCATAGTGTTGAAAATTGATTTATTTGTTATATATTCCACGCTTTGTGATTTTTAAGGTATATAAACCATGAAACAATTCTCCCTTATTCCTACCATTATTTCCTTGCTGCTTATCATCGGAGTTGAGATAACATTTGCGGCAAACGATACCACTACCGTTCCTATCACGCTATACTCATCCGCATTTGGAGACTACTATATCCAGTCTCATGGTACTCGCTATAATTCACCAGCATCGGGTAGCGTATCGTATAGAATTCCTAAAGGAACTCAAGTACAAATCGTCAGCGCACCTCATAATGAAGAATACGAAGGTTATGTCATGTGGATGCAAAAACAAACAGACGGCACAGAATTACGAGGTGAAGTTACAACTCACGAGCATCTTACCATAGATCTACCAACAACCTTTGACGACAACTATCGAACCAAGAATCCACATGTAGTATACCTTGCGGTACCAAATAATACGGGTAGTTGGAATTCAAATGCTGCAACCCACAATTGCTTATACGCTTTCCATTATCGTACAGCAAGTGGAGCAGGAGCTCTAATAGAAATGAGTGTCGTAGATACGGTTATGCTACGAGTAGGAAACACTGAGAGCGAACACATCTATTACCGGTGCACAATTCCAGCTGACTATAATGCAATTCGATTTGAGAAGCGAACAAATGTAAATGCGTTTGGACCCACCGATATTGCTACCGGGGACCTACGATATCAAATTCCGCTAGACAATGTAAATTGCTATCGATTAGATCATGTGGAGAATGGGAAATGTATCGGATTTTGGGAATCGCCTTCGGGTTTTGCTGGCGACTACCGCCTATTGCACGTAAGAGCCGCAGGAGTATCTTATCCATCAGATATTATTCGCCAAAATCTAACTAATGGCAATCATGCACAGATTGTCAGTTTACACATTTACACAGAAAATGCCAACGAAGAATACCCTAAAGTGGAGTTACAACAGTATCAGGGTGGCCAATGGACTATTCTAAATACATTCCTCGTAAAAGACATCTCCAGTATCATGATGGATACCACAGACAATGGTTGTGGTGTATGGAATTTTAAGGTTGTACAAAACAAAGGTACTGTTTCTGTTGACACGGCCAATGTCCAACGCTATACAGGTAACTACTATATCCGTACAAACAACGCAGAAGGAGGTTGGCAAAACTATACCATACCAGCCAATCATATGACTTTTTCATCCTATGCAAAAGCCAATAGCGGATTTACACATTACTTCTGCAAATGGATAGACATAGATCCTAACAATAATAGTACTACTCCAGGCAAAAACAACAATGTAAAGTTCATTGTAGCCAATGATTATGGAGCAGTAATCTCTAATGAGTTGGCGGAAGACAGCTATACTGCATCAGGCGGTATTCTACCAGAAGATGCCAATGTTCGTTGGGAATGGAACGAAGTTACCAATCATATCAGTCGTTCGTACATTGGTACTAATGGCATAAAAGCAACGTACAGTACAGGGACTGCAACATCCAACAAGCATAGCAACTGGGTGTATAGCATTGACTTAACCAATATCGGTCAAGGGTCTATACTGAGTAAATTATCCACCATTTACCCATCTTCATCTACTAAGGAACAAATATTTGCTTCCAATATGCCAATGTTTGTTACCTCCCAAGACAACACCAACGGCTACAGCATCCGCTTGGTATATGACTTCAAAATCAACAAAACTTCTATCATACTCTTGCCAGACCACACCACAGCAACTGCCAGTGGAGTAGATATGTTTATTGATCGTACCAACCATGGAAATGCCGTACAGGTAAGATCTACTATTCAACCTCAAGAACCTAATTACGTTGTTTATGCTACGATGACCTTCACACAGGGGCATTTGGAAGACAAAAATAAAACAGCAGAAGAAAAGCTTTACTATTGGGTATCTTTCCCATTCAATGTACGAATATCCGATGTATTTGGTTTCGGCACATATGGTGAGCATTGGATTATGCAATACTACGATGGTGCTGCTCGCGCTGCAAATGGTTTTTGGGCAGATAGTCCTACATATTGGCGATATATTGATCCTTCATATACTGCGGGAGCCCCTCTTGAGGACGCAAATGGCAATCCATGCAACGGAGTGCTGATTGCTAACAAAGGATATGTATTAGCCCTACATAATAATATTGCCAACAAAGGACTTTTCATTGATGGTAATCAGTGTATTCGCCTTTACTTTCCTCCGATGACCAATCTTACAAGTCTTGATGGAGAAGCGCAAAATACAATAGTCAACCTACCAGAGCATATATGTACCATTCAACGAGACAATCGTAGCACTCACGATAGTAATTGGCAAATTATAGGAGTACCATCATATGCCAACAACGGTGCAACTCTAAACACTACATTATATTACTATGAATTTAATCCTTCTACCAACATATATAATGTAACCAGTCGCCAAAACTTCAAATCCATGCACGCATATATGGTTCAATATGCAGGTACATTAAATTGGATAGAAAATACCACTCCTACAACTTTTGCACCAAGAAAGAATGCGAGCAGTAGCACCGAGCACAACTTGTGCCTCGAGTTACAACAAGACGGAGTAAAGTTAGACCAAACGTACATAGCATTGCAAAACGACAATGTTACTACTGCCTTCGACTTCAACTACGACCTTAGTAAGATCATTAATGCAGGAGCCAATATCTATTCGCTCATTCCTACGCATAGCACACCCATCGAAGTAGCAGCAAATATACTGCCTACATCAGAAACTACCATCCCATTAGGTGTAGTCATAGACTCTGAAGGTGAATATACTTTCTCTATGCCTGACGGCACTGATGGTATCACTGCTGAACTAATTGATTATGAAACTAACGTTCGCACCAATCTCCTACTAAATGATTATACTATTAATCTAACCAAAGGCACCTATAATAATCGTTTTGCCCTATACTTGCAACCTAGCAAGGTAACTACCCACATCGGACATTCCAACACTGGCGATAATACTACCATTCGCAAATTCATTATCAACGGCACACTCTATCTTCAACGCAACGGAGTTCTATATGATGCACAAGGAAGAATAATAAAATAAGTGATGCTGTATTTTCAGCATAGATAGTATTAATTCCCTAATTAATTAGAAAATAAATAAAAAAAGTGCAAAAAAATGCACTTTTTTTATTTATTTTACGTCAATATGACAAGTTTTAGCAGTTTGTTGTAGTAATTTTGCACCGTCAAAAGAAAATACAGTATAAAACAGATACTTCACATCTTTTGACAAATATATGTACAAACTAAAAATTATTACTACTATGCAACTCGAATTCAACTTTACTCCAGCAGCAGATTTGCAAACCACCTCAAAACAATTCTTCCACACAATGTATGGTATTCTTATTTGGATGCAAATTCTATCAAACAACTAATTTATTGCTATAAATTTCAAGGTAGGAATTTGCATATGTAAAAAAAATATAGTACCTTTGCGGAAAATTATAGTGATTTTATGGCAAAGATTCTTATTATTGATGATGAGCGAGCTATTCGCAACACACTCAAAGAGATTCTAGAGTTTGAAGGTTACACCGTAGAAGTAGCAGAAAATGGACGAATAGGGCTAGAGCGAGCTTTAAGCAGCACATTCGACCTAATCTTTACCGACATCAAGATGCCCGAGATGGACGGTTTGGAGTTTCTCAGTGCATACCATGAAGGAATGAGCCAGCAAAACAACGAAGAAGCTCCTGTGGTGGTAATCACAGGACATGGTTCGGTGGAATCTGCTGTCGAATCGCTCAAAGGAGGCGCATTTGATTTTATACAAAAACCATTGGACCTCAATCGCTTATTGGTAACCACCAAACACGCCTTAGACCACAAACAACTTGTACAAGAAACTAAAGTACTGCGTAAAAAAATAGGTAAACGCAATCAAATGATAGGCGAGAGTGCTGCTATCTCTCGCGTGCGTGCAATCATTGATAAGGTAGCTCCTACCGAAGCACGTGTGCTCATCACTGGTTCCAATGGAACGGGTAAAGAGGTTGTAGCCCATCTCATCCATGAAAACAGCCAACGTAGTACTGGACCAATGGTAGAAGTCAACTGTGCTGCTATCCCAAGCGAATTGATTGAGAGCGAATTATTTGGCCACATGAAAGGCAGTTTTACTGGAGCCGTAAAAGATCGTGCAGGTAAATTCGAGCAGGCAGACGGAGGTACGCTGTTTCTCGATGAAATTGGAGATATGAGTCTTTCTGCTCAAACAAAAGTGCTCCGTGCTCTCCAAGAAAACGAAATCACTCGCGTGGGTAGCGATAAAACTATCAAAGTAAATGTTCGAGTGATTGCAGCCACAAACAAGGATTTACAACACGAAATAGAGAAAGGCAATTTCCGCGAGGACCTATATCATAGACTAAATGTCATTCCTATTCACGTGCCTGATTTGAAAGACCGAAAAGAAGACATTCCACTATTAGTCAATCACTTCATTCAATTGATTTGTACAGAGCAAGGTTGGAAAAACAAAGGCATTAATGATGATGCTATTCAGGCATTGCAACAGCATCATTGGCCCGGAAATATTCGTGAACTGCGTAACGTGATTGAACGATTGATTATTTTATCTGGTGATACGATTACCGCAGAAGATGTAAACTTGTATATCTAGTTATCCATCACTTTCAATGCTCCTACAAGAAATCAGCATAATCAATTATAAGAACATCCGCGAAACCACTCTGCGTTTTGCGGATAAACTCAATTGTTTTGTAGGACTTAATGGACAAGGTAAGACCAATATCCTTGACGCCATCTATTATCTCAGCTTCACCAAGTCCGCCTATAATACCATTGATAGTCAAAATATTACGCACAACGAAGAAATGGCCATGATTCAAGGGCGTTATCTTTTTGACAATTCCATTGATGAGAATACAGAAGTTATTTCCTGCGGTATTAAGCGAGGAGTAAAAAAGCAATTCCGCCGTGGCAAAAAAGACTACCATCGATTAATAGACCACATCGGTTTGATTCCGCTCGTGATGGTTAGTCCACAAGACAACGAACTCATCAGCGAAGGTAGCGATGAGCGACGTCGTTTTATGGATGGAGTAATTTCACAATACAATCGGCAATATTTGGAATACCTAACACAATACAACGCATTACTAAAACAACGCAACGCATTGCTAAAACAGTACGAGGATCATCCCAATAATGCTCCCACGGAATTATTCGAAGTGATTGAAGCACAGATGGCTAAATACGCCATATATATCTTCGAACAACGCACAGATTTTATTCAGCGTTTTGTACCTGCCTTTCAAGAGATGTATTCCTCTATTTCGGGAAATAGCGAACACGTTTCTTTGCACTACATATCACAATTGCAGAATCGTGATCTTCTCGAAGCATTCGCACAAACGCGTCAGCGCGATTTGATAGTGGGATGGACCACACAGGGCATCCATAAAGATGAGTTAGACATGCGATTAGGAGAGTACCCTCTCAAGCGTGTAGGTAGTCAAGGGCAACAGAAATCGTATTTGTTAGCTATGAAATTAGGACAAGCTATTTTCCTTGGCAAGCCGATTCTTTTGTTAGATGATATCTTCGATAAATTAGATTCCGAACGAGTTGAACGCATCATTCAATTAGTGAGTAGCGAACGTTTCGGACAAATCTTTATCACAGATACCGACCGTCAGCATCTTACCTTGATGCTTCAAGATATGCCTCATGCATCATCCATTTTCCACGTTTCTAGTGGAATATTTGAGCAACATTAATACATTTTCTTAAGAAAACTATACAAAATTTTGTGGTTCCATTATTTTTTTGTACCTTTGCGGTCATTGTGCTTTAAATATTACCATCCGACATGAATAAACTAACTACATACCTCATTTGGGGAGTATTTGCGCTAATGATTGCATACCTGCCGATGCAATTTATGGAAATATATATTGACCAACCCCATTATCAACTATCTCACTCCACTCCTAACCAATCAAATAATCCATACCCGACTCTACTCCCATTTCGTAGTACATCATTGGAGATACGTGATAATTCCACACAGACTATCTCCTATGAATCTCATTCTCCTTCGGTGTATTTTCATTCACCAGCATTCTCGAATTCTGTTTTCACACATAAACAAAGAATACAATCCACTTCTTCTGCCCCTTCGGTAGGGTACAATGAATATGTCAACTATGCAAGAATGACCTACAACAAGGAGCAAACCTTACATCAACAATCTTTGCCTGCCATACGTATCGTAACCGCTCAGTCTCACTCTGCAGCCTACATACCTTTCGGCAATACCACCCCTAGCGAAGCTACTGCACAAATAATTGACAATCAAACCCATCCTGCAGCTATTCGCGGTAGACAAAATGGTTTCCCCCATCCTAGTGATCCAGATCAATCTCTAGAATCACCTGTGGGTGAACCATGGATAATGCTCATCTTTGCTGCCGCAGCGGCAATATTGATAACTATTAGAAAACAACTTCAACAGCAGAGGATAAGCAGAGGATAAGCGGAAGATAAGTAGGTATTGAATGACCTGTTGCTATACCAAAGGTATACTAAGGGTATACAAAAAACAGCAAACTGAAAGCAAAGAAAAAATTACACATGAATCGATAGACAACAATATGAAACACAATACACTTAAATCAATTTTCATTTCACTCATCCTTGTGATGGGAGTTAGTAACGCGTGGGCGTATAACTACGGAGGAGCGAATGTGTACTACTATTTTGCCAACACAGCAAGTTGGCCTAGTGTCCATTTGTACATCTGGAACGGAGGTTGGAACCAGGACTTTACCTTGACCAAGATTGCAAACACCAATGTTTATTATCACAAGTGGAGTTCTGCTTACAATAATAATGAAGGTATTTTGTTTAGAGGCGCAGCAAACTGGAACAATGGACAGACAGGTGATATTAAGGCTAATTACACGAGCCACACCTCATGGGTACAAAATAGCACTACGGGTAAGACCGATCTCTCCAATATCAACCGACAAGCCCAAGTTGCGGTGAAGTTATCTACAGGAGGAGATTATACACAAACGGCTAATGCAAATTGCGTAGCAAAAGTATCTGGTTATACTGTAGTAGCTGGAAATTCTTCCGCTACAGCTAAGAATGCATCTACCAGCGGAAGTAGTGCTACTGCATCCATTAGTGCGGCTTATGGTTCTACCATTACATATACCGCAACTGCTGGCACGGGCTATACCTTTGAGGGTTTCTCTACAAGTAATTCAACAACTTTGCCTGCTACTAAATATGCTTCAGGAAAAACTGCAACTGCAAGCGCATATGGTTCTTCGAACAACTCTACCTACTATGCATATTTCAAAGCCAATCAATACACCGTTACCTACAAAGACCAAGGAGATGGTGCATTCTCAGGTACACATGCAAGTGGATACCCAACCTTTCACACATACGGAACTGCAACTACATTAAAGACGGCCTCCAAAATAGGCTACAAATTTGAGGGTTGGCACACAGATGTAGCGTGTACCAACAAAGTCTCCTCATTGGGTGCTACAGCATATACAGCCAACATCACACTCTATGCCAAGTGGACGGCTGATCAGTATGATATCACTTACAAGGACCAAGGCGGTAGTACATTCTCTGGCGCACATGAAGACGGCTATCCAACTAAGCATACATATGGAACAGAGACCACACTAAAAACAGCAAGTAAAGATGGATATACCTTTGATGGTTGGTTTACTAATCCTAATTGTATAAGTAGTGCAATTACCTCATTGGGTGCAACTGCATATACTGCAAGCATCACTCTCTATGCAAAATGGACATCAAACGAAGAAACCAAGTACAATGTTACAGCAAAAGCGAATCCAGTTGAAGGGGGAAATGTCACACCTACAACTGCCACACTTATGGGTGTAACTTCAGGGGGAAACATTACTGCCATCCCAAACGAAGGATATGCATTTACTAGTTGGTCAATCATATCAGGCAATGGTTATTTTGGGGCGACAGGATCAAATAATACTAGTGAAATTGCCAATACAATATTCCGCCCTACTCAAGAGAGTACAATAGAAGCCTCTTTTATAGAGATAAAACGCACTATCAACATACTATCAAAAGATGAGAATCAAGGAACAGTTACTCCCAAAAGTACAACAGCAGGCGTAGTTACAGCATCTACTGATAATATCACAGCTATACCTAAAGAAGGATATGAATTTGTAGAGTGGACCGCATCAAGTGGCATCACACTTTCAAGCACAACCGATGCCACCACCAAAGTCACAAAAGCGACTACAGATGGTACAGTAACCGCTATTTTCCGCGAGAAAAAATACACAATTAACTTAAAAGCCAATAATGACACATATGGTAGTGTTGCTCCTATTACGATAACTGTAGGACAACATAATGCATCTGAGACAATCACAGCGACTCCTAATATAGGATATCGATTTGTTAACTGGACTGCAACAGATGGTATCATAATAGCAAGCGCAAACAATGCATCAACGACTATTACAGCAAAACAAGCGGGCACAGTAACTGCAAACTTTGAGGCATTGCCTCCTGTTACTATTTATTTTAAACCTACTAGTGCTTGGAAAAACCACAATGCTTGGTTTGCAGTATATTATTGGGAGAATAAGGACGGAGGAAATAAAAAAGAAGGTTGGTTAACTTTGGAAGATGGCGATGGTCATGGGAACCTATACACAGCGGAAATACCTGGAGGATATAATAACTTGATATTCGTTCGATTAAGACCTAGTACTGATAAAGAATATACATCCGAAAACTCAGGATTGCATTGGAATAATCAATGGGAACAAACAGAAGACCTTACGACACCAACAGATGATAAAGTGTTGTACGATATGGAATCTAAAAATGCCGCTACACACCTTTATCTCAAACCTAATGGCAATTGGAAATCGGATGGAGCCCGTTTTGCTGCATGTTTCATGGATGATAAAAAAGGCAATCATACTTGGAAAAGCATGACTATTAATAATGATATTTATTCGTGCGAAATTCCAACAAACAAGACATATGTTATCTTCTGCCGTATGAATCCAGGAAATGCTTCCAATGATTGGACTAATAAATGGAATCAAACTGGGGATTTAACAATTCCTACTGACGGAAAAAATCTCTTTACTTTGAAAGATGGAGTATGGGATGGAGCCACAGAAACATGGTCCACTATCTATGACAATAGCAAATGGGCAATATACGACCCAGAAGAAAATGAAGAAGAGCAAGTTGTTTATCTTAAACCTACAGGATATTGGAGCAATGATAACCCTACTTTTGTTGCACATATTTGGAACAACTCATCTAACGAAGATATACCTATGACTGCTATTGGCTCAGGATATTACGCGTGTACGATTCCTATAGGTTATCATTCTGTCGTATTCTATCGCAAGAGCACAGATGGAAAAACAATTTGGAATCAAACATCCGATCTTAGTATACCTACACACCGTGCAAATTGCTATACCATCAAAAGTACAGGTGAAGGTACCACAACAAAAGCAACAGGTAAATGGAATGAATTTATGCTGATGCGTGACTATCACGATAATCAAAAAATCAATGATATAACTGGTATTGAAACTGTTAATAGCGTTATCACATTCCATAAAGAGATGCTTACCAATAACACACTTTCTGTGCAAGAACGTGCACTTTATTGGATATCATTCCCATATAATGTAAATCTAAATGATGCATTCGGTTTTGGAGAGTATGGAACAAATTGGATTATAGAATATTACGACGGCGCAGAACGAGCAGAAAAAGGATGCTGGATAGAAGATACCTATTGGAAATATATTGAAGAGCCCCAAGATGTAACCCTAGAGGCTGGTGTTGGGTATGTACTTGCATTAGACTTGAGCACTCTGGGTGAATCTTCGCCTATTTACAATGGTTCTGAACAAATAAGTCTTTATTTTCCTGCTGCTGACGATATTGCTACCATTACTGGAGGCATAACATCTACTCACGTTCCAACTCATCTTTGTGAAATCAACCGTCCAACGGATGATGGAGATCGTAGGATAAAAGACTCTAACTGGAATATTATTGGTGTGCCAAGTTTCGCGAATGTGCACGATTTTGCAACGCAAGTAGGAGATGTCAATTTCTACTACCAATGGAATCCTGCAGATGACACATATTCACCTCAACTAGCAGCCACATTCCAAACTATGCATGCATATATGGTGCAATTTGCAGGCACAATTGATTGGGGAGCTAAAACAGCAGTAAGTCCTGCAGCCATCGCAGCACGCAGAAATGCAGCTAGCAAAGATCAATATACATTGCGTTTGGTACTACAACAAGAGGGCAAAGACCAAGACCAAACATTTATCCGCCTCCTAGCAGAAGGTGCAACCAACGAGTTTGATATGAATGTGGATTTATCTAAGATTATCAATCGTGGCGCAAATATCTACTCCCTGATTGGCAAGGAAGAAGCGGCTGCTAACGTATTGCCAATAGAAGAATCGATTATTCCTATTGGTTTGGATATTGAGAAAGCAGGAATATACACCTTTGCTATGCCAGATGGTACAGATGGTATTACTGCGATACTCATTGACTACGAGACACAAACAGAGCATAATCTACTCACAACGGAATATACTGTTAACCTCAACGAAGGCATTAACAACAAACGCTTTGCCATTAGGGTTGTTCCAAACCAAGTAGCAACCAATATAGAAAGTTTGCTTGATGGAAACTGCAACCAAAATGTACAAAAATACATTATCAACGGACAGCTGTTTATTAAGAACAACGGTCATATCTACGACATCCAAGGTCGAAGAGTGAAATAAATTCTCCCAGATTAAATTCTCAAATTTCGCTACCCTTGCGCGACCTTTGCACTAAGATGGCGAAATTTATTTTGCACCCAATTCTTCAAATATATCGTTAGAAAAATTCATTTTGCACGGATTTTGCTATAGGTATCTACGAACCTAAACACTTGTGAAAATGAATAGTAGAAAAATGACGATGCTAAACATTGGCTTAGGCATTTGTTTGGCAGCGGAAGCAGTTGTGTATGAACCCTTTGCAGGCGTGGATAATACGCTGCCTTCCGATAAGACTTTCGAAGAGAACTTTGGCTACAAAGCGGAGTTTAGTTATCCACAACTAAGTTCTGACCAACGCACCATCGGCGGTGGTGCTGCGTACTACTGCCCTTATTGCGGTGCACCGTTAGACCCTCATGACCATACCGAATTGGTCAGACATGGTGGCAACGGTAATGCCTATGACTACACGGGTAGAACGCACCACTGCAACCTGCCGTTGCACGGAGAAGAAACGCTGCTCCTATTTGCTACCGCGCTACTCTGTACCAAGATTGGTACTTCACTACGCCGCAAGAGAATAGCGAGTTAGTTGTTGCTACTGACTTACAGCCCCTTGAAGAAATCCACCACTAACGCTGCTACCTGCTTGGTCTTGCGGCTGATGCGGTGGTTTTCGTTTTCTACAACGATTAGTTCGGCACGTTCGCCATAGGTGCGTTTGAAATCTTCGCTGCACCACATCGGTACGAGTGTGTCATCGCTACCGTGGATGATTCTCACAGGACCTTTGTACGCCTCGGCTGTGCCGTAGATATCCAACTGCTGTGTGCTGAGGATATACTCTCGGCTCACCTTCATCATACCGAAGCACTTGACGTACTCGGGTGGGTTCTTTGGGTCAAACTTCGCACCCAACACACTGCCTTGGTTGCAAGCTGTCTTCAGTACCGAAGCAGGAGCAATCAGCACCAGTCCATATGGTTGTTTCTGACTGCCTGATACAGCAATCCGCCCTGCTGTCATGGATGCCACTACGCCACCTTGCGAGTGTCCTAATAGTCCAATCTTGCTCACATACGGCAGCGAACAAGCATACTGCCACATGGCTGTGGCTTCAGCAATCTCGTTCTCGATAGTCATTTTTACCATCTCGCCTTCGCTGCTCCAGTGTCCACCGAAGTTGAAGCGAATAGAGGCGATGCCTGCCTCAGCCAGTTGGCGAGCGATAGTGGGCATAGGTGTGATGCGTTGGCTGGCGAAGATACCGTGCATGAGAATCACCATTGGGCATGTGTCCATTTCGTGATTAAAGCCCTCTGGCAGTGTGACGGTCATTGCTAGTCCGCCTTGCGGACCATATACTTGGAAGTCTTTTGCGAAAATCGCTGTGGATAGCAGTGCAAGTACTGCTGCGGTAAGAATCTTTTTCATGTGGTTGGTTTTTTGGGTTAGGTAAATGATGTGCTATCATTTGGCTGCACGAACAATATCGTTGATAACCATGCTGGCGAGGGTCATACCAAAGACGCCTACTACTGGGGCAATGGTGCCCTGCTCGCCTGCAATCTCTTCGGAATAGACGCATTGAATCTTGCTTTTAGGTAGTAGTCCCGTCTTTTTCATTTTAGTGCGTAAGGCACGCGCAAGAGGGCAACCTTGCACTTTCCAGAACTCGGCTGTGCGGATGTTCTGCGGATTGAGTTTGCGCCCTGCGCCCATACTGGAATAGACATGGCAACCTACTGCGGTGGCGTTGTAGAGCAGCAGGGCTTTGCAATCCACCATGTCAATAGCATCAATCACGATGTCGTATTGCGTGAAGTCGAAGCTGCTGGCAGTTTCGCTGTTGTATTGGCGGTCAATGATTTGGATGTCTGCTTCGGGGCAGATTTGTAGCAATCGCTTTTGCATTTCTTGCACTTTGTTTTGTCCTATGTTGGCTGCGGTGGCTACTATTTGGCGATTGAGATTGGTGGTGTCCACCTTATCGAAATCCACAAGGGTCAGGTGCCCGATGCCTGTGCGGAGTAGGGTTTCTGCGCACCATCCGCCCACGCCTCCTACACCAAAGAGAATAACGCGTGTGCGCTGCAATGCAGCAAATCCTTCTTCGCCTATGAGTTGTATCGTTCGTGTAAACATGTGGAGTTGTTAATTTGTTCGCAAAGGTAGTGTATTTTTCTGATATATTCAAAAAATTAGTGCTATAAAGTGAGAAATTCTAACACTTTTAGTGTATTATTTACTTTCTACCTTTCCGTTTTTTGTAATGTGTCTCTATAATAATGCTGCAAAAATCTTCGGCGCGGAAGGGGTTTTGTGCCGAAGATGGAAGAACTTGGAGGGTAAAATGGTATGTACAATACGCGGAAACATCTGTATTACAAGAGTTTCCGCTTGGGTGTATTTTTTTGAAAAAAAGTTTCTTCGCGCGAAGATTGTGCCGAAGGTATCACAAGTTCTATGCGGGCTACGCGACCACTTCGCGAGCACTGTAGCACATCTGTGGGCTAAATGTGCCCTATCTGTAGGCGAAATTTGCCTTGGCTGTCAGTTCGTATAGTACTTGATTCCACTTTCATCTAGATATGCGGAGAATTATTGCTCAATGTGTTGCAAAACTTGCCTAGCTACGGCTTCGGAACCGATAGGACTCCAATGAGTATTATTAGACCAATACACATCTTTAACTCCATTTTCTACCATATGATATAAAGTGTCTTTGGAGATTATCAAATGAGTATGGTTGTACTTCTTTTTTATGTTATCTAGTAGATATTGATTTTGATATTCGTTGTCAATAATGAAATCTTGATAAACATCATATTTGTCCGCAGCCACCAAAATATACAAATCAATATTGATTGAAGTAGCATAGTTAAAAAGACTATCTAACTTTACAATAGCAGAATCTAATAAGGATTCTCGAAGGTTTAAGTTTTTTATATCATCACAATAAAAATACAAATCATACTCTTTATCATCGCAAGAAAAGAGAGATTTTGATAATTTGACATGATGAATAGGGTTTTCATATCCTTTCAATCGCAAATTGCGTTTGATCCATTCTTGTGTTTTTTCAAGAATGCCTTTTCTTTTAATGGATTCATTGTTTATAGTAGTATCTATCAATTTTTGTTGAATCATCTCTTGGGAGGTCAAACAAAGATTCACATCATTTAATCTTTCTATCAAGTATCTTTCTACACTTTCGACTATTACTATGTTGGGCAGATTCTTAGTTTTTGAAAGATAAATGAATCTATTGAAAGGATTTGCCCACCTATCTTGGGAAAGATTAAATACCTTATTATTCCAGTATTCCGCTAAAAAATAATTATAACTAATTTCTCTTTCGTTTGTTTGAGAAAAAGAATCTCCGATAGTTAAAATATCTCCTGCATTAAACATAGCACAATTGTATCCACAGTTACGCACTTTATTATTTACCGTTTTTGTAACTGCATACTCATCCGCAAATGTAATATATCCAAGCGGACCAATATCGCCATGCAAATACGGATTGATAAATATGGTAAACAATACAATTGGAGCTATTATTGGAATACTATAAAGTAAAGATTTTAGTAGAAATCGCTTCATATCTTCTCAAAATTGGAAATAGATAAATGTTTCATTTTTGCCAGTAAAGAAGAACATCAATAAAAAGATTCCATAATAAATCAATGTGCGCATTACTGCGTTATTGGGCAATCTTTTGAGACTATGTTCTTGTGTGCGATTTAGCCATTCAACTATAAGCAAAATCAATATATTTATTACTAAGGGAATATAATATTGTCTATTCATCAACCATGGTATGGAGAAGAAACTGCTATCAAATATACCTGTCACCCATGCGGAAAGGGTTTTCAATCCTGTTGCGCGGAAGATAATCCAACCGAATACCGTCAAGGCGAAAGTCAAGAGCATTTGTCCTGCTTCTTTGAGGGAGGGTAACCATTTCGTTTTGATTGTGCCATCGGGCAAAGTGATTGTAGCAACCGTATCACGATAGCGGCGGTTCTTGTTTAGCAAAAGCAATGGCACAAACAGCAATGCATGGTATGCTCCCCACAAAACAAATGTCCAGTTCGCTCCGTGCCAAAAGCCACTCAAGAGGAAGATTATAAAGGTGTTGCGGACAGCAATCCATTTGGTATATCTTGCCTCAAGTGCCTTATCGCCTTTTAGTCTTATTGACTCGGGGATATTGGGTCTGCTACCGCCCAACGGAATATACACATAATCGCGGAACCAAGTGGTGAGTGAGATATGCCAACGGCGCCAGAACTCTGCTATATCGCGAGAGAAGTATGGCACATTGAAGTTACGCATCAGTTTAATACCAAACAACTTTGCCGTACCAATCGCTATATCTGAATAACCCGAGAAGTCACCATAGATTTGGAAAGTAAAGAGTAT
>JAFTHS010000129.1 GCA_017457295.1 Paludibacteraceae bacterium | reverse complement strand
TTAGGCGACCACCATAGCACATCTATAGGAGATCTGTGGGCTTTCGGTGGCTTCTTCTGTGTTTCAAGTATTTGTGCCTCTATAATAATGATGCAAAAATCTTCGGCACGGAAGGGATTTTGTGCCGTAGATTTGTAAATATTGCTATAAAAAGGTGCTGAAAGCAAGCGGAAGGTGTTGATTACCAACGCCTCCCGCTTGGGTGATTTTTTTGTTATTTTTTTCTTCGTGCCGAAGATTGTGCCGAAGGTTAGTATCTATTATACAAGAGATTGTTAGTGCTGAGAGGAGTAAATAGGCATAAATATAGGAAAAGCGTGTGGGAAATCCGTTTCTTTTATAGGAAAAGCGTGTAATTTTTGTAAACAAAACATAAGAAAAGCGTATTCCTCTCTTGCGTATGTCAAATAAAAGTAGTACCTTTGCAGCGTTTTTTAGAATGGATAGTATGCTACAGCGTAAATTTACAACTGAGTTGTCTCGCTTTTTGCAAGAGGAACCCGATAAGATATTGCTCGTTAACGGTGCCCGTCAAATTGGCAAATCTTACCTTATTCGACATGTGAGCCAACAGCTATTTGCTAATTACATTGAGATTAACCTGCAAGAGGACAAGGAAGGTGCGCGTACCTTCGCAAATGTACATTCGGTACAGGATTTCTATGTGCAGTTGGGTATCTTTGCAGGACAGCGCTTGGGGAGTCGCGAAGACACTATTGTGTTTTTAGATGAGATACAAGCATATCCTCATTTGCTGACATTGCTAAAGTTCCTCAATCAAGATGCGCGTTATCGCTATATAGCCAGTGGTTCGCAGTTGGGTATTGCTCTGAAGATGACTCCCTCGACTCCGATGGGAAGTATAGCAATCAAACAGATGTATCCTTTGGATTTTGAGGAGTTCCTGTGGGCTATGGGCGCTAATACAGAGTCTATTGCTGCGGTTCGTGCGCAATTCGAGAAGCGCGAGGCTGTGAATGAGTCGCTGCATGATTATTTATTGCGATTGTTCCGATACTATCTAATCGTGGGTGGTATGCCAGAGGCGGTCAATCAGTTTGTGCATGATCAGAATGTAGCAAAAGTGCGTGCTATACAGCAGGATATCATTGAATTGTATCGTGTAGATGCCTCGCAATATGATGAAGAACAAAAATTGAAGATACGCACTATTTATAATCTCATACCTTCGATACTGGAGAACAAGAAAAAGCGTGTGGTCTATCGCGATATTGAGCATAATAAAAACAAGCGCTATGAGCACTATGAGGAGGAGTTTGATTACCTGACTGCTTCTGGCGTGGCAATGGCTGTGCGTGCTATCAGCAATCCGCATTTTCCGCTGAAGGAGAGCGAGCAGAAGAATCTGTTGAAATTATATCTCAATGATGTAGGCTTGCTAACTTGCTTGCTATACGGAATGAATGCGAATGCTATTTTGGAGGATATCAAGAGCATCAATTTAGGAACAGTGTATGAATCGGCTATAGCGCAGGAATTGCACGCGCATGGGTGTCCGCTATTCTATTATGATAATAAGAAACTCGGAGAAGTAGATTTTATTATTGATGATTATACCAACTTATCTGTACTGTCAATAGAGGTGAAGTCGGGTAAGGATTACTATGTGCATAGCGCGTTGGACAAGTTTATTGCTAATGAGGATTACTCGGTAAAGGATGCTGTGGTTCTTTGCACCCAACGAGAAGTAAAGATAGATAAAAACGGAATAACATACTTGCCAGTTTATTATTCCATGTTCATTGTGGGAAACAATCGAACTGAAGATGTGGTTCTGACTATACCAAAAATGCCAGAATAGCATAATCTTCGCTATTGCCGTAAATAGTCACTTTTACACTTTTTATTTTGATGCGCCTCTATATATTATTAGGAGTGCTGAATACTCAGCGTTTTG
>JAFTHS010000128.1 GCA_017457295.1 Paludibacteraceae bacterium | reverse complement strand
GAAGTCCCAGCCGCCCAACCTCCGCCATTCATAGTCCCACACTGGGCTGTCCTGCGCTGCGCGCAATGCTGTCCGCATGCTGCGTTCAATGCTGGCGGGGGTCGTGTCAGCCATCCGCGCGATTGCCGGATAGATGTCTTTTGTCATGCTCGCTTCACGCTGCGCGCATACCATCTCAACTCCGGCGCGGATGTACTCCGTGCCTTTATACCGTTCCTTGAATCCCAGATTATCGAGCATCTGATTGCATTTCTTCCTGCAATACATTTTGTTCCTCCTTCGTATGAATCACCAAGATTTTACCTTTTGGAATGGCGAATTCCACTGTTTCCCCAGCAAAATCCACAAGCAGTTCTTCGCGGTCAAGGTCTGCATATGTCTTACTGGGTTCGTTGAGTGCGCCGCCGGAATAGTACCAGCGGCCCATGGGCCGCAATTCCTGCTTGCCGATGTACTTTGTCACATAGCCCACTGCGCTGGGGTAGTCGCCGTAGAGCTCTATCGCCGTCGTAAATCCAAGCGTCCATTCCGGCAGATTGTAAATCGGATGTCCTCCAGTGTCCTTGTGTCCGCTGTCGGTCACCCTGACCGCATCGTTAAAAAAGCCGTGGAAGTGTATCCCGCCTTTCCGGTGGAGCTCCGGTACGAGGATGTACTTTAGACCTTTCCGGCGCACCATGTTATCAGCCCATAGCCCAAGGGCGCGGGCCACGGCTGCGCCGTCGTTGCGGTCGATTTTCGCGGGGTCAAGGGTCAATGTGACGAACCACCGGAAGTCGTTCGCCAGCGCCAGTCGTCGCAGCTTCGCACGAGCGCGGCGCATGCTGCGCTGCAGATCCTGCCCTTCTGATACTTTGCCGACTTCGCGGCTGCGCCGCTGCGGCTGGGGCTTCGCCGCTGCCGCTTCCCATCCGGATTCTATGAATCCACACGAACTGTGTATGATGTCCACAACCCCGCAAGGGTAAGTGTAGACGATTGCCGAATGTTTCAATTCGGATTCAGTTTTTGACATTCTGTCCATGTCTCAGCCGAGCTGTGACGGAATAATGTCCTAGTATCAAGTATAGCACTGCGCTGGAAAATCGTATTTTTGATTCGCGCAGGAAGCGCGCGAATCGCGGCATACAAGGCTACGCCTTAACCGATTATGCGCCGCATAATCGAAGCGCATGCTTCCGGGCCGGGGCCCGGGGCGCATGGCCCCACCCGTCCCGGCTGGGCGCTTGCTGCGTCGCGCGCCCAGACCCTCTGTGGTGTCTTGGCCGCTAGTGCGCACCTCCCGCCCGGCACTTGCCGCGGGGCCCCTACCCCTCGGCGCGGTCGGTCGGGCGCGCGGCCGCCGCCCCCGGGGCTCCCTTGCTTGCCCCCCGCTCCGCCGCTCGGCCCGTGTGCGCGCTGTCGCGCTCCGTGGGCGCTCGCTGCCCCCGTCTGGGTCGCGCCTTGCCATCCGCTCCGGCTGCGGGCTCCCTGTGGTTGCCCTTGCTCCGCTCCGGCGCGGCTGCTCCCAGCGCGTGGGCCGCGGGGGGCCGCTGCGGGCCCGCTGCGCGGCTTCGGCCCCGGTGGCTCCTCGCTCTGCCCCCGTTGCGCGGCCTTTGGGCCGCGCTTTTTTCCGCGGTGGCTGCGCTTTAGCTGCGCGCGTGCGCCTGCGCCCGCTTGCTTCCCTCCCTGCTTCCCCCCCGCCCCTGCCGCCCCGCTGGGGCTCCCGGGGTGCGCGTGGCCTCCGGCCTGAGTGCCGCTTTTCGCGGCCCTCTCGCGGCTGCGCCGCGGGCTGTGTGCGGCCCCCGGTGCGCCGTTTCCGGTGCAGTTGTCATTCCTGATATTGTAAACCAGCTATTGACTTTCCCGTGTGATCGTGCTATTCTTGCCTTGCGTGGCCCGTTCCGCTCCTTTTTGGGGCTGCCATTTGGTATCCGTGGACGGCGAGAAGCCCCTCACCTAATCGTCAGGTGAGGGGCTTTTTTATGCCTCTGGGCCGCGCTCGGCGCTCGCGCTGTCGCTGCTGCGCCGCTGGAATTACTCCGCCTAACGCAACAAAACCTCTGTCATTTTGTTGCGTTCATCAGGCTATTTATTAAGACCACTTTACAAGTGGCCTTCTGAACGCATACGGGCCTGCGGCCCACAAAACAATGGTTTTGTTTCGTTTGGCTCGGTGTTTCCACCTCCCCTCGACATCATCATACATTCATCGCGCCGCTTTGTCAAGCCTTTTTGCGTCCGGCTGCGCTTCGCCGCCGCCGTCCCTTTGCGCATAGCTGCTTGTCGGCCATTGCGTAAATCAGCGTCACCTCGATGCCGCCGTGATTCAGCGCCCGCCGGACGCGCTCGATGTCACCGTACTTCTCCAGCAGCTTGACCGCGTAAACCTTGCGCGCGCTGTGCGGCGCTGCATTCGCAGTTAACCGCAGCGCAGCCGCTGCGCGCTTCACATCTTTCCACACTGCCTGCCTTGTCCGGTGCTTTCCCGGCCTGCTGCCGGGAAAGACCCACTGTCCGTCTGCGCTGGCGCGCAGATCGGACAGCAGCGGCTCGGGCAGTCCAACTTGCTTCCGCTTCCCCGTCTTCTGCTCTGTCACCCAAAAATTAGGCTTGAGCTGCTCCGGCCTGAGCTGCAGCACGTCGGAAATGCGCAGCCCCGTATGCAGCAGCGTCCGCATAACCAGCCTGTTCTCATACGTCAAGAGGTCGAGCACGCGCTCGACCTCTTTGTCTATCAAATATTCCGTTCTCAATCTTCCATCTCCCGCGCCAGCCTCCGCAGAACTTCATTGTTCGTCGGGAAGTCCCAGCCGCCCAACCTCCGCCATTCATAGTCCCACACTGGGCTGTCCTGCGCTGCGCGCAATGCTGTCCGCATGCTGCGTTCAATGCTGGCGGGGGTCGTGTCAGCCATCCGCGCGATTGCCGGATAGATGTCTTT
>JAFTHS010000127.1 GCA_017457295.1 Paludibacteraceae bacterium | reverse complement strand
TATCCCCCTTCAAGCGGAATATGAGGCAAAAAAAGCCTTTGTAAAGCAAATTGGAAAGTTATCGCGTGATACTTCTTTATACCCGGAAGGTGTCAAGGTATCCAAAAAAATATTTGGAGAGGAAGAAATTGTAACTGTTCCCAAAGAAATGTGGGAAAAGACCCGCAAATTGGCTATCGCGAACGTCGGCATTAACCGCTCGATTGATACTTTGGACAAAAACCTGGAGGAATTTTACAACTCCGCTTCGATGGAGCGAATAGAGGATTTGGAATTGGAAGTGAAAGACCTTCGCCAGGAACTCCGGAACAAAGAAGTGCAACTCCACCGGGAAAAGAACACGTCGAAAGAAACTTTAGCAAAAATCAACCAGGTACTGCAAAGCATCCCGGCAGATGCAGCTGAAGAATTTCAAAAAGCATGGAATTCCCCCGGACACAATCGGGGAAGAGACAGGTAAAAATATACGCCTTGCGTAATGCCAGGGTAAATTTTATAATATCAATGTTGCCACCCCTATAAAGGCAAGAAAGGGGGTGTTGCTTCATGGAGATACTCATATCGTTTATCGTCTCTGTCATGGCTGGTGTAGTTGCCTACTACATCTGCAAATGGTTGGACGGAGAGGAGTAATCGGCAACCAGCCTAAGGCTTAAGCCACCTTGCCAAAACGGAATAGAAAACCCCACGAGCGGCAACTCGTGGGGTTTTTGTTGCTTCAATGAAGCGCTCATATCGTTTTAGCCTAGGCATATTATAGCATATGCTTTCAGCATTTTCAAGTATTCCCTTTTTGCTGTTCTCTATTCCATAATTTCCACCATGACTTTTTGGGTGGTTCTTCCTCATCCTTCTTTTCCAACTGTAAAATTTTTTGTTCCGCTATGGCATTTAATTGTTGTTGCTGGTCAAGCAACTTCTGATTAGTTGCCAACATCTCATGTGCAGCGTTGAGTTGCTTGTCCTTCTCCGCTAATTGCCGATCTTTCTCTTTCAGTTCCTCATTTTTGTTTTCCAACTCCTTAATGAGTTGTTCTAAAACCACATCATAACCGCTTCTTTGATGCGGATTACCGCATCGCTCGTTTGATGTGGTGATGCGGTCAAAATGGCTTTTTATAAGCCTTTCCGCCACATCATCATATAGTTTAGACTGCTTCACTTCACTTGATGCGGTTATATTATTTTTTACAATGAATCTATATACCTTCTGCTTGTCAATTCCGAGTTCATCTGCTATCTGTTTTATTGTTTTCATACCATTTTATCTCCATACGTATTTTTCATAATCCAGGTCGAAATCGTTAGTTCTGTCACTCCTATAATACAATATCATACCATTTTCTAAAAATACATTAGCCAATCTCTGACTTCTGTTTATACCATACTCGTCCACATCTTCCTTATCTGTGAAATCCGCTATCAAAAACCATTTTTCTTTTCCAGTTCCCTTGTCTGACAATCGACGATTCCATTCAAGCCACTTCGTCTTTTTAATATATCTTTGGAGTTCTGCCGGTGTTTGTCCGTCGAAATAAAACTCTCCCTCATTTTCATCCACCGTCGCATAAACGCATTGTGCTATTTTCATTTTTTACCCCCCTTTGTAATTTCCATAAAATACTCTCTTAACCGTAATTTTTCCGCTTCGATCCGCTCAAGTTTGTCTGTTTCTATCAAAATCTCCGTTCCATCTTCTGCCCGGTAAATATAATCCACCTGGGGAATTTTTTTCTTTTTTTCCATCGTCTTTTCTCCCAAATACTTATATACTGTGGTTCTGCTCACTCCCAACGCTCTGGCAATTTCCGTCACGTTGGTTTCCGGATGCGCAGCTGCATACTCCCTTACAAGTTCTTCCTTCGTGCCAGCCCCCTTTGGTCGACCATTCCCCTCTCTCCAATTATTCATTTTTCTTACTTCATCACGAACATAATTCATAACTTTGATATGCTCCGGTTGTTTAAGTCTTTTTCCCTTTTCTCTTCGAGGAACCGACGGTTCAAACGGGATGGCAGACTTATATTTAATACTATTCCTGGGATAACTGATAAAATCGTCCTCAAAAGCCTCCAGAGCCTCTATAACATCCACTTCAGTAAAATGATTATCTTCCGTCTCTGTCATCTCATCCAGATAATCCAGAAGTTCCCATGCATCCCTCTCCAGTTCTTCCCTGGTTACCGGGTTGGGATTTTTCTCTTCGTCATAGAAGGAGCATTTTTTTGCATATATAGCAAGAATCCAGAGACACCAATACCTATGCCCCACCTTTGCTCCGGATTTCAGTGTACGAAGCCACCAATCGTACACATTTCTGTTAAGGCTCCAGGGATTAAGCACCCCCTTATATCCGTCAACAATACGCTTTTCGTACCAATCCGGATATAATTCCTTTGCCTGGGCTTTTGTATATTTGCTCTTATAGGTCACTTCTTTTATCTGGTATTTTTCCTCAACAAACCCGTTCATATATTCCACAGTAACCTTTTGACCGGTAAGAAAACATCTGGCACGTTCATTTGTACCGTTTTTCTTGCCTTGCTTGGTTATTGTGCCCGGCATTCTAAAGCCCTGGTATATGCCCTCGTACTGAATATCATTATCATTCTTGACCGTAGTGATTCCTTCATTCCAGCACATCTGCGTCAATCTGTGCTTATACTTCTGCAACTCCCTTGCTACGTTCGGAAATAACGGGATAGGTTGCTCAAAAACATAATACAAGTGCAAACCAGTTCCAGAAGAAACCATCATCGTTGGTCTTGGTAAAAACTCTGCCCTATCTATCTGTGAAAACATGTTATATAAGCCTTGTGGCTTATCTCCCTTGTATATGATTTCATCAAGGTCAACAGCAATCGCATATAAGAACCTGGCGTTCTCCGACTTTCTTTCTTTTCCCGCATAACTTAACGGCGGAGCAAGACAAAAGTTGCCGCTTTCCAAAACCATATCAATCTCTTCCAGGCTGTCCGTAATACTATGTCTATAAACTACCGGAACTTCAACTTCTTTAGTTGTTCCGTCCTTATAGGTCTTTGTTACCTTTTTCTTTTTATCCGTAACTTCGATGATGATTCCGGTATATTTCCCTTTCGTCATAGCATCCCTTTGGTCTAATTCCCCTTCCGGAAAAATAACCCGGTAAAACTCTTTCGGCTCTAACTCATCGAAGTATTGATTTAGATATTCTGTTATAGCATTCATGGCAGAAAAACCCCTCTCCGTCCGTTATATTATCAATGAATTTTTTTGAACACTTTTGGATTAAATTATTGGCTACCCAGGGGGTAACCCTTCTCTCCGTCCGTTATATTATCAATGAATTTTTTTGAACACTTTTTATTTTAATTCCATGAAGGCAACTTGTAAAGCATTTCTTTTCGTGGGCTCTGCCCCCTACCCCGCAAGGGACCAGTCCCTTGACCCGGATAGGCACTCGCCGTTAGGCAGAGGGAAACAGTCTGCAGACCGTTTCCCTGGCGGGAAAGTGTTGGGGGCTGTGAGGAGTATCAAGGGTTGCCCTACGGCGTATCGCTTCGCTTGCCCCTTGACACTCATGAGCGGTATCGACCAGGCGGAACGGAGTCAAGGGCGGACGTAGTCCGTTTATCTCGACCCTTGACGCAGAGGGAGCCGGCACGCTCGAACATAAGAGCAGCTGCAGCTGCTCCTCGCTCCCTTCAGGGCGGGGGGGTGAAATGGGTCAAGGGACAAGTCCCTTGGGCACTCCCGGGGGCAATCCCGGGTAGGTGAGCATTGGGAGCAAAGCGACCTTTGCGAGGGCAAAGCCCTAGCCCCCTGCAAGGGCAAGTTTCCATTTCGTTAGAAATGGTATAACTTGCTATACCGTTTTGACAATGGGATGCACTACGTGCTATACTCTTGTCAAATTGGGATAAAGGAGGAACGGGAAATGGCACACGTGATGAAGCATACAAAGGCGAGTTGTGGGCATATGTTCGCTCACTTCGATAGAAGGGCCGAACATATCTCCAACGAGAATTTGGACCGCACAAGGACACATCTGAATTACAATCTCGCTATCCATCAGCAGATGGATCAAGGCGAGTTTGTGAGAAAGAGGTGTTCCGAAGTGCGGATGCAAAATCGCAAGGATGTCAATATAATGGCATCCTGGGTCGTGACCGTTCCGAAAGATTTGCCCCTCGAAGAACACAAGCAATTCTTCCAGGGATGCTATGACTTCCTGGAGAACCGTTATGGCAAAGAAAATGTAGTTTCTTCTTACGTACACATGGATGAAATAACTCCGCACATGCATTTTGCTTTTGTGCCGGTAGTTCCGGACAAAAAAAGAGACGGTTTCAAAGTCTCCGCAAAAGAATGTATTACCCGGACAGACCTACAATCCTTCCACCAACAATTAGAAACGCATCTGGAGAACGTCCTTGGTCACGAAGTCGGCATACTGAACGAAGCCACCCGGGAAGGAAATAAATCCATTGCCGAACTCAAACGTTCCGGAGCCACGGAACGGCTCAAGTCGGTCGAAAAAGAGATTGAAGCAAAGAAAGATAGCCTTATCCCCCTTCAAGCGGAATATGAGGCAAAAAAAGCCTTTGTAAAGCAAATTGGAAAGTTATCGCGTGATACTTCTTTATACCCGGAAGGTGTCAAGGTATCCAAAAAAATATTTGGAGAGGAAGAAATTGTAACTGTTCC
>JAFTHS010000126.1 GCA_017457295.1 Paludibacteraceae bacterium | reverse complement strand
GAACGTGCGCTTCAAAGTAGAAGCATTGAGTAGTTATGATTATTATACACAAAATGCAAAAATCAAGACCATTGTATCAGGACAAATAGGCTATTCCGCTGCACCGCAATTGAGTTATGGCGCAATGATAGGACAGATGTATAAAGGCATCGGTTGGTTTGTGAATGTTAGATCGAATTTTCAGTTTAACACTTCTGCAGAATTAGCCTGTGATAAACAAGGATATATAGATAATGAAAGGCCTTTTTATACAAGCAACACCTCTACTACCCATTACATTATTAATGCTGGATTTATGATGAATGTGTTGGAGAAAACAACTAAGAATAAATTCAATACATTAGGCTTCTATGTAGGTGCAGGTTATGGTAAACGCGAACTGCAATGGGAAACAACAGATGGTTTGTGGGTAAAATATGCCCCCACATCCAATACTGGATTTAGTGGAAATATCGGTGTATTGGGTAGCATTTCTGGAGTTACACTTAATGTGGGACTAAACACCATTAACTTCAAATATGTAGAGGTAGAAGCAGGTATTGGTTATATGTTTTAATGGAGGAATGGAAATGAAGATACATTTATTCATAGTAATGCTGATAACATTTAGTCTGAGTGCTTTATTCGTTGCATGTGAGAAAGATGAAGATATTGAATTAACAACTATCTCCGTATCTAATGAGCAATTCACTCCTTCATATACATCAGCAACTCTGCAATGTAGTTTTGATACGAAAGCGACATTGCGCAATGTGTATGTGCAATATGCAACAACACAAGATTTTGCAAGGTACGATGAGATAGAAATGTCGAAAGCTGATAATGTATATTCGATTGTATTAGATAGTTTACAAGATAACACCACCTATTATGTTCGTTATGCAGTGTCGAACCGCTATTCTTCTGCAACAATCGAAGAAATTAGTACATTCCACACTTTGCAACCTTCTGTACCTGTTATCACCCTTAAGTCGATCTCAGATATATGGGATACGCATGCCAAAGCACAGATTGCATTGGATTTTGATGGCGGTACACCAATCTCCGAGATGGGTATATGTTGGGATACACAAACTGCGCCAACAGTAGAAAGAAACAAATTAATAACCAAGGATACTTTCGCAATTGTGGATATAATATCTTTGCAACCTAATACGAAATATTTTGTGCGTGCATATGCGAAAAATAAAATAGGCATTGGATATAGTGATGATTTTTGTTTTACAACATTTGCATTACCACAAGTTCAAACGAATGAAATCACTAATATTCAATTTACTTCAGCTCTTTTAAGTGCTAAACTACTATTTGATGGCAATGATACTACTACAACTAAAGGGTTCTGCTGGGAGGAAAATACAGAACCAACTATAGATGATAATCGAATAGCGATAGACACTTTATCGGATGACTTTACTTATCTTCTTTCTAATCTTAAAGAAGAAACACAGTATTATATACGTGCATATGCACAGAACAAAATAGGTATAACTTATGGCAAAGAATTGACCTTCACGACACAAACGGCGGCTATACCTACAGTTATTACTTGTAAAGTTTCTAATGTTAATCATTTATCTGCAATAATTAGTAGCAATGTGGCAAGTGATGGTGGTGCAAATGTAACGGAGCGCGGTATAGTGTATAGTATAAATCCTGATCCAGTTATCACAAATTTGTATAATACTATTTGCCCTTGCGGTAGTGGTACGGGAGAGTTTATTTATACTATAAATGGTTTACAACCAAGTACTACTTACTATGTCCGTGCATACGCAATCAATGCTAAAGGAACTGCTTATGGGCAAGAATTGAGTTTTACTACACTAGATGATGGTACAACAGAAAATGGTTATGCGTACATAGATTTAGGGTTAAGCGTAAAGTGGGCTACAATGAACATAGGTGCAAGAACTCCAGAAGACTATGGAGATTATTTTGCATGGGGCGAAGTGGAACCAAGACTCGTTTTTGGCAGTTGGTGTACATATAAATTTTGTGATGCAGTTCTAACTAAATATACTGCAAATGATAATAAAATAGTACTTGAATTAGAAGATGATGCAGCACACATAAATTGGGGAGGAGCATGGCGTATGCCAACGAGAGAAGAACAAGAAGAACTTATTAATCAGTGTACATGGTTATGGACAAAACAAAATGGTGTGAATGGTTATCAAGTAATAGGTCCCAATCAGAATTATATATTTTTGCCTGCTGGTGGCGGGTATTACTCTGCGGCAGGTAGTCTTAGTAGCCAAGGATATAGTGGCGACTATTGGTCAAGTTCCTTATATACTAGCGACACATATAACTATAGTGCGTTCTTTTTAGATTTTGACTCCAACACAAAAAGGCGAAGTGGGTATACACGATATATAGGGCTGCCTATTCGTCCTGTCTTTGGAGACGATAGTAATATGCCTGCAAAACAAGAATATGCATTGTATGTGTATTCTAATAATAAATTACATGGTTCCGTAGAAGGAGGAGGCGTATATCAAATAGGCAGTCAAGTAACTATTACAGCTACCGCAAAAGAGGGCTACAAATTTAAAGATTGGAGTGATGGGAATACAGAGAATCCAAGGTCAATTATTGTATCCACCGAGAATGCTATGTATACTGCACATTTTGAACAAATACCCAATGCAGATTTGGAGTATGAATATGTAGATTTAGGGTTATCTGTTAAATGGGCAACATGCAATATTGGTGCAAGCGCTCCAGAGGATTGTGGTGATTATTTTGCATGGGGAGAAGTAGAACCAAAATGTTTTTATTGTTGGTGTTCCTATAAATTTAGTAATGGTTCGAAGAATGATTTGATTAAATATTGTAATAATAGTGAATACGGCTATAATGGTTATGTAGATAATCAAGTAATTTTAGAACTGGAAGATGATGCCGCACAAATAAATTGGGGAGGTAATTGGCGTATGCCATCAAAAGATGAAATTGACGAACTAATGAGAAGTTGCACACGTGTATGGACCACACATAATGAAGTGAATGGTTATCTATTTACATCCAAAATAGAAGGATATACTAATTGCAGTATATTTCTACCTGCTGCTGGATATTATGATGAGAACGGCAGATTTTATAACAAAGGAATATCAGGTTATTATTGGCTGAATACGCTTTGGGAGAGTCGTCCTCAAGATGCGCGTTGTGAATCTTTTCAGTCTGATGATTGGTGGACTTCTGGTTCTGAAAATCGTAGTTGTGGATTTACTATCCGTCCTGTATGTCCATAGTATTTATTCTTTGTGTTCTAACAGAAAAAAAGTATAACTCACTAAATATAACTATAGAAATTTTAATGTAAAAGATGCAATTCGAAACAATCTACTTGATATTTTAACAACTTCTATGATTAACATAAAGTATTAATTACACATATATACAACTATGAGAAATTCAAATTTATTTATCTTTGTATTGCTATGCAGCAATCTCCTTGCCCAATCCAATGTCAGCGCACCAATGGATTTCTACATTGAGAAAGAAGTGGTGCCTGCTGTACTTAATGTTGTACCAGGCACTTTACAGTTCGTTGATCAAGACTATAATAATGTGATTGATGCTAACGAAAAGTGCCAAATTCGTTTTCAAATCGTCAACTCAGGTAGGGGGGATGGTTATGGTTGTGTTGCTCGCACAACTTTTATTGGTAACACTCAGGGTATAGCTATATCTGATGTTCCTCTTCCAGTCATTCCTGCGGGGAGTAAGCAATGGGTAAATATACCTATCGCGGCAAATGCCTTCACCCAGACAGGAGAGATTGCACTCAATATCATAGTTGACGAACCCAATGGATTTGCTACCGAGAAGATTGAATTCGTCATTGGCACACATAAACTCAAAACTCCACATATAAATGTAGTAAGTTATAAAGTGCTAGGATCAGCAACTGGTACGTTAGAGCGACGCAAACCATTTAGTTTGCAGGTGATTGTGCAAAACACTGACCAAGGTATAGCAGAAAATGTCAAAGTAGGCATAATCCTTCCTAACAATGTAAATCGTATTGGTGGAGAGATGGACAATTTGACAATCGCCTCATTGCAAGCAGGTGAAAGTCGCACGCTAGAATATGAACTTATCGCAAACCAAGAAGCTGCGGAGAATATGGATATTCAAATCGCTCTCACGGAGAAACAAGGCAAGTATGCCGAGAATGCAAATATTCCTCTGCAATTTGGTCAGCATATAGGTAGTAGTATAGCAATGAATGTACAACGCCAAGACCAAGAGGTAGAAATTAAACGCGCTTCGTTGGTGTCTGCTGTGGATGAGAATATACCTACCAGCAACAAACAGAACACAAACACTTTTGCTGTAATCATTGCCAACGAAAATTACCAATCAGTAGCCCCTGTACCATACGCATTGAATGATGGAAATATCTTCCGCGAATATTGTCTAAAGACATTGGGTATTCCTGAAAAGCAAATCAAATATATACCTAATGCAACTGGCAACCAAATCAAAGCACAAGTAAATTGGTTGCAAAATATTTGTGAAGTATTCGAAGATGCACAGATTATTTTCTATTATGCGGGACATGGTATTCCTGATGAAAGTAGTCGCACTGCATATCTGCTACCTGTAGATGGTATAGGCACAGATATATCAACTGGCTACAAATTAGATGATCTATATTCTGCATTAGGTAATATCCCTGCAAAAAATGTAACAGTATTTATGGATGCATGTTTCTCAGGTAGCAAGCGTGAGGAAGGTATGTTGGCTTCCGCGCGTGGTGTAGCTATCAAAGCGCGTAGCGGTATGCCTCAAGGCAATATGGTAGTATTCTCCGCTGCACAAAGCGATGAAACAGCATACCCAAACAACGAAGAGAAACATGGTATGTTTACATACTTCTTGCTCAAGAAATTGCAAGATACTCAAGGCGATGTT
>JAFTHS010000125.1 GCA_017457295.1 Paludibacteraceae bacterium | reverse complement strand
CACTCTGGATGGCGAAGCAAAGACCAAAAACTACACCCTCGATGGCAACAACCTCACCTTCAATCTCTATGAGGGTAGCGAAACCTACAAGGTGAACGCAACTTCCTTCCCAGACGAGGATGGCGACCGCCTCTTTATCATTATTCCAAAGCAAGCAGCATGGTTAGGTGGTATGGTAGATATGATCGAGAAAGAGCAAGCAGACTTAACCCTCACCGAAGCTCAAATCGCCGAATTGGAGAAGGAGTTCATGGCTACCTTCGAGACCTTCACCGTCATCCTCTCTCTTAGCAAAAAGTAAATCCGCCTATATACTTTACACAAGCGGGGTCCCCGACAAAGTTTGTGACTTTGTGGGGTGCTCTTACACTTTACACGAAAAAATCGCATAGCCCTTGCGCATATGCGATTTTTTTACTACCTTTGCCTCCAAATATTAACAAAAACACATAATATATCATGAAAAAGTTCCTATGGATGGCATTCTGCCTGCTGGCTATGACATTCGCTTTGATGTCTTGCAACCACAAAAATGGCGCTTCTGAAAAAAATGACGCTTCTGAAAAAGTGCTAATGGGCAATATCGTTGATGTACTTGCCAAAGACATTTATCCTGGCGAGGTAACTATCAAAGACGGCAAGATCACCTCTATCAAGCGGATTGATGGAGAGTTTGACACCTATATCATGCCTGGCTTCGTAGATGCACACATACACATCGAAAGCACACTCATGCCCCCAGAGAACTATGCTCGCATGGCTGTCGAGAATGGGGTAGTGGCTGCTATCTGTGACCCTCACGAGATAACCAATGTGCTGGGAATTGAGGGTATTGACTATATGATTGACAACAGCAAGAAAGCACGCTTCCACTTCAATTTTATGCTCCCTTCTTGTGTGCCATCCACCAATCACGAGACAGCTGGCGCTACCATTGATGCGCAACAGACTGCCCAACTCATTACCCGCGATGACATCATAGGATTGGCAGAAATGATGAACGCACCTGGTGTGATTTACGAGGATGCAGAGGTGATGGCTAAGATACAAGCTGCGCACAAGATGAACAAACCTATCGACGGACATGCGCCAAAGGTGACGGGCGAAGACTTGCGTAAATATGTGGCAGCAGGCATCTCCACCGACCACGAGTGTTCGTCGGTGGAAGAAGCCAAAGAGAAGCTGGATTTGGGTATGAAGATTATTATCCGTGAGGGAAGTGCAGCATGCAACTTCGAATCGCTCTATCCTATCATAGGCGAATACCCAGAAATGACCCTCTTCTGCTCCGATGATATGTATCCTGACGATGTGACGGAAATAGGTTACATCAATGGCCTAGTCAGAAGGTCTGTCGCTAAGAACCTGCCCTTGTGGAATGTGCTCCAAACAGCATGTACCACACCTGTGAAGCATTATAACCTCAAAAGCGGACTCCTGCAAGAGGGCGACCCAGCCGACTTTATCGTGGTCAACAACTTGCAAGACTTCCAAATCCTATCTACCTATATCAATGGCTATGAAGTATATAACGCCAATAGCGGCGTAACAGATGCGCTAATGACTGATTACAAATCTTCTCAGTCGTTTCATCTCAACCAGTTTGAGGCCAAACCGATTACTGCTTCTGCGCTGCAAGTCAAGTGCGAAGGCAAACAGCTGAAGGTCATTACCGCTACGGAGGGCTCGCTGATCACAGGCATGGAGATCGTTGAGCCAAAGAGCGATGCCGCAGGCCATGTAATCACGGATGTGGATAACGGTATTGCCAAGTTGGTGGTGTACAACCGATACATCGGAGATATGGCACCTCAAGTGGCTTATATCAAGGGATTTAACTTGCAAAAAGGTGCTTTGGCTTCTACCATCGCCCACGACTCGCACAATATTATTGCCTTGGGTTGCAACGACCAGGATATTGCTCACCTCATCAACCTACTGATCGAGGAAAAAGGTGGTATTGCCGTATGCGATGGTCAGGTAACCAAATACCTACCGTTGCCTATTGCAGGACTGATGACCCCACTGCTGCCTGAACAAGTTTCCAAGAAACATATCGAACTAAAGGATTTGGCTGCCAGCATGGGTTGCACCATCAATGCACCATTCATGACGCTTGCCTTCATGGCATTGCCTGTCATTCCAGACTTAAAACTGACAGACAAATACCTATTCGATGGCATTGCTTTCTGCGAGACCTCTCTTTGGGCAGACTAAGAGGTCCGCTTACGACGAATCACCTGCGTCATACAATGGGCTGCTCCGTAACCTTTAATTAGGTTCTCAAGGGGCACCCATTCTACTTTTACGCCATGTTGTTCAAACGCTGGGTAGCACGATTCCATTCTGCCACAGGAGAGCACTCGAACAAGAAGATGTATTTACCAAGAAATTTATAAAAAAACTACTAACATCCCTAATTCCTACACCTACCAAACAAAAAAACGTACCAAATCGTGCATTTTTCCTGCATATTTTGAATAAAATTAGTACTTTTGCAAGTTCTTATAAAACAATATAATTATGGAAATCGAAAAAACGCTCAATGGTACAGAGCATACACTCACGCGGGAAGCATAGTAAACACTACACTTCCCGCTTGCTATATATATGTGAATAAAGTAAAATACGATTAGTATAAAAATCCAAAAATCCAAAGAGGTATCTTGTTTTCGAAACCAATATCTATATTGTCTGCTACTACATAACTATTAGGGATATTTGCAATTTGCTTGTGATTCTTATTCTTACCGCCTACCTCAAATAGATAGTGGTTATCTACAAGAATATCTCCCTTTTGTGGCATAGTAATCTTATGCCCCTTAACTAACATGGAAGCGCAGAATGTTTCACGCAATGTACCCACATCTGCATTGGGCGATAGCGCATACATTAAGTTAGTATTCTCAAATAATATTTTCTCTGGCTTGTTGATTTGTCCCCAACTCTCAGAATCAGCATACAAACGGCGTATCAATGCTGCCTTATCCAACATATCAATCAATTTGAGTAGTACATTCCGTGATATGGTAAGCGACTTGCAGAGCGATGAGATATTTAATGTGTATGGATTTTGCTGCGCTAAAATTGCCAATAGTGGTTTTACCTTATATACAGACTCATATTCTAAAGTAGAGACAGCAGGAATCTCATTGAAGATGATGGTATCAATCACCTGGCTCAGTCGATCGTTATAATTCGTTGTGTCGTCGCGATAAAATGGATAGTATCCTTCTTTTACATACTGCTCAAAATGAAGCAGCACCTTGATGTCCTTTTGAATCGTAATATCGCGACATATATCCAAATGACGAGTTACAATATCTTCCAATGAGTAGCTTGGCAAATCTGCAATTCCTTCCAGTTTAAGGTACTCGCGAAAACTTAATCCATGCATTGTATATACTCGACAACGGCGTGATAGATCATACACCTGACGAATAATGTCCAAAGCATTACTACCTGTTACAACAACATGAATATCTGGATAGGAATCGTAAATATTTTTCAACTCCTGTGCCCAATTATCATACCTATGGATCTCATCAAGAAACAAATGACTTATTCCGTGTGTGTAGGCGTACTCAGCTAAATCAACCAAAGTATGGGAAGCAAACCACATATGATCAACAGAACAATATAAAACTTTATTTTTATCAGGAAATGTTCGCTGAATATGCTGCATAATCATTGTTGTTTTTCCAGACCCTTTGGGACCACGAATTAAAATCAAACGATTAGCCCAATTGATTTCATCGTATAAATAACGCATCTGACCAAATTGCGAATATCGCTTTAGCAATCTGTGGAAATAAGTAATTAATTGTTCCATGTTTTTACTTTTGAATGTTAAAAGATACTACATGTTTAACTCTTAAAAGTGAAATTAATGTGTAAGATTTTACTTTTAAAAGTTAAATTTGCCGCAAAAGTACAAAAAAACTTTCAATGGTGCAAATATTTTTAATAAAAAGATTGTGAAAAGTATTTTTTTTGTAAAAATAACACTTTTGCAGTCTAAAACTGCTTGAATTACATTTTTCAGCACAATCCTCAGCACCCACAAACTTTTTTCAAAAAAATACGCTCACTCGGAAACTCTTGTAATACAGATGCTTCCGCGTGTTGTATATACCATTTACCCTCCAAAATCTCAAATATTCGGCACAAAAACACCAAAACGCTGAGTATTCAGCACCACTATAATAATATAGAGGCACAAATATTTGAGACACTAAAGCCACAGAAAGCCCACAGATATCCCACAGATCTCCTATGGTGGTCCCGAAACTTGCAAGTAACTTATGAGTATTAAATGAAGATACAATCCAAAAATATTATCATAAATTTGGATAATAAAGAAAAAATGATTACCTTTGCACCCGCATTCAGTTAAGAGCCCCCCACTCGCCTACATGGCTCGTCGGGGCACCCGCTTAAGGGAAGCAGGTGAGATTCCTGCACAGACCCGCTGCTGTGATTTGCAAAATCGTTTGCTTCGTATCTAAGTCACTGGCTAACTGTCAATTGTCAACT
>JAFTHS010000010.1 GCA_017457295.1 Paludibacteraceae bacterium | reverse complement strand
CGTCAAGACGACGTTTGTTGGCAGGGTTGACCAACTTCTGATGGTCTTTGTAATTGGTCCATTTCTTCTCGAGTGGACCAGCAGGGATCTTCGCCATTTCAGGCGTAATAACCTGCGCAGTTTGTTTTTTTGTTGCCATATCTTAATGAAATTTTTATCAAAATTTGTTGAAAAGTTTCAAAGTTTCAGAAGTTTCAATTATGCACAGCATGCATGGTAACTCATAACACCTATTCCATAACCTAAATAGTAGACAACTACCACAGCGAAGAGACCTACTACCAAAGTAGCACCTACAGTACCAATCACTTTCACGCGCTTCATCCACTTGAGATTGTTGAGGCCCATGGTGTGAAGAGCAGACCAGATTCCGTGACGGAGGTGGAACCACAAAGCTACCAACCATACGAGATACAATACACAGTACACTTGACCCCAGATAGGAGTAGTGAAGAGTGCCTTAACGAGGCCTGCGCCATCGGTTGGAGCATAAACAGTACCAAAAGTAGCTACTGCAAAGTCCTCAGCACCGCACATGTGCATAATCTCAGTAAACTGCATCTTGAACCAGAAGTTAGCCAAGTGGAGAACGAGGAAACCAATCACCACAACGCCAAGAACGAGCATGTTCTCTGACTCCCACTCAACGCCTTCGCGCTTAGCAGTAACCGCATAGCGGTCTTTACCGCGAGCCATACGATTTTGGATTGTCAGATAGATAGCATAAGCAAAATGGATGAATACCAAGGCACCCAAACCAATAGTTGCCACCAATGCATACCAATTTGCGCCCAAAACGGAGCAAATCCAGTTGTAAGCCTCCTCCGAGAACACCAAAGCCAAGTTCATGCAGCCATGGAAAAGCAGGAAGAAGACCAAGCCCAAGCCCGAAATACTCATAACGAGCTTACGACCAATAGATGAATCTTTTAACCACATAAGTTTTTTTTGATTTTTGTTGTTTTTATTTAGTTAGTTTTATGTATTTTTCACCAATGTACACAATGAACATGCAAAGGTACGAAATAAATTTCGTTTTACCAAATTTAAGTACCAAAAACTGCTGTACAATATAAAATATGTAAAAAAGCACTTTGTATTTACCATAAAACTTGGAGATTTCAAAAAAATGTAGTACTTTTGTAGGTTGAAATAGTTTGGGTAAATTTGCACGAGAATGAAACGAACCAAAATGATATATCTACTTGCAGCACTATTGTGTGCTACTCTCCCCCTTCAAGCACAAATCAAGGGGGCAGGCAGTAGTGTGTTTCATTTCTTGAATTTGCCTGCTTCTTCACGTTTGAATGCTTTGGGTGGCGAAAACGTAGCTATTGCAGACGATGACATCAGTATGGCATTTATCAACCCTGCTCTGCTGACTGCACACACTGACAAAGTACTTCAACTAAACTACGCCTATTATCTCGCTGGTACTATGTTTGGGAGTGCTATGTACGGGCATAATTATCAGGATAATTATTTCGCCGCAGGCGTACACTATCTCGACTACGGACAGATGTCCTATGCTGATGAAAACGGCAACCTGCTTGGCACCACCTTTACCGCTAAAGACATCTGCGTCAACCTGATGTATGCTCGTCAGTTGGGTCCAATGTTCCGTGTAGGAGCAACACTCAAACCCATCTTCAGTATTTATGAATCATACACTAGTTTCGCTTTCGGAGCAGATGTTGGAGGACATTTCCAAACCGCAGACAGCGCCTTTCAAATGGGACTTACCCTACGCAATATAGGCTGGCAACTTAAAGCATTCTATGAGGAAGATTATGGTCAGCATACCGAGATGCTGCCTCTCAATCTGGAATTGGGATTGAGTTATCGCCTAGCACATGCTCCACTGAGATTCTCGCTCACGATGCACAACCTACAACGTTGGGATATTGCTCCGTTGGAAATGCAAGTCAAGTGGTATGACATGCTTTTCCGTCATACTATTTGGGCTGTGGATATTGTGCCAAAGAGCGAAAAGTTCTATCTCACAATCAGTTATAACCACCGCCGTCAAGCAGAAATGAACCTCACGAATGTACGCAGTTTAGCAGGATTCGCATTCGGTGCAGGAATGAAGATATATAAGTTTCGTCTTGGATTTGCGATGAGTCAATATACCAAGAGCAACTTTACCTACCAAGTATCGCTATCTACCGATATCAATAGTTTCTTGAAATAACAACTCTACATTACACATCATGCCACACTCTCCTATCATCGTTGCCATTGATGGCTATTCTTCTTGTGGAAAATCCACAATCGCCAAAGCACTAGCTAAACACGCAGGATACACCTATGTAGATACTGGTGCTATGTACCGTGCAACAGCGTTATATGCACAACGTGCAGGCTTGACAAACGATTTATTGCAAATTATACCACTGCTCAAGAACATCCAAATATCGTTTATTCAAACTCCAGATGGGCAGCATGTTACGCTGAATGGAGAGGATGTGGAGTCACACATTCGCACTTTGGAAGTAGGCGAATTGGCTTCGCAGATTTCAACGATAAAAGAGGTACGCGCTTTCCTTGTAGCACAGCAGCAAGCGATGGGCGAGAAGAAAGGTATTGTGATGGACGGACGCGATATTGGTACGGTAGTTTTTCCACAAGCAGAATTGAAACTCTTTCTTACTGCTTCGCCAGAAGTGCGTGCAAAACGTCGTTTCTTGGAGTTGCAAGCCAAAGGTGAGAATCCTAATTTAGAGGAGGTTCTTCGTGCAACTAACGAGCGTGACTATCGCGATACTCACCGTGCAGAAAGTCCATTGCGTCAAGCAGAAGATGCTATCGTAGTAGATAATAGCGAGATGACACGTGAGGAGCAGATGGAGCATATCATTAATGTGTTTAGTGAACACTGCGCTACTATTTAGAAGCGATAAAGTTATAGGTTAGATTAATAGATTACTTTAGGTTATAGGCGAGGGATGATTGTAACGATTGATGAGAATTCGGGATTTTGCTTCGGTGTAACCACTGCCATTGAGACCGCCGAACGCGAATTGCAAAAGGGAACACTCTTTTGCCTAGGGGACATCGTGCATAATGGTCAAGAGGTGAAGCGATTGGATAAACTGGGGTTGGAAACAATTGATTATGATGACCTCCGCACATTGAGAAATGTTCGCGTTCTCCTGCGTGCGCACGGCGAACCACCAAGTACCTATCGCATAGCCAAACAAAATAATATAGAGATTATTGATGCTTCTTGCCCAGTGGTCCTGAATTTGCAAAAGCGTATTCGCGAGAAGTATCAGGCCATACACGGGAAAAATACTGGTGCACAGATTGTTATTTTCGGCAAGAAAGGACATGCAGAAGTGATTGGTCTTGAAGGTCAAACCAATAATACGGCTATAGTAATTGAAAGTATCAGCCAATTGCACCAGTTGGACTTCACGCGCCCTATTTATCTCTTCTCACAAACCACCAAGTCGGTGGAAGAATTTCAGCAGATTGTAGCGGAAATAAAAAAACGGAAAATAGAAAACGATACTTCAGAAGTAGTTTTTGAATACCACGATACTATTTGCCGAAATGTAGCTAACCGAGTGAAGCGCCTGCAAGATTTTGCACGTGGCAATGATGTGGTAATTTTTGTAGGAGGTCAGAAATCTTCTAATGCCAAAGTACTATTTCAAAATTGCATGGAGGTCAACTCTTGCACAGTTTTTGTAAGTAGTGAAGCAGATTTGACTCCTGAAATACTTCAGCAATGCCATGCGGCGGAGAAGGTGGGTATATGTGGAGCCACTTCCACACCCAAATGGCTAATGGAAAGAATCAAACAACACATAGAACATAATAATGGAATTTAAACCTAAAACAATTGGTGTACTCACCTCGGGAGGTGATGCACCGGGCATGAATGCAGCTTTGCGTGCAGTAACACGTGCTGCCATCTCCAACGACATCCAAGTCAAGGCCATTTACCGTGGCTATAAGGGACTTATCGATGGAGAAGTGAAACCATTTACCACCCAAGATGTGAGTGGTATAGTACAACGTGGTGGAACTATCATCAAATCGGCTCGTTGCCCTGAGTTTACCACTAAAGAAGGTCGTCAACAAGCCTACGAGACTATCCAACGTGAAGAGATTGATGCGCTTATTGTTATTGGTGGCGACGGATCGTTTACGGGTGGACGTCTTTTTGCACAGGAGTTTAATATTCCCGTGATTGGTATTCCTGGCACTATTGATAACGATCTGTGGGGTACAGATGCCACCATTGGTTATGATACTGCTCTCAACACGATTATGAATTGCGTGGATATCCTTCGCGATACTGCTACTAGTCATGAGCGTGTATTCCTAGTTGAGGTCATGGGACGCGATGCTGGATTCCTAACATTGAATGCAGCTATTGCTGCAGGTGCGGAAGCAGCTATTATTCCAGAGCGTGCTACGATTATTGAGCAGATTGAGGAAGCTATAGGTCAAGGCAAGCGCAAGAGCAAGAACTCCAGTATCGTGCTTGTACAAGAGCATGCTATCGAAGGTGGAGCACAGACCGTAGCCAATATGATGGAAGAGGCTCATCCTGAGTTTAGCACACGTGTAACTATTCTCGGTCACCTTCAACGCGGTGGTTCACCTTCGGCAAGCGACCGTATTTTGGCATCTCGTATGGGTATTGCAGCCGTGCAAGCTCTCATCGAAGACCAACGAAATATTATGGTGGGCTTGCAAGATGATGAGATTGTATATGTGCCACTCAGCAAAGCTATCAAGCAGAAGAAGGACATCAATGCCGATAAATGGGCTGCGATGCAGATACTCAGTATCTGATTTTAGCAGAAGATAAGCAGAAGATAGAAAGAAGAAGCGCAATGTTTTGTGCTTCTTCTTTTGTTTGATAGAGGAACATCAGATTATGTTGTTAGTCCTTTCGTTTGGGATTCTTGGGGAACCACCCACGCTCTACGCGCTTCTTTTGCTCAAAAAGTTCGAGGATAGACCAAAAGCAGGAGAAGGATATAACACCCAGTATAACAGAGAAATAGATATTCTCAATCAGCAGCGAGCCCACCAACATCACTACACCTGCTAATGCAAACACCCACCAGCACTTCGTGCCAAAATAATACTCTCCTTTGATGACCAAAGGATGAAAAAAGCCAATACACAAAAAGGCTACTAATCCTAATATGATACCAGAGAAATTCATTTTTTAGTGACAGAACATAAAACCAAAGAAGAATCGCGGACCAGTAGGCATTAGCAGTTGATTCTCTGCAAATGCTAGCATCCAATCCATGCGAAGGGTCAGATGGACACGTTTAGTCATGCACCAGTCCATGCCCACGTATGGATTCACATAGCCAAACCCTTGTTTGGTGAGCATTGCCCACTCTTCGGGTTGCCAATCTGTTTCGCTACCTTCTACTACATAGAGCGTGCGCATCGCACCACCGCCCACGGCAGCACCAATGTATGGCCACACTTTTTCCATGCGCCAGCAAGCATCTGCTAAAAGACCGCCCGAACCGACACGAACGTAACTCCCTGATTGTAAGATATCTCTCATATCAGTAGCACCCGATTTCATCGTGGAGACATAGCCCTCACAACCTACGCGCAAGTGTTTCCAGAGGTTAATACGCAAAGAACCACCAATACCCGTAGTCATACCTTGCGGACTGATACTTTCGCCAGAGGGCAAAATAACTGACGGATTCTTGCCAAAGAGATAACCCGCATGCAACATCATTCCGCCGCTATATCCTTGGAACACAGGCATTTTCTCTTTGTCTGCAACATTCTTTGATGTTGCGATAGTATCTTGTGCCACCTCTTTTTGCGCATATGTCGCAGTGGCAATCACCAACAATATCAGTAGTATTTTCTTTCTCATCATTTGTTCTTTTGCAGTTCCATATTCATTTCGCTGCAAAGGTAGTACAAATAGGCTTAATTTTCCTTAAATCTAACTTAAATTATTATCCTAACGGAATGCGGAGTTCGTTGATGGTGCCGTTGATATCGAGGGAGAGGGAGAAATGATGGCAACCCAGTTGTGATTTGATGCGGATAATGCCTGGTTTAGAAACGGGCAGAAGGACTTTCAATATTCCGTCCAACATGGTGCGCAAGTCCTCTGGGGAAATGGTAATCTCACTCACAAAAGGATCAAGGTGCAGACGCGGAGTGAGTTGCTTGGCAGCAAAATCTGCTTCATGTTCATGAATCCACTGAATAGCAAAGTCTTGTATATTCAGCGTATGCGATTGTTTGGGTGCAGCAGTATGCAAAATGATTCCTACGCCACGAATGGATTCAATAGGCGTATTACGCGCAAAGCCCAGTTTGCGGCGCAGAGAATGGAGGTGCACATCAATAGTGCCTGTATCATACTGAAAACGTTGTCCCCAAACATTATCTACAATCTCATCGCGCTTGCAGACGGTATTTGCGTGCTGAAAAAGATATTCCAGTAGCGAATACTCCAGTTGGGTAAGATGCACCACATCTCCACCGCGCGTCACGCAATGGAGATGTGTATCTAATTGAATATTACCCAATTGGTATTTCATATAGGGCGACTTCTATAAGTGATTAGAAGAGGTAACCCATCTTTATGTAGAAGTTAGCCCACTTGGCGTTGTCTTGTTTGTCGAACGCCATTGCCCAGTCCACAGAAAGGACAAAGTTCTCGTTCATAGCCGCCTTCAAGCCCACACCTGCTGCCATGTGAGGCATATAGACTCCGTCTTGGTTTAGAGTTGAGTGTTTAGTGTTTAGAGCATCATCCTCAACAGTTTTCATCGAGAAATATTTATCTAAAGGCAATTTCAGTGGGTCAGAGTCTGCATTGTAGGCAGTTTGAATAGCATCAAAATCCAATTCATATGGCTGAGTGATGATACCTAAATCGAAGAATGGAGCTAAGCCGATATAGAAATGTTGGCGACCAATATCGAATGTAACCACCTTGCAACGGAGCTCTACATTAGCATATGCAAAGCCGTTAGCGAGGATGCGGTTACGCATGATACCGCGCAGCGAGTTAGCACCACCCAATCCCTCGTACATCACACGTTGGATAAACAAGGTATTGAGGTAGGTGTTCATATAGAATGGCGACTTACCTGCGATATTATTCTGTGTACCAATGCGATATGCGAAAGTCACTCGGTCGCGATAGATAGGTACATAGTGGCGGAAGTTGAAGTTAAACTGCAAGTGATTGTAGCCCGCAGCAGCTTGCTGACCGTACTTAGCATTGAAAGCAGCCGTGTAGGTGAAGAACGCATCGGCATAGATACCTTTGGTTGGGCAGGTGCGTTGGTCACGGCTGTCGTAAGTCAAGCCCAAACGTAAGTATGGGTGCCAACCACCAAGTGCCTCGTTCTTATCAATGATACCCCACTTAACATATTTCTCGTACATGCCCTCCACGTTCTTATCCATCGCTTTTTGAGCATAACGGTCAGTAGCAGGATCATACACATTCTTCTTGCCATTGAGCATGTCGATATCGCACTCGTCAATCATGTAGCCAAGTACACCAAGACCTGCATTCCACTTGATATTCTTCCATATAGTGCCCTCTATGTCGGCAGCAAAGCGGAAAAGGTCGCGTTTATATTTATAGAACGCGCGCGATTGGTAGTCCTCCAGCACACCCATCTTAGCAGGATCTTTCTTCCACTTGTGGAAATCTTGGTTATAAACCGACTGATAGCCATTGAAGCCATAGAAATCG
>JAFTHS010000009.1 GCA_017457295.1 Paludibacteraceae bacterium | reverse complement strand
GACTTGCATGTGTTCGGCCTGTCGCTAGCGTTCATCCAGAGCCAGGATCAAACTCTTCGTTGTAAAAGAAATTAATTTTTAGCTCAGAATAACCGTAATCTATTGTGTACTTATTAACGGGAACCGTATAATATATTTCTCGTATTACACGTTTCAGTTTCCCAATTGAGCATTACTGCTCTCTTGTACTACATCATTGATTAATCAAACTTTCAAAGATCACTACTTGATTTCTACTGTTTTTAACGCTCACTCGCGTTAGTTGCGAAATCGGCTGCAAAGGTACTGCTTTTTTTTGGACTGACCAAATTTTTAAGCAACTTTTTTCAATATTTTTTGCACTTTCTTCATAAGTGGCTGATTCTCAGCATTACGATTTTTCAGTACTTTTCGCCGTTTCTCAACGCTCACTCGCGTTAGTTGCGAAATCGGCTGCAAAGGTACTGCTTTTTTGTGAACTGACCAAATATTTCGGCAACTTTTTTCATGATTTTTTGCATTTTCTTTGTAAGTAACTGATACTCAACATAGGCATTTTTATGTTATAGAACATATTTTAAACATCTTATGGATCAGTATTAAAATTTAGGTATTTTTGAAGGATTACGTATACGTGTGCATGTATATTATATATGTACGCGCATATACGCGCGCGTGAAGAGAACCGAATTATTAATAATTATTAGTTAGAAAAAGTACGAAGACGAGCCACCCGAAGCGCTTCACCAAGATTGGCGACTGTAGATTTACACGCATTGGCTTCATCATAGACATTTGGGCAGAGGCGAAGAAGACTTTTGTGAATTAGTTCCGCCTCATGAAGGGCAGACATAGAGTCGGCATCCGATGATACAACACGAGACAGTAATAAATTCATCATATCTACTGCACACCAGAACATTGCCAACGTGGTATATTTACCATGATGCACTCGATACATAGGCAAAATAGCACGATATGCTTCTTCTACCCTACCCTCACGGCGCAACTCAAAAACCTCTTTAACTGTCATAGATAGTATTATATAAACGAAAGAGCCAAGAGAAAGACAGAAAGCTTGACTCTTGGCTCTTAAATATGATAGTTTATCTTCTGCGAAGATGTTGCATCTGCTGCATTTTGCGCATCATCTTGCTAGTTTGCTCAAACTGCTTGAGGAAGCGATTCACTTCAACAATGGAAGTACCTGATCCTTTGGCTATACGATTTTTGCGACTACCATTGAGCAAAGAAGGATTGCTGCGCTCGGCAGGCGTCATGGAAGAAATGATAGCCTCGATAGGTTTGAATGCATCATCGCTAACCTCCACACCCTTCATAGCTTTGTCCATACCAGGAATCATACCCATAAGATCCTTCATCGAACCCATCTTCTTGATTTGAGCCAATTGCCCGAGAAAATCATTAAAATCAAATTGATTCTTGGCAATACGCTTGCTAATACGACGGGCTTCCTCTTCATCATATTGCTCTTGAGCACGCTCTACAAGCGACACAACGTCACCCATTCCCAAGATACGATCAGCCATACGGGAAGGATGGAAGACATCGAGCGCATCCATTTTCTCGCCTGTACCGATAAACTTGATTGGTTTTTGCACTACAGAACGAATACTGAGGGCAGCACCACCGCGAGCATCACCATCAAGTTTGGTGAGAATAACACCATCGAAATCAAGTCGATCATTGAACTCCTTGGCGGTATTGACAGCATCTTGACCCGTCATTGCATCAACAACAAAAAGCGTTTCTTGAGGATTAATGGCTTGCTTGATTGCAGCAATCTCTTGCATCATCTGCTCATCAACCGCTAAACGACCTGCAGTATCGACAATAACCACATCATAGCCATACACTTTGGCCTCTTTGATAGCTTTTTCTGCTTTTATCACAGGATTAGTTTCGCCTTCTCCCGTATATACTTTGGCATTGATTTGTTCTCCAAGAACACGTAATTGCTCAATAGCAGCAGGACGATAGACGTCACAAGCCACAAGCATAACGCGTTTAGACTTTTTGGTTTGAAGGAAGTTAGCCAATTTAGCAGAGAAAGTGGTCTTACCAGAACCTTGCAAACCGCTCATGAGAATAACTGCAGGTTGCCCCTTAAGATTGATTTCAGCAGCCTCACCACCCATAAGGTTAGCCAACTCGTCGTGGGTAATCTTGACCATGAGCTGCCCAGGGCGAACAGCTGTCATAACGTTTTGACCCAATGCCTTAGCTTTTACTTCGTCGGTAAACTGCTTAGCCGTTTTATAGTTAACATCGGCCTCCAAAAGAGCTTTGCGGATATCCTTGACTGTTTCCGCAATATTGATTTCGGTGATACGACCTTCACCTTTGAGAATCTTAAACGAGCGTTCTAATCTTTCTGATAAATTGTCAAACATAGTACTCCATTTTAATTTGTGTGCAAAGGTAGTGAAAAATTTGCGGATAGACAAATTTTTGCAAGAAATATTTGATAAGAAGGAAGAAAAATGCCCATTACTATTGGTTATATCATTATTTTTCGGTAATTTTGCACGTTCAACAGTTGTATATCAACGATATAATACAAAACTATATATTATGAAAACCAGTAGATTTCTATTTATGACAATTGCAGCCATGGTTGTGATGTTGAGTTGCAAGAATGGTTGTGGCGAGAAGCCAGAGAATGTAATATACCTGATTGGTGACGGTATGGGCTTCGGAGCTGTGAGTTCCCTACTCCTAACAATGGAGAAGGAGACGGGTTTTGAAAAAGCACCAGTAATCGGATTAAGCGAGACCTGTTCAGCAAACAATTATGTAACCGACTCACCTGCTGGAGGTACGGCATTGGCAACAGGTACTCGCACCTGCAATGGTTTTTTGGGTGTTAGTCCCGATAGCGTACAATTGGAGAGTTTACTGAAGAAAGCGCAAAAGATGGGAAAGAAAACCGGAATTGTGGTGAATACAACACTAACCGAAGCTACTCCAGGTGCGTTTTATGCAGGTGTGACTTCGAGAAAAGAGAGCTATAAGATTGCGGAGCAATTTACAGGAAGTGGCGTAGATGTAGCCATCGGCGCAGGATTAAGCGCGTTTATCAATCGTCCTGACTCTGTGGATATGACTGCCGTACTAATTGAAAAGGGATATGATGTGTATTTGGACTGGAAGTCAGTATTGGCAACAGAGTCGGAGAAGTTTGTCGGTATATTGGAGATGAGTGATGTACACCGCAGAAACAAAAAAAGCAACACCACTGCCAGCGCAGCGGATGGCGCAGAAGTGTGTTTGGCAGCACGGTTGGCTGCTTCGGAGGGAAATACTGATACCACAAGATTCTCAGAACCAACCGAATACCTACATAAGGCATGCACGAAAGCACTAACCGTTTTGGAGAAGGATGCACCAGAGGGATTCTTCTTGATGGTGGAAAGTGCGATTATCGATGGTTATGGTCACAACAATGATTCGGAAGGAATGATTGAAGAGATGCAGGAGTTTGATAAAACGTTGCAAACCTTGATTGCGTATGTGAACGAGCACCCAAATACCCTATTGGTAGTGACAGCGGATCATGAAACAGGTGGCACGGGCGTAGCATACAAGAGTCATGAAGTGAATCAACCAGAGGGTTTGCACTTGAATTTCAGTACGAAAGGACATACAGGAACAGTAGTACCCGTGTTTGCATATGGCGCAGGGGCGAAGCAGTTTAGCGGTATTTTCCAAAATAAGGAGTTGCCTGGGATTATTGAGGGGTTGATGGAGTAAGAAGATCTTAAAACCATTTAGATTATATAAAAGGCTATCATCCGCTAAGGTGATAGCCTTTTTATTCAATCTATTCTAATGGAGTAAGCATATGGATAGCAGGTAGATGTATCGGTGATCATACGGCGATATTCCGATGAGGTTCCGATGAGATTCCGATGAGATTCCGATGAGGTCTCGATGAGGTCTCGATGCAGATAGGTGGCAGATAAGGGGCATGCAGGTGGCAAATGACTGGCAAGTAATAGGAATGAAGGAGTGAGGAGGAGTGAAAAACAAATCAGCCACGCTTTAAGGCGTGGCTGATAATTGAATATTTAATAGCGAATTAATGGCGACGGAGACGTGCACCATCAGCCTCTGGGTTGCGGTGCTCTGGACGTGGACCACGATGCTCTGGACGAGGACCACGATCACCACGAGCTGGACGCTCTGGCTCTACATAACCCTCTGGCTTCTCCTTCAACGCCTTGGCACTGAGTTTGAACTTACCCGTCTTTTGATCAACCTCCATGAGTTTGATAGTAATCTTATCACCCTCTTGGATACCTGTCTCCTCCATAGTCTCGTAACGTTTCCAATCAATCTCAGAGATATGGAGCAAGCCCTCTTTACCAGGCATGAACTCTACGAAACAACCATATGGCATGATAGACTTAACAGTTGATTGGTACACTTCGCCAACCTCTGGGATAGCCACGATAGCTTTGATCTTAGCTACAGCAGCGTCCATAGACTCTTGGTTGTTGCTTGCAACCTCAACCTTACCGCCTTCTTCGATCTCATCAATAGAAACGACAGCACCAGTCTCGGCTTGGATACCTTGGATAATCTTACCACCAGGGCCAATCACTGCACCAATCATATCCTTAGGAATAATGAAGGACACGATGCGTGGAGCGTGAGGTTTGAAGTCTGGGCGAGCAGCAGGCATGGTTTCCTCGATCTTATCAAGGATATACATACGTGCTTGGTGAGCTTGTGCGAGAGCGTTCTCAAGGATCTCGTAGCTCAAGCCGTCCACCTTGATATCCATTTGGCAAGCGGTAAGACCGTCGCGTGTACCAGTGGTCTTGAAGTCCATATCGCCGAGGTGATCCTCATCACCGAGGATGTCGCTCAGAATAGCGTACTTGGTACCCTTGCACTCAGAGATAAGCCCCATAGCGATACCAGAAACTGGTTTGATAGGCACACCAGCATCCATGAGAGCCAAAGTACCTGCGCAAACGGTAGCCATAGAAGAAGAACCGTTAGACTCGAGGATATCGCTGACCACGCGAACAGTGTATGGGAAATCAGCAGGCACAACGCTCTTGAGGGCGCGGCAAGCCAAGTTACCGTGACCAATCTCACGACGACCTACGCCACGTTGTGGGCGAGCCTCGCCAGTAGAGAATGGAGGGAAGTTATAGTGCAAAAGGAACTTATCTGTACCTTGAACCAATGCCTCATCAACAATCTTCTCATCGCGGCTGGTACCAAGAGTAACAGTAGAGAGCGATTGTGTCTCACCACGGGTGAAGATAGATGAACCGTGAGGTCCTGGCAGTGGAGCTACCTCGCACCAGATAGGACGAATCTCGGTAGTTGTACGACCATCCAAACGCTTGCCCTCATCAAGGATAGAGCGACGCATTGCCTCTTTCTCAACATCGTGGTAGTATTTATTTACAAGTGCTTCGATGTCATCTACCTCTACGCCAAGTGCCTCAGCGCGAGCAGCCATATACTCAGCTTTCTCGGTCTTGAAGTCCTCGCGGATTTGGGTGAACATCTCCTCGCGGTGGTGCTTATCGGTGTCCGCAGCAGTAGCTTGTGCGTATGCACGAGCATAGCTAAAGTCATGAATGGCTTGCTTGAGCTCCTCATCGTTGATCTCGTGGCAGTACTCGCGTTTAACGGTCTTGCCATACGCCTCCATCATCTCTATTTGGGCTTGGCATTGAGGTTTGATTGCCTCGTGAGCTACGCGGATTGCCTCGAGCATATCTGCCTCGCTAACCTCTTTCATCTCACCCTCTACCATCATGATGTTATCAAGGGTAGCCGCCACAACGAGCTCGATATCAGCTTGTTCGCATTGAGCGAAAGTAGGGTTAATCACGAACTCGCCATTCACGCGCGCTACGCGAACCTCAGATATAGGGCCCTCGAATGGGATATCAGAGCAAGCGAGTGCAGCCGAAGCAGCAAGACCAGCGATAGACTCTGGCATATCAATGCCATCGGCAGAGTACATGGTTACGTTTACGAAAGTATCTGCGTGATAATCAGCAGGGAAAAGAGGACGCAAAGCACGGTCAATGAGACGAGCGATAAGAATCTCGTAGTCAGATGCCTTACCCTCGCGGCGAGTAAAACCACCTGGGAAACGACCAGCAGAAGCAAATTTCTCTTTGTACTCAACGGTAAGCGGCATGAAATCCGTACCTGGAACTGCATCCTTAGCGGAGCAAACAGTGGCAAGCAACATGGTATTGCCGAGTGTAGCCATCACAGCGCCATCGGCTTGCTTGGCGAGCTTGCCAGTTTCGAGCGTAATCACACGCCCATCAGGGAGAGTAATCTCCTTTCTTACAATATTCATCTTTTAAATTTGTTTTTAGCGGATACGGTTTGTATCCAAATTAGTTATAGACCACAAATGTCGCGCAAAGGTAGTGAAAATTTTACAGATACGCAAAAAAAAATGCAAAAAACTGGCATTTTAGACCATTTTTTTGCATGTCAACAAAAAAATTGGACATTTTACTCTCTACCGGGGAAAAATAAGATTAAGAAGGATTGATAACATCTTCCATCTTTTGCTCCCAATCGGTAAGCTGTTTCTGGCAGAATATGAGCAATTGTTTGGCCTCCTTTGCCTTAGTTTGGTAGTCATCCATACTGAGTGCTTGAGACTGCTCCAACTCACTAACAATCTGCTGAATGCGCTTTATCGCCTCGTCATAAGAATATGCCATTTGAAATAAAATTTATGAGTGATACGCAAATCATTTTCCCTTGCCATCAAGAATGACGGAAATTGTATGGAAAATGATTTTTAAGTCCAATTTGAGGGACATGTTCTCCATATAAACAATATCGTAATTAAGACGATGCACCATTTTTTCAATGGTGTCGGTATAGCCAACCTTGATAGGTCCCCAACTGGTAAGACCTGGGCGAATCTTGTAAAGAAGGCAATAATAAGGTGCTTGTTGCTCAATCTGCTGAATAAAATAGCGACGTTCAGGACGAGGACCAACGATAGACATATCACCTTTGAGAACATTCCACATTTGAGGCAACTCATCCAAACGATACTTGCGCAAAAAACGGCCAATAAGAGTGACACGAGGATCATGGTCTGCACTTAACATAGGGATGGAATTCTCCGCATTGATACGCATGGTACGGAATTTGAAAATCTGGAACGGTACCCCATGGAGACCTATGCGCTCTTGACGATAAATAGCCGGACCACGTGAAGAACACCAAACCAACACATACAAAAACACATAAAGTGGCGAGAAAAGAACCAAAAAGATAGCAGAGACCAAGACATCAAAAGCACGTTTAACACATAACTGCATGTCGGTCATCTTATGTTCGGTAATATGTACCAAAGGAACATCTTCAACATCCATGATGCTGGCTGCGCCTGTAAGCATGTCATAAAGACGAGGGCGTACCGCAATCTGAACTCCAAGAGGATATAAGCGATTGATAATGGAATAGATATCACTCTCGCAGGCATCATCAGGCAAGTCAATAACCACTTCATCGAGCGACTCAGAGAGATGCTTCCGCAGGAGAACATCCGCCTGCTCAAGAGAATGAATGGTATAGACCTGAGGCCAAGAAGACGAGAAATGACGGAAAAGGAATGTGACACACAAACGTGGAAGATAACTCAACGCAAACTGCAAAGCAAACAAGACAAGAAGAGATATAGTATAACGCTGGTAGCTATCAACGACATCATCAATAATAATAACAAAGAAAGCTCCTAATGCAATAACCGCAGAAGATAGCAATGTATCAGACAAATCCTTTAGATAACGTTTACGGAAAGGACGCAGATAATAACCTGACAAATAATAGACCGCGAAACAACCTAGGGGATACAATATCAGAGGCAGATAGAAATTAAACATCGGGATAAAGACTGTATCTACACTCAACACTTTACCCTCGTAAACAAGCCAACGGAAGCCCAGAAATGCCGTCCAAACCAAAAGCGAAGATAGGAGGTCAACAAAAACATAAACAAATTGATACTGACGATATTTATTCCAAACTTTCATGATTACTGACGAATAATGGTGATTCTCTCAGCTTGATCAATCTTGATGATCGATGAAGGCATATGAGGGGTAGTATCTTGACGACGATAAAAGCACACATAATCAACGAGCGAAATGAGCTCTGGTGAAATCTCATCGAAAGTGCGAGCCGCATGTTCGCCACTAAAATTGGCCGAAGTAGAAACGATAGGACGACGTAACTGCTGACAAAGAGCATGCGTAAAAGGTTCTTGCGTAATACGAATACCAATACTGCCATCTTCGGCAAGGAGATTTGGGGCAAGATTGCGTGCTTGAGGATAAATGATTGTAAGAGGACGTTGCCCCTCGCTAGCCTCAAGAAGTATCCATGCTGTATCAGGAACACGCGACATATACCTCTGAAGTTTGCCAGCAGCATCAAGTAACACCAACATAGCCTTGGTGTCTATACGCCTTTTTATTTCATACACGCGCGCGACTGCCTCCGTGTTGGTAGCATCACAACCAATCCCCCATATAGTGTCGGTAGGATATAGAATCACCCCCCCCCGACGCAAAACGTCAAGAGCAGACTGCAAATCCGATTTATCATAACGCATTTCCATACAGTGTGCAAAGGTACGAAAAAATTTGCATATACACAAATTTTTAGTGCATAGAGTACATGGATTGATATTTTAAAAGCATTAAAGAAAAGGAATTATACACAAAAAAAAGAAGGATTGTCATCCCGACAACCCAATCTTTACTTAACCTTAAATCTAATACCATGAAAAACACGGTGCAAAAGTACTGCTTTTTTCCAAACCCACCAAATATTTTGATAAAAAAATATGTTTTAAAGCATGTTTTTCGCAATTTTGCAACATGAACTTGACAAAATGGCGGTAAAATAGGGAAAAATTTGCCTATTTCAGAATTTTGCAGTAATTTTGTACCCGATAAAATTTGCGTCAATAGGCAAATGGCATAAATTTTGCCAAAAAAGTGATTAAACAATAACTAAATAATCTTTAATATTAAAAAATGAAACAATTAGATTTGACCCAGTACGGCATCGTAGGTACAACCGAGATCGTACACAATCCTTCTTACGAAGTACTTTTCGCAGAAGAGACAAAAGCAGAATTAACTGGCTTTGACAAGGGCCAAGAGACTGAGCTTGGCGCAGTTAATGTGATGACTGGTGTTTATACTGGTCGTTCTCCAAAAGACAAATTCATCGTTGATGATGCTCAAAGTCACGACAACGTATGGTGGACAAGCGAGGACTACAAGAACGACAACAAACCTATGTCTGAGGCTACTTGGGCTGTGGTAAAAGACATCGCTATCAAGGAGCTTTCTAACAAGCGCCTCTTCGTGGTGGACGCTTTCTGCGGTACCAACCCTGATACTCGTATTGCTGTTCGCTTCATCGTGGAGGTAGCATGGCAAGCACACTTCGTAACCAATATGTTTATCCAACCATCTGCTGAGGAGTTGGAGAACTTCGAGCCTAACTTCGTGATTTACAACGCTTCTAAGGCTAAAGTAGAGAACTACAAAGAGCTCGGTTTGAACTCTGAGACTTGTGTCGCTTTCAACACTACCAGCCGCGAGCAAGTAATCCTCAACACATGGTACGGTGGTGAGATGAAGAAGGGTATGTTCTCTATGATGAACTACTTCTTGCCTTTGCAAGGTATCGCATCAATGCACTGCTCTGCTAACACCGACATGAACGGTGAGAACACCGCAGTATTCTTCGGCCTTTCTGGTACAGGTAAGACCACTCTTTCTACCGATCCTAAGCGTCTCCTCATTGGTGATGATGAGCACGGATGGGACGACAACGGTGTGTTCAACTTCGAGGGCGGTTGCTATGCGAAGGTTATCAACCTTGACAAGGAGTCTGAGCCAGACATCTACGCTGCTATCAAACGCAACGCTCTCCTCGAGAATGTTACTGTGGACGAGAACGGCAAGATCGACTTCACCGACAAGAGCGTTACCGAGAACACCCGCGTAAGCTACCCAATCAACCACATTGAGAAGATCGTTCGCCCTGTTTCCGCTGGTCCTGCAGCTAAGAACGTTATCTTCCTTTCTGCTGATGCATTCGGCGTATTGCCTCCAGTTAGCATCTTGACTCCAGAGCAAACCAAATACTACTTCCTCAGTGGCTTTACTGCTAAACTCGCTGGTACTGAGCGTGGTATCACTGAGCCAACTCCTACTTTCTCTGCTTGCTTCGGCCAAGCGTTCTTGGAGTTGCACCCAACCAAATATGCTGAGGAGCTCGTAAAACGCATGGAGAAATCTGGTGCTAAGGCATACCTCGTTAATACAGGTTGGAACGGTACTGGCAAGCGTATCTCTATCAAGGATACACGCGGTATCATCGATGCTATCCTCGGTGGCGACATCTTGAATGCTCCTACCAAGAAGATCCCATTCTTCGATTTCGAGGTTCCAACTGCATTGCCAGGTGTTGATCCAGCTATCCTCGACCCACGCGACACTTATGCTGACGCTGCTCAATGGGAAGAGAAAGCTAAGGATTTGGCAAGCCGCTTCATCAAGAACTTTGCTAAATATACCACCAACGAGGCAGGTAAAGCACTCGTTGCAGCTGGTCCACAACTCTAATCCTTTAGAGAATAAATATTCCAAGAGGGTGTGTCTACTAGACGCACCTTCTCTTTTCTTGCCAATTACGCACAATACACGCACTATTCACGCACAATAAGCGCACAATAAGCGCACTATTCCTAACTTATCATAAAGATAAAAGCATCTTATCTGCATTCGAATATATAGCCAATCCCCGTGTACATTCCGCCGTCTAATCCGCTGATTTTCAAGCGCACTCACCTCTGCCGCGTGTGCAAATGCACATAAGTCTTGCTTATTTGCAAAAAAAGCACTACCTTTGCAAACGAAATGGAAATGCAAGTGCTTAACATATCAGTAGCGGAAATAATTGACATGCTCATTATGCTATTGGGCGTGGCGATTGTCTGTATCGCTGCTTTCTCATATCGCAAACAAAATTTCATTCGCTTGCAGGCTGCCCATCAAAAGATTGACAAACTATCTCAGCGCATGGCTGAGCAAGAAGTTGCACTCCTCAGACAACAACACCTCTACGATTTAGACAAGCGCCTAGCGACTATCCGTGCGCAACACCCCGCTCCAGAGAAAACTTGGATAAACTACCACTCCATGCTCCAAGGCATTGACAACCAACTCAATAATTGGATTACATCATTCGAGAATCGCACACAATTGGCAGAACGCGAGGTGCAATTTTGTACCTATCTCCTCGTTTATCCTCACCTAACACTAGATGAGATAGCACAACATATCTGCTACTCCGAAAAGAGCATTCGCAACTACAAACAGCGCATTGCTCATAAATTAGGTGTATCTTCTGCCGATTTGTACCAACACTTGCAAAACGATGTTATTACATATCTATACAACGACAATACAAACTCTAAATTATCAGCCTTATGAAAACAACCCATTTCCTTCCTTTATCTCATCCTATTAAGTGGATTACTCTACTTGCTTTGATAATCATCATAGTTGCAATGATTTATATGGCTTATCAGTGGTACACAACCAAGCAAGTGATGCTATTGGTCACATTCGTGATTGTAGCTATTGCCCTACTTAGTTGCATGGTTATTATCCCACGTAAACTAACTGTTACACAGGAAGCTATCAATATCCACCTCCTCGCATGGAGAATCAACATTCCTGCCGATGAGATCGTGAAGGTTGAGCATTATCCACATGGCATCCAGTCCAGCCGTATTGCAGGAGCAGGCGGATTCTTTGGCAACCTGGGATTGTTTACTTGCAAAGAATGTGGCAAACACTTGTCTTTGATTACCGACCCTATGGAAGTCTGCATCATCACCCGCAAGAGCAAAATGCCCATCGTGGTAAGTGTAGAGAATTATAGTGTTTTTAACACCATATTGGAAGTTCAAGAGAAAAATTAAATATTTTTTACTCTTTTATTTGCATAAACCAAAGAAAATCACTACCTTTGTAGTCGAATTCTTAAAAACACGTATTGCCTATGGGATAAAACTTACTACTTTTGCAAACAAACAACAATCCTTTAAAATCATTAAGTTATGAAGAAAATTCATTTTTCATTGCTCATGTTAGCAATCGTAGTAAGTTGCACATCGTGTATTCGCGAACCAGAGTCAGTAGCGTTTATTACCAGTCATGTGAATGTACCAATTACCCTCTACAACGATAGAGATTCTGTACATTTGGTTCCTTTGCAAAGAACATACTTGTGTCATGTTGAAGTTGAAGACGGAAAATTTGTTGGTTGTACGGGTATGAATTGGACATTTAGTTTGTTTGATCCGGTACTTAAAATTGGTCTATTAGACACCATATACACCGTACCAGAACAGTATCAAATGTTCTTGTCGGATGTGGATAATTATATGCACCACTTAGGTTATAGTAGTAGCAATTCATCTTCTATTAAATACGAGCATAGCTGTTACGACTATACTTTGCTTCCTGATTTTGTTGAAGAAATTCTTAGAGCGTCTGTGGCGAATAAGTAGTTTTAGCAAAAAATGTCAAATAAATACGCCTTGCACTACCTTGTGCAAGGCGTATTTATTTTATGAAAGGTCTTGTTATTTGCTTAAGAAATCTTGTAGTACGAGGGCTGCCATCGCTTCTACCACTGCCACAGCCCCCATAGCGATGCAGACATCATGACGACCTATACTCTTGCCTTTCGCCTTTATATCCACACCCTTCTCTTTCAACAACTGCTGCGCCACACTACCTGCTACCACTCGTGAAGCAGTCTCTCGTGTCGATGCTCTGCCACCGCCTCGGTGGTCACGAATGCCATATTTCTCTTGGTAGGTGCGGTCCGCATGCCCCAAACGATAGGTATGCTTCAACCATTCGTAGTCTTCAGAACGAGCATCTTTATTGCGAATGATAAACGCGATTGGCGTACCTAATGTCACGCCATCCAGCACACCGCCAATCGCCTTGCCGTGTGACTCTCCGAAAGAGGTAAAAACGGAGTTTTTTCCTAAACTATTCATACGAATTGATACTCTCAGGTGCAAAATTACAAAAAAAATTGCATATATAAAAAAAAAACAGTACCTTTGTCTGCCATTTTGGCAGATTAAGCAATATTAAACATTGAAACCAGAAACTTTGAAACATTTAATTGACTATGGAACAACAAGATTTACAAGCAATCAAACAGCGGTTCAGCATTATCGGAAATAGTCCGTTGATTAATCACGACATAGAAGTGGCCGTGCAAGTAGCACGTACCGATTTGAGTGTACTTATAACTGGCGAGAGCGGTGTGGGAAAAGAACACTTTCCACAGATTATTCATCACTATTCGGCTCGCAAACATGGTCCGTATTTCGCGGTGAACTGCGGAGCTATTCCAGAAGGCACAATAGACAGCGAACTATTTGGGCATGAAAAAGGTGCGTTTACTGACGCCAAGGCCGAGCGTAAAGGATATTTTGAGATTGCAAACGGAGGTACATTATTCTTAGATGAGGTAGGTGAACTACCTCTACAAACGCAAGTACGCTTGCTGCGTGTACTAGAAACAGGAGAATTTATTCGCATGGGCGCAAGCCAAGTACAAAAAACAAATGTACGCGTAGTAGCAGCAACAAACTTGGATATGAAACGCGCCATCTCTGAGGGACGTTTTCGAGAAGATTTATATTACCGGCTTAACACGGTAGAAATTAAGGTACCTGCCCTGCGTGATAGAAAAAATGATATACCGCTACTATTTCGCAAGTTTGTGATAGATTTTAGCGAACGTTATCGTATGCCTGCAATACGACTGACTGATGAGGCTACAGAAGTGCTGAAGAACTACTACTGGAATGGCAATGTGCGCCAACTAAAGAATGTGGCAGAACAAATAAGCATAATTGAAAAAGTAAGAGAAATTACAGCAGATACACTTCGCAAATACCTACCAGCAAACGAAATGCATAGTGGATTAGCACTACTAGGATCGCATACGCAAACCAGTAGAGATAATTATATGACCGAGCGCGAACTGCTATACAAGGTATTGTTCGACATGAAGCGCGATATGACAGAAATGCGACAACAATTGAATGGACTGCTATCATCAACCGCTTCCTCTACACATCGAGGCACAGAGATGGTGGTAAATGGACACAATGAATATGAACAAGTGGAAGAAGTGAAAGAAACAATAGCACATACCGCCCCTACCATAAGCAACCATGAAGTGGAAGATGCAGTACTGGCAGATGAGACCTCATTAACTACCATGGAAGATATACAACGCGAAAGCATTCGCCTAGCGTTGGAACGTAACAACGGTAGCCGAAAAATGACAGCCAATGAACTGAAAATGTCAGAACGAACGCTATATAGAAAAATAAAAGAATACGGACTATAATTGAACATTTATGAAATATAATATGATTGTAAGAAGCAAAATAACTGTGCTGCTAGTGATAATAATGGGAGTGCTGAATAGCTGTTCAATATCCTATAAATTCAATGGTGCTAGCATTGACTATGCAACTACAAAAACCATTTCGGTAGCAGACTTCACGAATAATGCAGCCCTGGTATATGCACCGTTAGCAACTAATCTTACAGATGGAATCAAAGATCTTTATCAACGCCAGACTCGCTTGGAGATTGTAAGACGCGGAGGTAATCTAGAGTTAGAAGGCGAGATTACGGGGTATCAATTAACTCCTATGGCAGTATCAGCAGATAGTTATGCAGCCGAAACCAAATTGACAATCACCGTAAAAGTGCGATTTACCAATAACGTGGCGCCTGAAGAGAGTTTTGAAAAAACATATTCTGCATACCAAACTTTTGATGCTTCGCAAATGCTTACAGATGTGCAAGATGAACTTTGTAGCACGATGATCACTGAGATTGCAGAGCAAATCTACAACGATACGGTAGCAAAATGGTAAAATTCCTGCCTATATACTATAAACTATAAACTTTCAACTCAAAATATTTGCACAATTGCAAAATTTTCAGTACCTTTGCGGGCTGAATGCATAAATGTTGAAAATATTAAAACATTAAAACTATAATATTATGTACATTTTATTAACTATTTTGATTGTAATTGCAGCAGTATTGCTCGTTCTTTTGGTGTTGGTTCAAAACAGCAAGGGTGGCGGTTTGGCTGCTGGTTTCTCAAGCGGAAACCAAGTAATGGGTGCTCCTAAGACTGCTGACTTCTTGGAGAAAGCAAGTTGGACTTTGGCTGGTATTATTTTGGCATTGAGTATTCTTGCTGTAGGTGTTAGCACAGGTCAAGATACAGAGGCTGAGCAAGGTAGTGCTATTACCGAGCAAGTACAAGAGGCATTTGAGGCAGAGCAAGCTGCTCAAGCTGTTCCTGAGTTCGAAACAGAGGAAGTGGCTGAGTAATTTCCTACGAACAGTTGGGATTAGTTCCACAAAACAAATGAGAGGCAGACGTGCCTCTCATTTGTTTTTTTATATCTATCGGATATCATTTCTTCAGTTCGCCTGCGAAATACCTATCATACGACGCCATATCGATTAGTCCATGACCTGATAGGTTGAATAGTATCACTCGCTCTACGCCTTCCTCTTTTGCCTTAAGTGCCTCATCTATAGCCGCTTTGATGGCATGTGTAGATTCTGGTGCAGGGATAATTCCTTCGACTTGGCTAAAGAGTACACCTGCCTCAAAACTATCCAACTGATTGATATCCACCGCCTCTATCAGTCCATCTTGGCGCAATTGGCTGACGATAGCCCCCGCACCATGATAGCGCAATCCACCTGCATGGATGGCTTCTGGCTCGAAGTCGTGCCCCAACGTAAACATTGGGATAAGCGGCGTAAAACCTTCAGTATCACCAAAATCGTATTCAAATCGTCCTTGCGTTAGCTTAGGACACGCCTCAGGTTCGGCAGCAATAAAGCGCGTTTTATATCCTTTGGTTAGGTTATCACGCATAAATGGAAAGGTTATTCCGCAGAAATTACTACCGCCACCAAAGCATCCAATCACCACATCAGGATAGTCGCCTGCTATCTCCATTTGCTTGCGGGCTTCCTCGCCGATGATAGTCTGATGGAGGCATACGTGATTGAGCACCGAGCCCAATCCATATCGCGTATCTGGCTGTTTGCGAGCCACTTCCACTGCCTCTGAGATTGCCATGCCCAAACTGCCTGGCGTATTGGGGAACTGTGCTCTCAGCGATCGCCCAGCTTCGGTGGTGAAGGATGGCGAAGGGATGATAGTTGCCCCATAGGTGCGCATCACGGACTTGCGGTATGGTTTCTGCTCGTAGCTGGAGTTCACCATAAATACGGTTAAGTCCAATCCAAAGTGTTTGCACGCGATAGACAACGCAGAGCCCCACTGCCCTGCTCCTGTCTCAGTGGTCATATGCTTGATTCCCTGCTGCTTATTGTAATATGCTTGAGGTATTGCAGAGTTCAGTTTGTGCGAGCCAACAGGACTGACACTCTCGTTTTTGAAGTAGATTTTGGCAGGTGTATCCAGTGCTTTCTCCAGTCCACTGGCACGCACAAGAGGCGTTGGGCGGAAGATACGATATAGTTCTTGCACTTCTTCGGGTATATCAATATACGGCTCTTGCGAGAACTCTTGCTCTACTAATGCCTCTGCAAATAGCGAACTCATCTCCTCTTTTTTCAGCGGTTCACGCGTAACGGGATTGAGTAATGGAGCAGGTTTATTGGGCATATCTGCCACAATATTATACCATTGAGTAGGCATCTCATTCTCCTGCAATACAATCTTCTTCGTAATCTTCATACGTTCTAAATTTAATAGGGGTTACCAACGGCGGCGAAATAATCCGCCAATCAAACAAATCAACATATAGAATGGATATACCACCTCCAGCAGCAACGCTGTGCCGAAACCAACCGACTTGTCGCGTTTCTTAATCAAGTGATATTCAATTGGAAACTTCACGAGCAAAACCACAGGACACAACACCTGTATCACGTTGGCTATCAACACGATTGCTCCGCAGCAAAGAATATCTTTGTCTGTGTATTTAGGTGCTTTACCTGCCCAACGCATGCGTTGTTTCCAAAACGCACGCCACTCGGTATGAGGGCGAACGATAGCAGTCAGTTCTTCGCTCTCGCTGACGGCAATATTCAACCCTCTCCGTTTAAACGACTCTAGGAGAAACATATCATCGCCACTTGGTATTTCAGGGTGTAAATCAGGATAGGACTCCAACCACCTATCACGTTTGGCAATGAGGTTCGCCCCGCTACACATCACAGCATGCCCACGTTTGGCAGTTTCTATGGTCAGTTGCTGAATGGCGGCATACTCGGCGATTTGCAACCGCTCCAATAGCGACGGTTTCTCCCTCTCCGACTTCATACGAAGAGTCAAGATGAGCAAATCAGAGTCCACATTTACCTTTCCGTTTTCACTTTTCAGTTTTCCGTTTACAGCGAACGCGACATCGTCATCCATCATCCACACATATTCTGTTTGAGCCGCAGAGATAAGGCGATAAAGAGCATATTTCTTGCCCTTCCCTTCGTCGTTGATTCCTCGTTGAGGGATGATGATTGATATGTTATTGCTATTAATATCCAAAGTCGTCTAGTCTATAGGAGATTGCAAAGGTAGTACATTTTTTTGAGATATGCAACAATTATCCATAAATCTCGAATTTATTAAACAATTTCTTGCTCAATTCAAAATATTTCACTATCTTTGCAAACCATTAAGTTTAACAAACAAGAAATCAATTGAAATAACATAAAACCTAAGTAAAGATGAAAAAGTTATCTTCTCTTTTCATGGCAATCCTCGCTGCTACATGCCTTTGGGCGTATGATTTCGAAGCTGGTGGTTTGTTTTACAATGTTATTAGTGACACCATACCTTACACTGCTGAAGTGACCAATCATCCTGGTTTCCCTTACGAGATTGCATCGGCTATAATTCCAGAGAAGGTTAATTATTGTGACATTACCTATGTTGTTAAAAGAATTGGAGCGGGAGCTTTTGAAGATTGTTATGCACTCACCTCTGTCACCATCCCTAATTCCATAACAAGCATTGAGTCATTCGCTTTCAAAAATTGCACTTCGCTCATATCTCTCACTATTCCGAATAGTGTTATATCTATCAATGATGGCGCTTTTTCTAACTCTGGCATTTACAATGATGAAGCTAATTGGGAAGATAGTGTGCTTTATATTAGCGATTGTTTGATTCAAGCAAAACGAGGGCTTACAGGTTCATATATAGTTAAAGAAGGTACTCGATTGATCATTAATGGAGCATTTGCGGGATCTAACCTTACTGACATTACGATTCCTAATACAGTAACTGATATTGGTGCAGGTGCTTTTAAATATTCTGCTCTCACTTCCATGATTATTCCTAATGGTATAACGAAAATACGCGGATTCGCTTTTTATCATTGTACTTCTCTCAAGTCAATTAATTTTCCCCAAAGCATTACGCAAATCCAGCGCGATGCTTTTAGGGATTGCACTGCTCTTACAACAGTCGTTTGCGAGGCGGTTCAAGTACCAGATTGTCAGCATAATACATTTGCCGACATACCATTTCTGGAGGCTACGTTATATGTACCTGAAGAATCTTTAGAGGATTATAAATCAGCCATTTATTGGAAAGACTACTTTGGCACTATCTTGCCAATAGCCTCAACAGGTACAGAAAACACACATTCTAAGAATAACAATAGTTCTTCATTTACCAAAGTAATCCTCAATGGTCAACTTCTCATCCTCCGCGATGGCAAGACATACATCGTGATGGGTGTGGAATGGTAGTCTTTTCGCGAGGTTCTATGACTGCTCCGAATAGTGCGATTATTGTCCAGTTATTGTCCGGTTATTGTCCGGTGCGAGCAGGGAGTTTGTGGAAATAGTTTATGGTATTCTTCCATAAACTGCGGATAGGACTTGCTGATGCAGGCGGTGTCGTCCACTTCGTAGCCCGCTATCAATAATGCCATCGCCATGCGGTGGTCGTGGTCGGTGCGGTGTTCGCGCACGGCACACAGGCGGTCGGATTCTTTCAGAGGCAAAGATTCTACGCCTGTGGCGTGTAACTCTATGCCTAAACGCTCGCAGGTGAGCGCGACGGCGGGGTAAAGGTCGGGGCAAGCGGAAAAATCTTGGCATAAGATTTCTTCCGCAGATCGCTGCGCTGTAGATCGGGCATCAATGCCCTGAAGATCGCTGCGCTGTAGATCAGCTACGCCTGTAGAAGCGATGGTGATGCCTTCGGGGGTATATTCAGTATGGACACCGAGGTGGGCGAAGATGTCGGCAACGACTTTGTCGCCTTGTAGGGAGTCGCGGAATAAGCCAGGGAGCGTGATCTCACCACCATGAAGAGCCACATACTCGTACCAGAAGGCGGCGGAGGACCAGTCCTTTTCTAGTTCGTTCGCTATGCTCACTGTAGATTGCTGCGCTGTAGTTCGCTCGTTTTGCTCGCTGTAGTTCGCTCGTTTTACTCGCTGTAGATAGCTTTCTATTATCTCGCGGGTGAGGGTGATGTAAGGGGAGGTGCTATTGGTTTGGACGTTTGCACCGATGAGGAGTAAGGCAGAAATGAACTGTGTGGATTGGGGATTGTTGAGAGTGATTATCCTATGCTTATCCAATATACATCCCTTAATGCGCAATGGCGGAAAGCCCTCTTCGCCCAAATACTCAATATCCGCGCCTATCTCACGCAAAGCATCCACCAACTGACCGATAGGGCGGTGACGCATACGTTCTACGCCATCCAAAACAGTGACTTTATTTTCCAATTGTGCTGCGTATGCAGTTAAGAACCGCATGGCGGTTCCACAATTGCCGAGTTCGATACTCGAACAGGACGTCGCTTGCGCGGCTATAGGACGCCCTGACGGGCTATAGGACGGCGTTTCGCCTATAGGACGCTCGCTCTGCGAGCTATTGGATGCATTGTTTAGTGTGGTTAAGGCGCGATGGAGAATCTGTACATCTTCGGGCAAATCAGCGGAGACGGTTAGAAGACCGTCTCCGTGTATAGCTTGCAAAATCAATAGGCGATTGGCAATGGATTTTGATATGGGCAGTTCAATCTGCATCAATTGATGTCTGGTAAGAAAGAATAATCGCGTGAGTAGCGGAGGTGCTGCTCGATATAGCCCTCGGTGTAGTCGAGAGTGACATCTGTGATATTGCCTTCTGCATCGTAGTGCGCGGTGTAAACAGGGTTTACGAAGCCCTTGTATGGAGCGAGGTTGAGTTTCTCATAACGCTCCAAAATCTCGCGGTGCAAGTCTTGATCCACCTTCACAGCGTATTCCTCTACCATTGCTTTAGCAGCAGGATAGTCGCCCTCGGAAGTGATGCGTTGAATCTCGCGGAGCAACTCGCCATAGAGGCGGCGAACGCCCTCATAATCATTGATTTGGAGGTAGTGTTTGCCATCGCGTTCGATAATCTCTACCTCTTTGTTTTGAGCGTTCTTATATACCCAAAGGGCAATCAACTGACGGTTGCGCATGTGTGATTCCTCGATGTCTTTGCCTGGCTCGATACGCACGAGTTGGGTCATGAGACCGTTCATCATCTGTTGGTAGTAGAAGCCCTTGTATGCTTCTTCATCCTCTAACAAACCGAGCTCTACCAACTTAGGATCAGCCATATAGTAGAGACCAAGCAAGTCGGCACGTGCCTCCTCGATGGTGGAAGCGTGCTCCTTGAGCGCATCTTTGGTAACGCCTGGCATGAGTTTGCCCGAACCGTGACCTACGCACTCGTGGAGGTCGGTATGCAAGTCGCCGCAAGCGCCTGCTTTCTCGTACATGGCAATCACCTCTGGGCTAATCATAAACTCCTCGTTGAAGCCATTACCTTTAGCAGCTTCGTTGTAGGCGTGGGTGATATTGTCGATGGTCACAGACTTAGAACCATAGTCTTTGCGGATCCAGTTGGCATTAGGCAGGTTGATACCGATTGGAGTAGCAGGATAGCAGTCGCCTGCCAAGATAGCTGCGGTGATTACCTTTGCGCTCACGCCTTTGACTTCCTCTTTCTTGTATTTCTTATCGGTTGGGGAGTTGTCCTCGAACCATTGTGCGTTGTCGGAGATGGTTTGGCAGCGGTGGGTAGCACGCATGTCTTTGAAGTTCACGAGTGACTCCCAAGTACCTGTAATGCCGAGAGGGTCAGCATATGTCTCGGTGAAGCCGTTCACGAAGTCCACACGGCTATTGAGGTCTTTCACCCAAGCGATGCAGTATTCGTTGAAAGCACGGAGGTCGCCCGTCTTGTTGAACTCAATCATCTTCTCGATAACGAGGCGTTGTTGGTCGTTCTCTGCGAAAGGCAGGGCTTTCTCGAGGTGCTCAACCACATGGCTGAGTGCTTCGCCGTACATGCCTCCTACTTTATATACGCGCTCTACCACTTTGCCGTTCTCCTTCACGAGCTTGCTGTTGAGACCAATCCAGAGTGGCTCAGGAGAGTTGTCTTTGTGTGCCTCGTAGTATGCTTCTGCTTCAGCTTGGGTCACGTCTTCGTAGTAGTTGTTGGCAGACGCAAGGAGCAGGTCTTTGCCGTCAAGACTCAAACTCTTTGGCATTACGGTTGGGTCGAACATCACTGGTAGGATAGCTGCGTCGTAGGTTACACCTGCTTCGGCACATGCAGCAACGAACCACTCTTGAGAGAATTCAGGTTGGAACTTGTCGGATGCATAGTGATGGTGAATACCATTGGCAAACCATACGCGTTTGAGGTATTTCTCGAAGTTGAGGAACTCCTCGCTTGTCTTGTCGCCCTTGTATTGGGTGTAGAGGGCTTCGAGTGCGCGACGGATACGCAGATTGTAGCGACCGTTTTGATCGTAAAGGATATCACGACCGTGCAAAGCAGCTTCGGTGAGGTGATAAACGAGGGTCTTTTGTTGCAGACTCAGTGAGTCAAATTCTGGCACTTGGTAGCGCAGAATCTCGAGGTCATAAAACTTGTCCACGGTGTAGTCAAATGTTTGTTCTTGTTTGCAGCATGCGCTGAGTGCTACGAGCGCCATGCCAAATAGGATTGTTTTTTTCATATGATTTGAATTGATTAGCTATATATTTCGCTGCAAAGGTAGTGATTTTTTCTGAAATATGCAAGTTTTTTTGAATTGACTTCAGATTTCCTGTTTTCACTTTCGATGCAGCTCTATATATTATAGTAATGCCGTATCTTCGGCATTTTAGCGGTTTTGCGCCGAAGATTGGAGAATTTGGATGGTAAATGGTATATACAACACGCGGGAAGCATCTGTATTACAAGAGTTTCCACATGGGTGTATTTTTTGAAAAAAGTTTTCGTGTGCCGAAGATTGTGCCGAAGGTAGTGGTAAAAGATAATAGAGGATTATGCTTCTACTACCTTTATAAATTCGCCAATGATACAAAAGTCTTCGATGTCATCCGCAGATAGTTCGATTCGGTGGTAAGCACGATTCAATGGGTGTAATTCAATGGACTCATGTTCCCATTCACCGAACTCGTTGTATTTCTTCTTGCTATGGTACTCCTTAATAGAATAGCTACCTTCATACTCCGTATCTACACTACCTTGGTGCTCTGCAAGAATGATTTTGCCTTCGCGTGAGCCGCCTTGATAGCGCTGGAAGAGGCAATAATCGCCATCATTGATGCGTGGCTCCATAGAGTGACCTACTGCCTGAATAATAAACTTATTGCAGTCTTTCTTGCCAAAACCGTCCACTTGCATCCAACCGATATGTTCTGCTGGTTCATAATGACCGAAAAGGCCGCAAGCAGCCCGTACTGAATACACAGGATAATAGGCAATAAATTTTTGCTCCTCATCCACTTCCTCTAATATAAGTGGTTGTGTTTCCGTTTCTGCTGAGGATACAGGTTGTTCGGTTGCTGTTTTTTGCTCTTGCAATGATGGGCGTATATCGCTATTGTTGTCGGTCCATTGTTCGCATTGTCGGATGACAATCTCCATGGCATTCTCGGTGGCCTCTGGTGGGTAGTTATACTTCTTTAGTAGGCGTTTCACCAGTCGGCGCATGCCTGCGCGAGCGGACTCCTTCTTCTGCCAATCAATGGTGCGGTTCTTGCGAAGCATGTCGGTGAGTTCTTTGGTCATCGCCACCAGTTCTTCGTTGGTATAGAAATCTTGTACCGCTTCGGGTTTGGTAAGTGCATCGTAGAAGGATTTTTCTTCGCTATTCAATCCCAGTTCATTGCCCTGTTTTTCTGCTTCGGAGATGTCATTTGCCAAGTGCAATAATTCTTGGATTACCTCTTCGTTGGTGAGCATGCCTTTGAGGTAGTTGGATAGTGAGCGATTTAGCAGTTCGGAGAATTTCTCGGCTTGTATCAAGTTGGTGTGCTGATAATGCTTCACGCGCTCGTTGATGAGGTTTTTGAGTATCTCGATAGCGATATTCTTCTCTTTCATGCGTGCTATCTCAGCCAAGAACTTCGCATCGAAGATAGAGAACTCCTCTTGCACATCAGCAAAGAGATTGATAATGCTATCGCTCTTGATGCTCTGCTTGAGCAGGGCGTTGATGCGTTCGTTGATGTCCCGTAAGGATATTTTTCCTCTGCCTTCTACGCGCGTGATGAGTGTGCGCACTGCCTCGAAGTATGCCGAATGTAGGCGTTCATCGTAGCTGAGCAGACTATGGCATAGCGAGCGTGCTTGAATGAGCAGTTGTGCCTGTTTGACAAACTGGTTTTTGGTTTCTTGTTTGTCGGTAGACTGCAAGTAGTCCACACCTCTGCTGATGGCTTTGGCACGTTGCAAGTCGGATGTGCCGAAGAATGCTGAGTAGTCGAAACCGTGTAGCAGATCGCGGCAGACTTCGAGTCGCTTTTGAAATTCGGGGTATGCTGTTTTGGATATATCGGTATCACCGTAGTTCTTTATATCTCGACTAGTG
>JAFTHS010000124.1 GCA_017457295.1 Paludibacteraceae bacterium | reverse complement strand
CTTGCAAACTGCGCTCTCAGATGCCTTGCGGAGTTGCTCCTCTGGAATACCTACTGCGTCTGGCAACTTACCACCATATTGGTTGATGATATCCACATACTCTTGTGGCACTGAAGAAGAACCGTGGAGTACGATTGGGAAGCCAGGCAGTTGCTCCATGATAGCGTCGAGGATATCGAATGCCAATGGAGGAGGAACGAGCTTACCTGTTTGTGGGTCAACTGTACATTGCTCGCGGGTGAACTTGTATGCACCGTGGCTAGTACCGATAGAGATAGCCAATGAGTCGCAACCTGTGCGAGTAGCGAAATCTACTACCTCCTCTGGTTTGGTATAGTGGCTCTCAGCAGCAGATACCTCATCTTCTACACCTGCCAACACGCCGAGCTCTGCCTCTACGGTTACATCGTGTGCGTGAGCGTACTCAACCACTTTCTTAGTGAGAGCGATATTCTCCTCGTATGGAAGGTGGCTACCGTCGATCATCACGCTTGAGAAACCGAAGTCAACGCAGCTCTTGCAAGTCTCGAAGCTATCTCCGTGGTCGAGGTGCAAGCAGATTTGTGGTTTCTCCCAACCCAACTCTTTTGCGTATTCTACTGCACCTTGTGCCATGTAGCGGAGGAGGGTTTGGTTAGCGTAGTTACGCGCACCTTTAGATACTTGGAGAATCACTGGGCTCTTGGTCTCAGCAGCTGCTTTGATGATAGCTTGGAGTTGCTCCATGTTGTTGAAGTTGAAGGCAGGAATAGCGTATCCGCCTTTGATTGCTTTAGCAAACATCTCTTTGGTGTTCACCAAGCCAATTTCTTTGTAACTTACCATAGTTGTAAAACGTTTTATTATTTGGTTAATATGTATTATTGTTTTATAATTTCACATTCATGCTATCGAGAAGCTTGTGGGATAAGCTTATTTCGATGACGTCGCCGAAACGGCGACAAAGGTACTCATTTTTTCCGACATATACAAATATTTTCGTCTAAACTTGGTAGATTGCAAAGCAAAGGTGTCAAAAATCATTTTACTATACTAGTGTTGCGCAAGGAATAATGCGGTTACAAATACCGCTTAATCTGCACCAAATGGTGTGTCATTTCGCCGTTGGAGAGGTAAACCCCCATCTCGTCAATCCTATCTATATGCACACATCCCGAGCAGTGGATGACTTGCGTCGGACTAATGAGCATGCCCACATGTGATATCTTTGTGGCATTTGGGTCGCGATCCGAATGGTCGAAGAACACCAAGTCGCCTGGTTGTGATTCTGCCAGTGAGTTCACTACTTTGCCTTGTGTGATTTGTTCGCGGGCATTGCGCAACAGTTGGATGCCAAACACGCTATATACCGTTTGCACGAATCCTGAGCAGTCGAAACCCATCATATTCTTTCCGCCCCATAGGTATGGCACATTCAGCAGCGATTTAGCCACGCGCACTACCTTCTCACCTTTAACCTCTAACCTCTCACCTTTAATCTCATACACGCAACTCGGATCAATCTGGTATTGTTTTTCTAGCACTATGAAGGTGCCGTCCGCATAGTTGGGCAATCGTGTACCGATGGTGAGCATTCGTTTCTCGCCTGTTGCTATGTCTGTAGCCACTGCCATGGGCACAGCGACTACTCCCATCGCCTCATCGCCCCATCGCTTTTTTGCCTCTTCGCTGACAGGTGTGACCATTTTTGCGCTCACCCATCCTGTTTGTCCGTCCATGGTGGAGCGGATTTTGGTCCATCCGGGCAAGTGATCTACGACTTCGCATACTTCGCCAAAGAGCAATTGAGTGGCTTGTTCGGCGGCTTCGGAAGGTTGTTCGCGCACGGGAGTGACTGGGCAATTGTTGATTACAAAATCTGCGCTATGCACTAGGCATGTAGTTGCCAAAAGGGCTAATGTAAATGTCAGAATCTTTTTCATGGTTGTATCGTTTTATGGTAAATGATGCTGCAAAGGTACAACATTTTTTGTAAATATGCAACCAAAATCGCTCACGAGGAGCGATTTTGGGGTATGGGGTGCCCAGTGGGCTATAGGAAGGCGTCCATCTATTGGCTATGGGAGGTTGGCGATGAAGCGATACCTAATTCTTTTTGGCATTGTAGGATTCGATGGTTTTTGATTGGATGATGACTGCCGTGTCGCCTCGGTTGATTGAACGGCTTTCGGTGGTGATGGTGCGGGTGACATTGCACGAGGTCAGTCCCAGTGCCATCGCGACGGCTGTGGCAACAGCTACTGCCAGGTATCTGATGGCCTTCAGAAGACGTTGTTTCTGGGTGTGGGTTAATTGTCTCATAGTTTTTTGATTAGTTGTTATGTTGTTTTACTTACGCCATTTCCTCGGCGACTTTTGCCCAAACATACTTGCGCAAGGTGCTGTGTTCGGTTTGCGCCTTGAACGCCGCTTGGTCTTGTGGTTGCTTGACTGGGTCTTTCAGGCGAGCAGCCACAGCAGCAGCCAACTGTCCCCAGTAGGTGCGATATTGCTTCTCTTCATCGCTGACAGGGGTTGAGCGTTTGCTATAGCAGGTGGTATAGTTCTTGCCCGATTCTTTGCGGTGTGCGAAGCCGATCTGGTGTTTCTTGCTGATACGTCCGTGGACG
>JAFTHS010000123.1 GCA_017457295.1 Paludibacteraceae bacterium | reverse complement strand
TTTGTGCTCGCTGATGAGTTGCTCGTTGAGGATGTCAATCATCTCCAAGAACGAAGCACCTTGGAAGATGTGTTTGAGTTCGTAGGTCTCGAAATGACCTTCTGCCTTTGGTCCAGCTTGACGCCAAACCTTCACTTTAATATCAATATATTGATCCATAATGCTTAGCTCTTATAGTTACGTGTTTTACGTTCGGTGAATTCATAGTCGAGTGGCTCCTTGATAAGCTCTGGTTCGCTGTCCTCGCCAGTATATTTCCAGCAAGCTACATAAGAGAACTTATCGTCTTGACGCATTGCCTCGCCCTCTGGAGTTTGATACTCCTCGCGGAAGTGACCACCGCAAGACTCCTCACGGTTCAAAGCGTCAACTGCCATCAAACGACCAATCTCAATAAAGTCTGCCAAGCGGAGAGCTTTCTCCAACTCGTTGTTCAATGAGTTAGCCTCACCTGGGATATATACATTGCTCCAGAATTCTTTCTTGATTGCGTCGATCTTCTCTACAGCAGTCTTCAAGCTCTCAGCAGTACGACCCATACCTACGAAATCCCACATCACAAGACCGAGCTCCTTGTGGATAGAATCCACAGAACGCTTACCTTGGATAGCCATGAGTTTCTCAATCTTCTCGGTGATACCCTTCTCTGCCTCAGCGAACTCTGGGAGGTCGGTGGACATACGAGGAACGCCGATTTGGTCGCTCAAGTAGTTTTGGATAGTATAAGGCAATACGAAGTAACCGTCAGCCAAACCTTGCATCAAAGCAGAAGCACCGAGGCGGTTAGCACCGTGGTCAGAGAAGTTGGCCTCACCAATACAGAAGAGACCCTTCACGCTGGTTTGCAACTCATAGTCCACCCAGATACCACCCATAGTATAGTGGATAGCAGGGAAAATCATCATTGGCTCCTCGTATGGGTTCTCATCCACGATCTTCTCGTACATTTGGAAGAGGTTACCATATTTTTGCTCTACTACATCCTTGCCAAGGCGTTGGATAGCGTCAGAGAAGTCGAGGAACACAGCCAGACCAGTATTGTTTACACCGTAGCCCTTGTCGCAACGCTCTTTAGCAGCGCGAGAAGCCACGTCACGTGGAACGAGGTTACCGAAAGCAGGATAACGGCGCTCCAAGTAGTAGTCGCGATCCTCTTCTGGGATGTCTTTACCCTTGATCTCACCGCGTTGGAGGCGTTGAGCGTCTTCGAGTTTCTTAGGAACCCAGATACGACCATCGTTACGGAGTGACTCAGACATCAAAGTGAGTTTAGATTGGAAGTCACCGTGCTTTGGAATACAAGTTGGGTGGATTTGTGCGTAGCAAGGGTTAGCGAAGTAAGCACCGTGGCGGTACATCTGCATAGCAGCCGAACCATTAGAAGCCATCGCGTTGGTAGAAAGGAAGAAAGCATTACCATAACCACCAGTAGCTACAACCACAGCGTGACCGAAGTAACGCTCGATGCGGCCAGTAACGAGGTTACGAGCGATGATACCACGAGCGCGGTTCTCGCCGTTCTCGTCCTTGATCATAACTACATCCAACATC
>JAFTHS010000122.1 GCA_017457295.1 Paludibacteraceae bacterium | reverse complement strand
TTTTAGATGTAAAAGCATGGTGACCTAACGTCCTATAGGGGGTTGACACCAACATCTCTTCTGCCTTATTCCATACTTTAGATGTAAATCGACTGCAAAGATACTAAAAATATTTTAATATACAACATCTGTGGGACATCTATGGGCTTTCGGTGGCTTTCTATAAACGTGTCTCTATAATAATGCTGCAAAAATCTTCGGCACGGATGTGGTTTTGTGCCGAAGATTTGTAAATATTGCTATAAAAAGGTGCTTAAAGCAAGCGGGAAGCGTTGTAAATCAATCACTTCCCGCTTGTTGGTATTTTTTAGAAAAAAGTTTTCGCGTGCCATAACTCGCTCCAGCTCCTAATAGATATGTTGCTTTACTCATTGACTCTATAATTGTATTATTAAATTCCGATAAAATCAGTTAATGGGCGAATTTTTGCCACATTGGTGTATGCGCGTTGTTGGAGTTGGACTTCTTGGTCGTATGGTATAGGCTTGCTTGCATCAAAACGCAACACCGCATAATAAGGTGCGTTCTCTGCACTAAATCCCAAGTCTTGCAATGCTTGTGCTGTCCAAATTTGGAATCCCTTTTTGGTCAGTTTGAATATGATTAGTCTTCTTTTTCCTTGTTATCAACACGAAGACGAGCAGTTGATATCTGCTTTCGGAGCTGCTCTTGTAACAATTCTTTGGGCGGTAATTCTGTATAGTATTGCGCTACTTTGATACCAGAATCTTCTAACTGAAGCAGTTCTATCTGTTCATTACTACCTTCTGCACAAAGTAATAAACCCAGGGGAGACTCTTCTCCTTCGTTTCGTTCATGTTTGTCTAAGTAACGTAAATATAGTTCCATTTGCCCCTTGTAAGCAGGTTTGAAGCGTGTTCGCTTAAGGTCTATCGCTATGAGGCGACGTAATTTGCGGTGATAGAATAACAAGTCTAGTCGAAAATCTTCTCCGTCTATAATCATTCGTTTTTGCCGTTCAACAAAAGTAAATCCACTACCTAACTCCATTAAGAATTGCTGAATGCCATTAAGTAACATGTCTTCTAAATCTCGCTCTTGATAAAATCCCGTCAGACCTGTAAAATCAAGAAAGTAAGGGTTCTTGAAGACTAAATCAGGTGACAATCTATTGTCATCTCGGAGGGTAGCCAATTCGGCACGGATAAAGTCTTCTGGTTTGCGGCTGATAATGGTACGTTCGAATAGCATGCTATCTATTTCTTTTCGCAGTCGCTTTACACTCCAATGTTCGCTTGCTGCCATAGTAACATAAAACTCGCGTGCTAAGTTATCTTTGAGCGGCAAGACTTCCATAAAATGACTCCAATACAATTTGGTCGATAGTGTCGACACTATTTCTACTTTTGGGAATGCTTGTGAGAATTGTATCATTCTACGCAAATTGCGATCAGTAAAGTCTTTTCCGTATAATTCAGTCAATTTGGTCGACAGCGTCGACACAATTTGCTGACCATATGCGGCTCGCTGTCCTTCAAGAACATAAGTGTGAATAGTATCTCCTATATGCCAATACATCATAGTCATAGTATTACTGACTGAAACCGCTACTTGCTGGCGAGCTTTGTCAATGATGCTGCATAGATTGTCTAAAAGAATTTTGTCTATTTTAATAATCTCATTCATGATAGTAAACTCTATTTAATTACAAGCTTCTTTCAAACGAAGAAGTGTGTGGTAAATATGGTCGCTTGGCTCTTCTGATTCATAAAAATGTCGATGTTCATCAACGAAAAGATATTGAACGATAGTACGAATATCTTCTTTAGTATCATCATTTAATAGTTGTTTACAAATAATTTCTTCAATGTCAAACCCACTTTCTTGAATCCATGGACATCTCTGCAAAAGATTTACTTTAGCTTCTTTTGCAGTTTCTCCATATGCTCTACCTAAGACCTGGCAATTTTCAATTTCCATATCCTCTTTTGGTGGATATGTATATCCTTCTGTTGTATAAAAAATATATTCGTTCATTATTTTATTTTTTTATAATGTCCTCTTTTCGTAAATTCTACAAATCCTTTATCACGTAACAATTGTAATTGCTGCCTAATTTTAGGTTGTACAAAATTATTCTCAGGATGTTTGAGTTGCAAAAAATTAGTAAACGAATACATCTCATCTAAAGTAAATTCATTACCTAATTTATCAACACATTGTAACACATCGATTAACCAACCGCGACTTTCGAGAGAGTCCGTTTTTAATGCTTTTATCTTTTTATAAGAATCTAAAACAATATGATGGTCAATTTCTTTGGAATCTTGCACTATAAAAATTTTTCCATATTGAGGAATAGAAGTTAAATTTATGTTGCAACCTGTCCAACCAGCACGACGTGCATTCTCTGATAGAGGTTTACGTTTTTCAATGATAGAAGGCACGAAAAAATGATTAGGAATTAACACTAGATTCCGAACTATATTATTGTAATGCGTCAGAAAAAAGAAATTAGGATTATTGCATGCAGTTATTCGGTCTATCATTGTATGAAATTCACCATCCACAATTTTATCTCCAATACCTTTTTTTATACGTTCTTTACTCTTTAATTCGTATTCTGATAGACAATTTTTACAATAAAAATCTGCCACAGGACGATTAGCTTCAAAATGCGTTAGTATAGGCTCACCACAGATAGGACAATACATGTTTCTACCAAGCCAATCTTCGGTGAGTACACGTGCCTTTTGCGTTGGACTATGATACCCAACAATTAGTGATGTATTAAATTCAAAATTCATAATCAGGATGAAGTATAAAATAATGACCAGCGGCTTGTACTTGATCGCAAAAATCTTTCAATCGCTTTTGCGCCAAATCATTAAATGCTTCTTTGGTGTAGTCATTAAAACTACTTGTAGCATTTAGCGGACGATAAGGAGGGTCAAAATAGAAGAATGAATTGCCGTGTGCATGATTGAGAGTTTGAGTATAGTCGCCTGTTAAGATTTCCACCTTTTGCAGCAGTTCGCTATCCGCAAAGATTGTATTAGGATCACAAATCATAGGTGTTTCATAGCGACCAAACGGCACATTGAACAAACCAGATTTGTTTACTCGGTACAAGCCATTAAAGCATGTACGATTCAAAAAGAAAAATAACGTTGTGTTGCGTATTGGGTCAAGTGATTTAGTATTGAACTCCGCACGCATAAGCATGAAGAACTGCTTTTTGCTATCCTCTGAATGTAATGAATAGTACTCTTTTTGAATCTCGCTGAGAGAATCAACTAAAAGTTGTGGGGACTGTTTAACTACTTTGTAACAAGTAGTCAAATCTTCGTTAATGTCGTTAATGACTGCCGACTGAATATTGGAGTGTGTCTGTAACATGTAGAAGAGCATTGCTCCTCCGCCCACAAAGGGCTCAATGTAAGTGACATTCTCCCATTGGTCAAAGTCAGCTGGAAGCATTGCTTCGAGTTGGTCAATGAGTTGCGTCTTTCCGCCTACCCATTTGACAAATGGTTTCGCTTTCATTGTAGTATGTTTTTGTTTTCGCTGCAAAGGTACGATTTTTTTATGAGATTTGCAAGAGATTAGAAGACTTTCTTCTAAAATGCGGGTATGTGGAGAAGTTTGGGGTGATGATTCTTGAGATAGTTGAGTAAAGAATCCAAATTCTTGGAAGGGGATTCGTAATGTTTGTGGGTGTAACATAATAGGTAATTTTTAGCAGTTAAACATACGGTTTTTGTTAATCGGCGGCAAAATTACTATACAAAACTGCTAAAACTTGTCAGTATCTCAAGAAAAATGCGAAAAAAGTTCATTTTTTTGAGAAAGTAGCATTTTTTCTACGATGTTAGTGCTCAAAACATCTTATTTTGCAAATTTCCTTCTCGCAAAACGTCTTATCTTGCAGGTTTTTGCGAAAAAATTACGCGAATTTCTGTCGCTCTTCTCTCGGTCGTCTCTCGGTGTTCGCTCGGTGGAATAAGGCAAAGTATAAGAGAAGGAAAAGAGAAGGCAATCTTAATAAACAGCACTTTTTGGTGATTTGGAGTTCTTTGGTCGTTCCTTGGTTCTTCTTTGGTTCTTCGTTGGTCTCTAGCCCGAGGAAGATTGGGATGGTACAAGGGGAGTGAATCTTAATATTTGTACTGTTTAGAGGACGGTGCAGAGCACCTACAGTTTAGAGATTAGAGGCAGGAAGACAAGACGAACTACCGCCGTGCACATAACAGACTGCGGGAACAAAATCAAACAACAATAACCACTTTAATCCAACAACTACTTCGCGCGTCAACCAGAAAATAAACAAAGACATCGATAGGATTTCCTACCGATGTCTTTTGTTTTGTATTGTCGGCTACTGCCGAGGTTGTGTGCCCATTGGGCAAGTTGTGTCGCTTCGAGAGAGTTGGCTATTATGCGAAGAGTTTGCCGAAGTCAGCGTGGCTGATCTCTTTCTCCTCGATTTTAGCTACGCCCTTGAGTGCATCGTAGATCTTGTTCTCTGCTACGCGCTCAACGATGCCACGGAGTTGCTTCTCATCCTTGAGCATTTGCTCTGCATAGTTAGCCAAGTAGCTATCCTCTACGTGCATCAAACCGTATTGCATAAACTGCATGCGAGCCACCTCTTTAGCGTATGCCTCTACGTCCTCTTTCTCTACTTGAACGTTGAAGTGCTTAGCCAATTGGTCTTTCGCCAAGTGCCAACGGAGCTCGTCCACCATAGCTGGGAAGTCTTTCTCGAGTTCCTCCTCAGTCATCTTCTCGTTGGTAGCTTTCACCCAGCGTTTGAGGAATGCCTCTGGGAACTCAACCTTAGCCATCTTCTTCATCACTGCTGCCTTAGCGTCCAAACCGAACTTGTACTTAGCATCCTCTGCCATGTTTTGCTCGATCTCGGCTTTGATATGTGCGCGGAAGTCTGCCTCATCAGCGATATTGTTCTCGCCATAAACTTTTGCAAACAACTCACCGTCAATAGCCGCAGCTTGGTGGCGGGTGATAGCTTGCAACTCGAAGGTGAAGTCAGAAGTCAATTCTTTTGCCTCCTCTTTGGTGATACCGAGCATAGAGCTTACCTCTACTTCGCTACCATATGCTTTGGTTGGGTTGAAGGTG
>JAFTHS010000121.1 GCA_017457295.1 Paludibacteraceae bacterium | reverse complement strand
TTCCAATCAGGTTCCAATGAGATTCCAATGGAGACAGGTGGCAGGTGAGGGGCAAATAACGGGCAAGAAAAGGGAGTACTGAGGAGACGAAATACAAACAAAGGTATACACTGAGAGGCATACCTTTGTTATTTTGTTGCAAATAAAATGTGTTATTACTCTTTATAGTAAGACAAAAAGATTGCTATTTCTGCTTCTGTAGAAGGAGCGTTCTTGAGTTCTTTTTCAAGATTAGGACATGCATTTCCTTTACTATTTAAATATGAAATAACAACATACTGAATCTTTTGCAAGTTGAGGATATTCTCTTGCGTTTGGGGCATATATTTATATATGTTATTATATTTTTTAAACACCTGACCTCCAGAATAATAATTTGTCAACTTTATAATTTGCTTGTGCACTTGCTCACACTTTTGGATATCTTCAGCACTTGCCATTGGGGAGGTAGGTTGAGAATTTGTAGTTTCTACTTCTTGAACGGAAACATTGGTATTTGAGTTTTTGATTGGTTGGGTAGTAACTGTAGTAGTATGAGTATTGGTAGGACGATAGGATTCTGATACTGTAGGATTACCATTCTCATCTAAAAACTCAATAATCGTTGCACGAGCAGCAACGTGTTGAACTCTCTTTGGCATTCCAAATAATAAGCGGAAAAATCCTGCTGACTCTCTTCTAACTTCTTCAATTACCACATTAATAAGTAATTGGCTACCTGTTAGTTGTGCTTTTCTCAATAATTCGCCATAAGCACTGCTTGCTATATCAGCACGCGATAATCTCGTGTTGTTAACATCAACAATAGCTTCTACGTCACGCACAACGCGGAAATTTGCTTTGTCTAAAACCACGGTACTTTGAGCACCAAAATTGTTTCGTGCATAAGGATAATAGGTGCCTACTGCACAACTGGTAGCAACAAGTGCTACGACCAAAAGAATACTAACTTTTCTCATAATTGATTGAATTTTATAAGGTTAATAATATAACTCTGCTTCTATTACAAATCCTTCTCCCCAATCTTTCTCCCACCAATAGCCATCATTGGTATTGACCATTTTGGTGATATACACATATCTTGCGCCTGCTCTAGCAGCTTTCTTTTGCAACACATGAGTTGCCTTTGAAGCATCATTTGACCTAAAGAATGTATGGTCATTTGGAACAATAGATATAGTTCCGATATATTTGGCATTAGCAGGTATTTGCTCTACAATTGCAGCAAAATCATTCGGTTTGTAGTAGGCATTTGTACGAACGATGGGTACAAAAGCAGGTGAGCAACCGACAAATACTAAACAGATAAAACTAAGTAATAATTTCCAATTGTTCATAAGTCTTTAATTTTTATATAAGTTAATATAATACACACAAAAAAACGTGAGCCAACTGCTATTGGTTCTTTCGGGCATCCACTCCCTCGCCTTCCAATATGCAGAAAAGCCCACGTATAAACGTGAGCGTTTCGCAATATTCTCGGAAAGGCTATTCAAAATGTGGATGATTGAAAGAATCCTCAAATAAAGCAAACGCTTTTAATCATATGTCTGCCAAACCGATTGCTCGGATTTGCGGTGCAAAGGTACGAAAAAATATATAGATATGCAAGAAGAAGTGTAAAAAAAAATATTAAAATACAAAAAAACGCGCAAAAGTGCAGTACACAAACCGACAAATTAAGCAGAAAGAGAAAACAACTGACAAGTATAGAAGGCAATCTAAAAATTGTTTGAAAAAATTATAAATAACTATTTGCATATTTCAAAAAAAAGTATTACCTTTGCAACCCGAAATAAGGACAACAATATAACATTATATTTTCATGAATTTCGGAACTCCCCTTACCTCTGTAGCCACCAAAGCACTCCTGCTCGGAAGTGGCGAATTGGGCAAAGAAGTTGCCTTAGAACTCCAACGCTATGGCGTGGAAGTGATTGCGTGCGACAAGTACGCCAACGCTCCAGCCATGCAAGTGGCGCATCGCTGTCATGTGTTCAACATGTTGGACGGCACCAAACTCCGCCAAGTGATTGAAACTGAGCAACCATCGTTGATTATCCCTGAAGTAGAAGCTATTGCTACCCCTACTCTCGTCGAATTAGAAAAAGAAGGTTACCGCGTTATCCCTACGGCTAACGCGGCTTTTTTAACTATGAACCGTGAGGCTATCCGTCGCATGGCAGCCGAAGAGTTGGGTTTGCCTACTGCGAGATATAAGTTTGCAGACACACACAAAGAGTATTTGCAAGCCATCAAGGAGATTGGTATCCCATGCGTGGTGAAGCCCATCATGTCATCATCGGGTCATGGTCAATCAACCGTAAAAACCGAAGCAGATGTAGAGCCAGCATGGACAGAATCGCAGATGGGTGGTCGTGCAGGTGCAGGCCGCGTGATAGTAGAGGGCTTTGTGCATTTCGATTATGAAATCACCTTACTGACCGTGCGTCACGCAGGTGGTACAACCTTCCTCAAGCCAATCGGACACCACCAAGTAGATGGCGACTACCGCGAGTCATGGCAACCACAAGCAATGACGGACGCTGCATTGGCACAAGCAGAGGACATTGCAAAGAAGGTGACTGACGC
>JAFTHS010000120.1 GCA_017457295.1 Paludibacteraceae bacterium | reverse complement strand
TGGTAGCATTTTTGGTAGCACTTGTTGTAACACTTTTTCTGCTGCAAAGGTACTGCTTTTTTTTGATATACACAAGTTTATGAGCAAAAAAAGTTACACATTTTTTCCATTTGTTTTCCATCGGGTAACAGTTGTACTATCAACTATGGTATCAGTACGAAAAAGTGCTAGAAAATAACAATCGCAGACCCATCTACTGAGCCTGCGATTGTTTTGTTATTTGCCTCTGCTTTTTAGTCTTTCTTTCCTTGCAAGGTTCTCATCAATACCTCTACTTGGGCGTTGAGGCATTTGATCTCCTCATCTTTTTGCGCAACTAAGTTCTTTAGTTCCGCTACCTCTGCGTGAGTAGTGAGGTGCTCATGCTTCTCCTCAGATACAAACATATTTCCTCTACCCAACATGACCCACTCAAGGCTCAGCTGTGGGTAGAGTTCTATTATTCCATTGATGGTTGATACCGCTACTCCTCGTTTGCCTGATAATTGTGCGCTCAAGGTTGCCAATTCCATGTTCAACTTTTTGCTTAATTCTTTGATGGTGATGTGCTGTGATTTGCGAAAATCAGTCAGTCTTTTTGCAATTTCTTCGGCTTTCATACTATAGAATTGTATATTTTTTGCAAAAAATGCACAAAATGTTTGCTATATTCAACAAAATGTACTATCTTTGCACTGAAAATTTGCTGCAAAAGTACACATTTTTTCCAAAATATGCAAGAAAAAAGCAAAAAAAATTGATTTTTATATGAAAAAAGATGATTTTCGCCTTCGAACTTTTCTACAAAGTGTTGAAAAGTCGCAATACAGGGCAATTCGGAGAGCTATAATTGATTTGTGCAAAGTGACAAAATCAAGTTATTACAACTGGCTCAATGGTGTCGCTACTCCAAGTCCAAGGAGAAGAACAATAATCAATGCCGTAGCAGTGAAATATGGTTATTCTCCTGTATACCCATATAATAAAATAAGTACTATTAAAATACCTAATTTTATATACAATGAGTCTGAATCCTGAAATACGTTTGTACTACTCGCGCATGGATCGCGATTTTAAGGCGAACTTCCAAATGTTGGTTTGCAACCGTACCAATTGGAAGAAATCGCGCTTCTATAGTCGTATGCGTGGCGATACGGAATGGTCGCCCGCTGAGTTAGCAGTTGTTGAAAGTGTTTACAAGTCCTTTAAGGAAAGATATAATTTTTAGTATGAAACCAAATACCCCACAATACGCCGTATTCTCTTCGACTGAAGAGGGCTGTTGCTATTTGCTTTGCTCAGATATCATCGGCTATGCCCCATTGATGGATTCTTTTCTCGGTAACGAGATGTTTGAGGCAGATGAAGTTACCTGCCACCATCAGTTCATCCTGGGCAATGAACGATTTGGCAAATGCAATGTGCTACATTTACGCTATATCCACTCGGATGATTATCAAGATATAGAGGCGAAAGCCCTCGCAGAGTTCATTAGGATAGCCGAGGAGAAGTCATGGATGATGTTGCTACAATAACCCCCACAGAGGAACGTTCGTACTTCCAGAGGCGCGTTTTTGATGAAATGGGGCTTACACCAGAGCAGAACAAAGTTTTGCTCAAACGCGAAAGCGATGGTGATGAGTTCCGAACGGCGCGTGGTCATATGGATATTTTCTCAGAAGATAAGGATGGGAATATACAAATTCTTGTATATACCCTCAATGGTTGGGCAATCACTTATCCAGATCCCAACCAAGGAAAAACATATGACCATAGTAGTATCACTAGATTGAAGAACTACTATGTCACGCGCCTTCATCCCGATAACATCAAAGAGGGTGGGGGTAAGTATCGCTTTCCTAAGGGGCAACCTACTTATCCATTTTTTCCTCCCAGTTTGCTTGAGAAGTTCGAAAAAAAGGAGCAGATTGATACCCTCATCTTAACGGAGGGTTATTTCAAAGCGATGACAGGCTCGCTTTATGGCTTAGATGTTGTTGGATTGGGTTCAATTACTTTGTTTGCTGATTCCAAAACAAAGGAACTCTATCCCGATATAAAGCTGCTTATCAATACTTGTAAAGTTCAAAAGGTTGTGCTTTTATACGATGGCGACTGCCTGAATATCTCTGAAAAAGCACTAAAGAAGAAGTCAGACCTTGCTTTGCGCCCTAAAACCTTCTACAATTCTATCAAGAATACACGTGATTTGTTGGTAGATTTCTCAAAAGTAAAGATTGAGTTCGCTTACATCCGTACGGATAATCTCATCGACCATCCAAAGGGGCTTGATGATCTGCTACTCACTCCCGCCTACAAATCGCACATAGATGAAATAATCCAGGATATAACGGAAGACGAGATAAACTCTAAATTTTTCTTCCGTATGAATATCCGTGACCAAATCAACCGCCTCAAGCGACAGTTTGC
>JAFTHS010000008.1 GCA_017457295.1 Paludibacteraceae bacterium | reverse complement strand
TGAGCCAACAATCCATCCTACTCAATGGCAAATCGCAAACTCCATGTGTAACACCATCTGCATCACTAGATGCTTCATGGCGTGAGTGGAAGTTGAAGTAACATTTACTTATTATACAACTTTCCGTGTTGAATCGAACCTTATCTTCTCACAATCTTCAGCATTATACTCAGCACAGGAAAACTTTTTTCAAAAAAAATACACCCACGCGGGAAGCCTAGTAAACACTACACTTCCCGCGTGTTGTATATATCACTGTACCCTCCAAATTCTCCAATATTCAGCACCAAATCACTAAAACGCTGAATATTCAGCACCACTATAATAATATAGAGGCACAAATATTTGATACACTAAAGCCACAGAAAGCCCACAGATATCCCACAGATCTCCTATCGTGGTCCCGAAACCTACAGAGAACTTAAAAAAAGAAAAACAAGAATCGCTTACCATCAGACAAGCGATTGTTGATATATTCCTAATATACTTTTTGTATCTTTATTGACGAGCAAGCGTCTTCTTTAAAGCGATACTATATGCATCGCGGTAGTAGGTGAAGAAGTTCTTCCACTCGGCTTGCAATGCCAATCGAACAGCCGATTTGCGGATAGCAGCCGTCTTCTGTGTAGAGAGCGTGAGGTAATATTCAATCGTATTCACAATATGATTAATCACATCGTCGGTATTGCTATCGTTGCGATAAATAACCGCCACGCCCTTATCAATCGTAGTACAACCCTGCTCCTCACACCAAACGCCATAGCCACTCAAGCTAGTAGTGATGGTAGGCACATGGAAAGCCATACTCTCAAGCGGAGTGTAACCCCATGGCTCGTAATAACTTGGGAAGACGGTCAAATCCAAACCAATCAACAAATCGTAATAAGGCAAGTTAAGCACGCCATCGTTGCCATTGAGATAGGTAGGCACGAATACCACATGCACATTACCAATTGTAAAGTCTTCGCGGTCGAGGTAAGGGATCATGACGAAAGCGATGACTTGCTTTTGTGATTGTGTAGTCTTGTGTAGTCTTGTGTAGTCTTGTTTCCGAGGCGAGTAAGGGATTCAAGGAAGACATCAATACCTTTGTTCTTCCATTCGAAGCGACCAGCTGTACCAATCAGCATATCGGTGCCTTGCGCGTCAATGCCCTTCGCGCGTGCGAGGGATATTAAGGTATTGCGTGCACGTTTACGTGCTGCCTCAAAGTCCTTGCCTTGTGGCACAAACCCCTGCTCAAAGCCATTAGGAGTAACAATATCCACTGGCTTATCAAGCAGTTGCTTACACTCGCGAGCAGTGATGTTGCTCACAGTAGTGAAACAGTCGGCATAATGCGCTGCTTTCTTCTCGGCAGAGTGCTTGCTGACCATATTCAGCTCCTGAGCCATCTGATCGCCATGGAAGCCATCAAAGCAATCGTATAGCGGCTTGCCATTGCCTGCGATACTGCGACCAATGCTGGTAGCATGGGTCGTGAAGAGCGTACCGATAGCGGGGCAATGCTCGCGCAAGTAAAGGATAGTAAAAGCTGTTTGCCACTCGTTGCAATGCATCACGGTGGTAGGCATATCCAAATGGCGATACAAGCTCTCTGCCACTTGTCCTACAGCATAAGCAAAGAGGCAACTCTCATCATAATCGCCGTAGGCAGCATGGCTCTGCACGCCATACTTCTCCCACATATGACCGAAGATTTGGTCTTTCTCCGCCCACAGTTCATCCCACTTGAGGAGCACTGCAATAGGGTTGCCTGGCACTTGCCAACGACCTACGCGTACACCTTTAGGGCGCCAACCTTTGAGGACGGTCTTGCTCTCCTTGAAAGTGAGGTTGGAGTGGTCTCCGAAGTCGGGACCGAAAAATACTACTTTATCTTTGTGTTCTGCTTGCATAGAAGCGGCACGCGTAGAGAGAACGGCATAAATACCGCCTACACGATTGCACACTTCCCAACTAGTCTCAAAAATATATTGGGGCTGCATGTCTATTGAGGATTATTATTGACTACAATGCGGTCAATATCGCTAATTTCGTTATACAATATAGGAGTAGTAGAAAATTGATTCTTCTTGCTCTTGACGAGTGCCATGGCCTTCAATCCCGATGGAGTAGCCCACAATACTAAGTTGCGATACATGTCAACATACACCGCCCCATAAGCTTCAGCATCTATACAAACCATATCTTCGCCATTGAAATTTGCCACAAACAATCCTTCAGTTGTAGTGATATACCATTTCTGAGCCATAGCATCAAGCTGTATACGCTTCACCTCATAATTAGGGAATATACTACTCATTTGGCTAGCATAGAATGTCACACCATTAAAGTGAACAATAGTGTCATTGGAGTTGTTTAGCAATACCACATTTTCTTCCACCAAATTGTTTTGCACAGTTTCTAAACGGCTCTCTATTATACGTTGTCGCTTCACAGTATAATCTGCCAACTGCATCACTATAGCAGGTGCTTTAGTCTCGTGAATATACAAGTCGCGCGATACGGAATATTCTTTTTCGTTTTGCTTGATAGTCAGCGCAACAGGCATGCTGCTACCATATTGATCAAAATATATCTTCACTGCTTTGCTTGTCAGTGTACCAGCCACCAAGTGGCAATTATCGGGCAATGTCCATTCATACGACAAACTATAATTGAATGGATTGTATATATTGGCCGTCAGCGTCACATCGATATAATGGCATATAGAATCGGTAGAAGCCACAAACGTAGGTATCGTATCATATACCGTTATGGTGTGGCTACACGTATTGTACTTGGCACTATCCACCATCAGAGTTACAACATATGTACCCGGTTTCCTAAACGTATGACTAGGATTTTTCAACACACTGGTTGCATTATCGCCAAAATCCCAATTCCAATTCTCACCTGCACTACTGCTATTGGAGAACTTCACTACTTCTCCTGCTTTAGGTTCTGCTGGAGAATAAGTGAAATCCACATCCACTTTTTTGCATCCGATAATCATTATCGTTAATGCAAAGCATATCATAATTTTTTTGTTCATACTATAGATTGCTTGTTTCGCCACCAAGTCATTTGCCGTTTAGCATAGTGACGAGAGTTTTGTTTTATCATTTCAATGGCTTTGTCTAGTGTCCATTCTCCGCGAAAGTAGCGAAGCAGTTCCTTGTATCCTACCGTATTGACGCTATTGGGCAACGCTGTATAATCTATTTCCACTTCCCCGTCAAGCGGTATATCCAACATACTGAAGGCGCGTTTCGCTTCATCCACTAGCCCATCCGCTATCATCTGATCCACACGCCTATTGATTCGGTCGTACAGCTCTTCTCGCGGACGCTCCACTAGCACATATTCTATATCAAAGTCTGTCCGTTTGTTGCTCTCATTGGGCTTGCCTTTCTTGCGGAAAGTAGAATAGGGCTTTCCACTAGCACGACATACCTCTATACAATGCATCAAACGTTGTGGGTTTTGCTTATCTACCTCTTGCCAGTAGGTTGGATCCATGCTCTGCACCTCTTCTTGCAGCCATGCTAATCCTTTGGCTTGATAAGCACTGCGCACTTCCTCTCTCACCAATATTGGTACCTCTGGTATATCATCCAACCCATTGCATAGCGCATCCACATACATCATGCTTCCGCCTACCATCACCACCGTATCGTGATGTTCAAACAACTGCGTCAGTAGTGCCTCACAGTCTCTAACAAACTGTCCTGCATTATAGGTCTCGTTCAGGGCTTTAAACCCCACCAAATAGTGCGGCGCCTGCTGCTGTTCTGCTGCTGTAGGAGCCGCCGTACCAATGGGCAAATCGCGATAAATCTGCCGTGAGTCTGCACTCACAATAGGACAAGCATACTCCTTCGCCAACTCTATAGCACGCGCAGTCTTACCTACCCCAGTAGCACCTATGACAACCAGCAAACGGGGCATCAGAACATTGAACCGTCGTCAAAACTCAAGTCTTGATAACCTTCTAAATCCAAATCACCATCATCGTATTGACTGTCGCCATAGAAGTCATCATCCATCTCCCAATCGTTCTGACCACCCTTATTTTTGGTATCAATGCTATCTTCTGTCTGCAACTGCTGAGGAGCAATGCCTTTCGACTCTACACACACTACACCATCGCACATGCCAGGCAATATGTCAGATACGCATCCAAAGAAATAGCGCTCGTACAAAGGATCGAACACGTATATCATACGCTGTCCTCTTTCCTCCAGCAAATCGCTCAATCTAGTGGACTCCATTACCATGTTGTCATACTCGAAATTGCTACCCATTTCCACCAGAGTTACCTCCTGACCTTTCTCCCAACGATCATTGCACATGTAGAACGAAGTCATTTGGTCATCTGCATAATGCACACTCTGCAAAATGGCTTGGTGCAATTCCAAAAAAGTAGCATCGCTATCTGCCTCATATACGCGACGAAAATCTTCTACCTCATCGCACGAAAAAGTGAGTTTATATACCATAGTAGTCTATTTGTTAAGTACAACATACATATTTAGCGTGCAAATTTACTACTTTTTTTGCAAATACGCAAATTTCAATTCTTTTTTTGCAAATAATGCCAATATTTACTTGCTTCTTCAAGAAAATTGTTGTAAATTTGCAGCATATTTCTACAAACGATATGCAAAATTTTATTTTGATAGCCGAAGCTGGCGATTTTATTGGAGAGAAAAAATTAATCGCACAACACTTGTGTGGTCAATGGGTAAACAACCAATGGCAAATGCCTGATGGCACTCTTTGGGACGTGCTTGTCACGGGAGTAGGAGCGCTAAATGTCATGAAAGCCCTGCGCCATATTCCCCTTGATAGCCAACTGCTCAACATCGGGTATGCGGGAAGTGCTAACTACGATATCGGATCGGCAGTAGTAGTCAACGAAGTGCGACTCAATCACCCCAATGTCACCTACCCCGAGCCACAACTCTTGCTCCAGTCTATTAATCGAGAATACTTGCAGAATCCTAATCAATGTATCTCATCCATTTGCTACAGCAACACCGATTTCGTGCTTCAGTCCGACTATACAGATTGCGTCTTCGATATGGAATTGGCCTATATTGCAGCATTAGGTTTCAAGCGACTATCTGCTATCAAGATTGTTAGCGACAACCTTAGTTTGCACGCGTATCGCGAAGTGGCTGCAGGGGTATAAAACAAAATAAGGTCGCACGCGACCTTATTTATAATCAATTATTTACTGCTTCTTACACTACACCTCCATAATGCGGTAGGCGAGATATGCGGCATAAACGAGCAGAAAAATTACTCCATGCCAACGCTTAATCTCGTGGCGTTTGGTGGTATATACAAACAGCATCACTAAGACACTACCCAATGCAGCCATCAAGGCATCTATCTCCAGTCCGTGGTAGCCTGGCAATGCTTTAACGCATGCGCTCGTACCGAGGATGAAAAAGATATTGAAGATATTGCTACCTATCACATTACCCAGCGCAATATCGCAGTTCTTCTTAAATGCCGCCATGCAAGACGTTGCCAGTTCGGGCAATGATGTACCCAACGCTACAACTGTCAAACCAATAATCGCATCGCTTACGCCTAAAGAGTGTGCAATAGAAGTAGCACTCTTGACTATCACTTCGCCTCCGACAACCAAGCCCACCAGTCCACCGAGAATCAATGCCAATGCACGTTTGGCAGACATAGGTTTGTAGCCCTCGTTGCTCTCTGTTTGTGGGGCGCTACCAATACCTTTGAAATTATGCCAAAGGAAGATGAGGAAGAAGATGAGCAGGATACTACCACCTACACCCGAGATGAATCCTGTTTTCCCTTGTCCGAGGTTAAGAGAGCCCAAATCGTTAATTGATGGTTGAGTGATGTTCATATTGAACAAATGCTCTATTTGCAACCATGACGGACTATTGTACACCGCAAATAGCAACACCAATAGTGCTGCCAACATACTGAAAGGTATGTCAAACTTGCGCGTGGCTTTTTGCGATGAAATCGGGAATATTAGTGCCGTACAACCCAAGATGACAAAGGTGTTGATAATATTACTTCCGAGGACGTTGGTGATGGCAATCTCCGTGCTTCCCTGTCCTACTGCCACCATGTTTACCACAAACTCGGGCATACTAGTACCGAAGGCCACGACGGTCAAACCAATCACAATATCGCTGACGCCATATTTCTTTGCCAGCCCCGAAGCACCGTCCACGAGGAAGTCAGCCCCCTTGATAAGGGCTACACAACCCACAATAATCAGTGGTACTGCTACCCAAAAGCCGCCTGTAGCCAACCAATTATCTAAAAAATCAAACATTATTCCAAAGTTTATACGTTAAACAGGAAGTGCATGATGTCGCCATCTTGCACAACGTATTCTTTGCCTTCTATGCCAAGTTTACCTGCTTGACGGCAAGCGGACTCGCCACCGAGTGCGATATAATCCTCATACTTTATCACCTCTGCGCGAATGAAGCCACGCTCAAAATCGGTGTGGATAACGCCCGCACATTGAGGTGCTTTGCTGCCTGCACGGAAGGTCCAAGCACGTACTTCGTCGCTACCTGCGGTGAGGAAAGTGCGGAGGTCGAGCAGTGCGTATGCTGCCTTAATCAAACGGCTCACGCCTGACTCAGAAAGCCCGATTTCATCGAGGAACATCTGACGCTCTTCGTAGGTCTCGAGTTCGGCAATCTCGCTCTCAATCTTCGCTGCCACAACCAGCACTTGTGCGTTCTCATCTTTGACCGCTTCGCGCACTCGCTCCACATAGGCATTGCCGTTGACCGCAGAGTTCTCGTCCACGTTGCAGACATAGAGCACAGGTTTGCTGGTAAGGAGCATCGTCTCCTTTGCCACTTGCTCCTCGTCCTTATTCACCAGTTCCACAGTGCGAGCAGAACGGCCTTGTGAGAGGGCTTCGCGGTATTTGAGAAGCACATCGAGTGCCACTTTGGCTTGTTTATCGCCACCCACACGTACTTGTTTCTCAATCTTTTGGATGCGAGATTCTACGGTCTCAAGGTCCTTGAGTTGGAGTTCGGCATCAATGATGTCTTTGTCTCGGATAGGATCCACGCTACCGTCCACGTGTACTACGTTCTCATCATCGAAGCAACGGAGTACGTGGATGATAGCATCCGTCTCGCGGATATTAGCCAAGAACTTATTGCCAAGTCCTTCGCCTTTGCTTGCACCTTTCACCAATCCTGCAATATCCACGATTTCAACGGTGGTTGGGATCACTCCGCGTTCGGGTTTGCAGAGTTCGCCGAGCTTGATGAGTCGCTCGTCGGGTACGGTGATAACACCTACGTTGGGCTCAATCGTACAGAAAGGGAAGTTAGCCGATTGCGCCTTGGCGTTGCTCAAGCAGTTGAATAGGGTCGATTTGCCGACATTAGGAAGTCCTACTATACCACACTGAAGTGCCATAATTCTTAATTCTTAATTAGATTATGTCCTGTCATTTCTGCTGGTTGCTCTACGCCGAGGATGTGGCAGAGGGATGGAGCCACGTCAGCGAGGATACCGTCTTCGAGTTGTGCGTCGGTGTGGTCCTTGCTCACATACACAAATGGTACTGGGTTGAGCGAGTGCGCTGTATTAGGCGAACCATCGGCATTGATAGCATTGTCGCAGTTGCCGTGGTCAGCGATAATGATGATCTCGTAGTCGTTCTTGAGAGCAGTATTTACCACTTTATCCACGCATTCATCGATTGTTTTGACTGCTTTCTCGATAGCAGCATATACGCCTGTGTGACCCACCATATCGCCGTTAGCGAAGTTGAGGGTGATATAGTCGTATTTCTGTGTGTCGAGTGCCTCGCAGAGTGCCTCTGTCACCTCTGGCGCAGACATCTCTGGTTGGAGGTCGTAGGTAGCCACTTTAGGTGAAGGGATTAGGATACGCTCCTCGCCTGGGTACTCTGCCTCGCGGCCGCCGTTGAAGAAGAAGGTCACGTGTGCAAACTTCTCGGTTTCAGCGATACGGAGTTGCTTCAAGCCCGCATTCGACACAATCTCGCCCATGGTGTTTTGTACGTTCTCTTTTGGGAAGAGGACATGCAGACCTTGGAATGAAGAATCGTATGGAGTCATGCAGTAGTATTGCAGGTTAGGAATGGTGGTCATGCCTTGCTCTGGCATATCTTGTTGGGTGAGCACGATGGTGATCTCTTTCGCGCGGTCGTTGCGGTAGTTGAAGAAAATCACTACGTCGCCCTCCTCGATAGTAGCCAGTGGCTTGCCATCACGAACATGAACAATAGGTTTGATGAACTCGTCGGTCACACCCTCGTTGTAACTCTCTTGCATGGCTTGAAGCATGTCTTCAGATGCTTTGCCTTCACCATGTACGAGGCAGTCATATGCCACCTTCACGCGCTCCCAACGTTTATCGCGGTCCATGACATAGAAGCGACCTTGGATAGTAGCGATTTCACCGCAAGTTTCAGCTAAGTGTTGTTGCAGTTGATCGATGAATCCGAGACCTGACTTAGGGTCGGTATCGCGGCCATCCATAAAGCAGTGGATAAAAGTTTGTCCGTCTAATCCGTAGGTTTTAGCGATTTGGGTGAGGTAGAACAGGTGGTCGAAAGAAGAGTGCACACCACCGTTAGAGGTGAGTCCCATGATATGGAGCTTCTTGCCTGTCTCTTTCGCATAACCGAAAGCAGATTTGATTTCTGGATTCTCCAAAATACTGCCATCTTTGCAAGCGCGGTTGATCTTCACGAGGTCTTGATATACCACGCGTCCCGCACCGATATTGAGGTGACCTACCTCAGAGTTACCCATTTGTCCATCAGGCAAACCCACGTTTTCGCCACTGGCTTGCAATTGGCTGTGAGGATACTTTTCCAAAAGTGCATCCCAATGTGGAGTTGGGGTGCAAGAGATTGCATCGGCTTTAGATTTGTTTCCGATTCCCCAGCCGTCGAGAATCATAAGTAATGCTTTTGACATAGTTGTATGTATTTTTTAGTTATATTCCTTATTTTCAATCTATTAATCACTTAAAATCCTTCATAGCGCGCTGCAATTCTCGTTTATCATCTGCTGCACGCAGAGCTTGCCGTTTGTCATAGGTATGCTTACCCTGACACAGAGCAATCTCCATCTTTGCAAATCCTTTCTCATTGATAAACAACCGCAATGGAACGATCGTTTTACCCGTATCTTGCACTTGTCGCTGCAGTTTACGCAACTCCTTGCGGGTCATCAGTAGTTTGCGATCGCGTTTGGCCTCATGGTTAGCATAACTACCAAAGCGGTATTCTGCAATATGCATCTGCTTCACCCATAGTTCGTTGCCCACAAACTGACAATAGGTATCTACCAACGACGCTTTGCTTTCGCGGATAGATTTTATCTCTGTCCCAAACAATTGGATTCCGGCAACATAATGCTCCAACACCTCATAATCAAAGGTGGCGCGGCGGTTCTTAATATTTACATTGCTCTTTAGGCGCATAAATCGTGCAAAGGTACAACAAAAAATGCAAATATGCAAACAAAAACGGTTTTTTTTCGAAAATGATAGATTCTATCTATCTCCCGTACAGTATCTGCAATAATCATTCCAGCCTTTCAACTATCCGCCAATATGCTGTCTTTAATTAGTGATTAATTAGTGATTAATTAGTGATTAATCAATCTATACCATAAGAAAACCTATGTTCCATGCTGACCTTTTCCTATTTTTATTCATGTATTAGCAAAAAAATTTGTATGTTTGTAAATTTTTTTGTACCTTTGCAGCCGAATTTGGGTAAATGTGAAATTTTTATAAGACTATGTTAAGAGATATTTTATCAATCACTGGTAAACCAGGACTTTACAAACTCGTTAGTCGCGGAAACAACATGCTCATCGTTGAGTCATTGCTTGATGGCAAACGCATACCTACCTATGCGCGCGACAAAATCGTTTCATTAGGCGAAATCTCCATGTACACCATGGGCGAAGATATCGCATTGAGCGAGGTTCTCACCAAACTCGGCGAGAAAGAGGCACTAAAAGTAGCAAGTATCGACCCTAAGAAGGCCGACAACGATCAGTTGCGCGACTTCTTTGGCGAAGTACTTCCAGACTTCGACCGCGACCGCGTATATCCAAGCGATATCCGCAAACTCATACAATGGTACAATATCCTGATTAATGCAGGAATTACCGATTTCACCGTAGATGAGGAAGGCGAAGATGTTGCTGCGGTAGAAGAGAAAAAGCAAGAAACTAAGAAACCAACTCCTAAAGCACAAGTGAAAACGCAGAAAGCCGCTGCTTCTTCCGCACGCACAGGAGTAGGTGCTAAAAAGGGTTGATCCTTCAGGATATCATCAATATCATAGAATCTGTAGCTCCCTTGAGTTTCCAAGAAGACTGGGATAACTCGGGACTGCAGGTGGGTAATCGCAATGCAGAGATTAAAGCAGCATTGTTGACCGTAGATGTTACAGAGTCTGTGGTCAATGAGGCTATTTCACTGGGTTGCAATCTTATTGTGTCCCACCACCCGTTACTATTCCGAGGGCTCAAGCACCTTACTGGCAGCACCCCGCAAGAGCGCTGCGTAGAGAAAGCCATTCGCCACAATATTGCTATTTATTCAGCTCATACCTCCATGGATAGCTATCTGCATGGGGTCAGTGGCCGTATGGCCGAAAAATTGGGTATAACAGATTACCATATTCTTATCCCCTCCACCACCCAACCCCAAGCAGGATTGGGTGTGATTGGCAAACTACCGCAACCTATGAACAACGAGACCTTCGTAAATCATGTAGCCAACGTGTTTGCCACTAAAAATGCTGCATTGCGTTGGGTAGAAGGAGTCAACAACGAGGTACAAACCGTTGCTATTTGCGGAGGAGCTGGAGCTGAGTTCGTAGAAGCAGCCATTGCACAGGGGGCTGATGCTTTTGTTTCAGCAGACTTTAAGTACCACGAATTGCAGGGTGCTTATCAACGCATCACGGTTGTGGATATGGACCATTGGGTAAGCGAGCATTTCACGCGAGAGATTTTCGAAGAACTATTATCACCTCATATCAAAACGCATATGGCACACACCGACCATAGTCCTGTGAAATACTGCCTATAGCTTATCAGCATTCCTATCCTATCCGCCCGATAAAAACAACGAATATTAACATCAAACAACATAACAATTATGGCAAAAGAAAAAGTAGAACAAGAGTTGACCGTAGAGGAGAAACTACGCGCTCTGTATGATTTGCAAACAGTAGATTCCAAAATCGATAGTTTGCGCATTTTGGCTGGTGAACTTCCACAAGAAGTAAAGGACATGAGCGATGAAATCGAGGGTTTGAAGACTCGTTTGACCAACATCGAGAACGGTATCAAAGAGTGTGAAACGGGTATTTCTGACCACCGCGTGCGTATTGAGAATGCTAATGCAGCCATCTCTCGCTACAAAGAGCAACAAAACAATGTACGCAACAACCGCGAATACGACAACCTCACCAAAGAAATCGAATATCAAGAGTTGGATATCGAGGCTTCGCAACGTAAGATTCGCAACTTCACCGCAGACCTTGAGAATCGCCAAGCTGAGAAAGCAAAAACAATCACCGATATCGAGGATAAGACCGTTGATTTGAACCAAAAGCGCAACGAGTTGGATTCTATTTTGGCTGAAACCAAAGAGCAAACCGAAAAACTTATGCTCCGCGCATCCGATTTGGAGAAGCATATCGACGAGCGCCTCATCACCGCTTTCCATCGTATCCGCAGAAATGCTCACAATGGTTTGGCTGTAGTGAAGATCGAGCGCGACAGCTGCGGTGGTTGCCACAGCAAGATTCCTGCACAACGTCAATTGGATATTCGCTTGCGCAAGAAAATCATCGTATGCGAGTTCTGCGGACGTATTTTAGTTGACCCAGAGATCGACGCTAAAACAAAGTAATATACCGTTGAAATCGGGAAAAATAGAGAGGAGCATCCTGCCATAGGATGTTCTTCTTATGGTCAAAGACCATTTTACCTTTCCATCCTACCCTATTGGCAAACTACCCACACAACTATCCCATTATGGCAGAAGATATCAAACCTATTAGCACGTACAACGAGGATAATATCGTCCATCTTGATGACCGCGAACATATACGCCGCCGTCCGGGTATGTACATCGGAAAATTAGGTGATGGCAACCACTCAGACGACGGTATCTATGTGCTCATCAAAGAGACTATCGACAACTCGATTGATGAGTTCCGCATGAACGAAGGCAAAGTAGTAGAAATCAGCGTTTCGCCTGTTTCTACCACTGACCCATCATTGGGCGAGCGCGTGCGAGTACGCGACTACGGACGAGGTATCCCGCTTGGCAAGATGGTGGAAGCTGTTTCCATATTAAATACGGGTGGTAAGTATGATACCAAGGCATTCAAGAAATCGGTCGGACTGAACGGTGTGGGTACCAAAGCAGTCAATGCCTTGAGTATGGATTTTGCAGTGGAAGTGTGGCGCGAAGGCAAAACACGCCGTATTGCTTTCCACCAAGGGCACCTCATCGAAGATAGCGATATACAAGACTATACGGGCAGCGAAAAACGAGGCACACTCATCGAATTTGTACCTGACAACTCCAAGGGATTATTCGAAAACTACCACTTTCGCACCGATTTCATCGAAACAATGATGCGCAACTATGCGTATCTCAACATCGGACTTACTCTCGTATTCAACGGAAAGAAATACTCTTCTAAAAACGGTTTGCTCGACCTCTTGACCGAGAACATGACTGCCGATTCCCTGTATCCAATCATTCATATCAAGGATGAAGATATTGAGATAGCACTCACGCATAGCAATCAAACAGGCGAAGAATACTATTCTTTTGTTAATGGTCAACACACCATTCAGGGTGGTACTCATCAAGCAGCTTTCCGCGAAGCCATCGGTAGAACAATCAAAGAATTCTACAACAAAAACTTCGAACTGAGCGATATCCGCAGCGGTGTAGTAGGTGCTATTGCTATCAATGTCTCAGAACCCGTGTTTGAGAGCCAAACAAAGGTCAAGTTAGGTTCAAAGGACATGTCTCCAGAGGGCGGATTGTCGGTAAATAAGTTTGTCAATGACTTCGTAAAGCAACAACTCGACAATTATCTTCACAAACATCCCGAAATCACCGAAGTGATGTTGCAGAAGATTCAAGAGTCCGAACGTGAACGTAAAGCCATAGCAGGTGTCACCAAAGAGGTTCGCGAGCGCGCAAAGAAGATTATGCTCAACAATCCTAAATTGCGTGATTGCCAAGTCCACTTCAGCGATGCCAAACCCACCAAATCAGCCAAAGACGCAGACGACGATTTGCGCCAAGAGAGTAGTATATTCATCACTGAGGGTTTATCTGCTTCGGGTAGTATAACCAAAAGCCGTGACGTGCGCACACAAGCGGTATTCTCTTTGCGAGGCAAACCACTCAATACCTACGGATTAAACAAAGTAGATGTATATAAAAACGAGGAGTTTGGTTGCCTACAAGCTGCACTCAATATTGAAGATGGATTAGACAATCTACGCTACAACAAGGTCATTATTGCTACCGATGCCGATGTGGACGGTATGCACATCCGTTTGCTAATGCTAACCTATTTCCTACAATTCTTCCCAGAATTGGTGAAGAAAGGACATGTATATATCCTGCAAACACCACTCTTCCGTGTGAAAAACAAAAAGGAAACACGCTACTGCTATAGCGAGGAAGAACGAGTGCAAGCTATCGAAGAACTCAAACCAAATCCCGAGATCACTCGATTCAAAGGTTTGGGAGAGATTAGCCCAGATGAGTTCAAAGGTTTTATTGGTAAAGGCATTCGACTAGATCAAGTGACCCTGCGCAAAGAGGATGCGGTAGCAGATTTGCTCAGTTTCTACATGGGTAAGAACACTACGGAGCGTCAGAACTTCATCATCAATAATCTCGTTGTAGAAGAAGATGTAGAATAATATACGATTTAGAATTGAGGATTTAAGTATGATTCCATTGATATTATTCATATGCTTAGGTATTGTAGTGCTAGTTATATTTGAGATACGTGCACGCAAAGAGCAAAAAGCAAACAATGATACTATAGCATCCGAGTCGCAAAACGACAGCCAAACGTCTAACGAACCACGCGACCCTGACGATGGTTGCTGTGGCGAGCACTTGGTTTGTGAGCGTGAGACTTTGCTACAAACCAATGCGGAAATCATCTACTACGATGACGAGGAACTCGATACCTTAGCGGGTATTTCACCCGAAGAATATACCGACGAGCAATATCAGATGCTGCGTGATGTATTCAACACCCTGCAAGCAAAAGACGTTCCAGGATGGGTGCGCAGTATTCAACTACGCAATATTCAGTTGCCACTGGACATCCGCGAAGAGGCATTGCTCATCGTGGTAGAACGTCGAAAAGCATAAATTCCCACTATTGTAACTACCATACTGACGATACCCAACCACAGGGTGTCGTTTGTGCCTATAGCATCCACTTGCTCCATATTCCACCCTGCTCGGTATGCCACAAAATAAAGCAATACGGCCATTGCATTATTAGTAAAGTGCATCAGCATGGGCATCCATATACTTCCAGTCCACACAAGCATATAGCCAAACAGTACACCCATCAGCATACGAGGAACAAAACCATAGAATTGCATATGAATGGCGGAAAAGATGATTGCGCTACTCCATATGGCTATATGCGGAATGTTTGTGTTATGGTCCTTCCCTTGCAGCAAACGCTGAAGCACACCGCGGAAAGTCAGTTCTTCCGCTATAGCGGGTAATAGTGCCATCAACAACAGATTGATAATCAGTCCATCGAAAGTGGTCACACGCATAAATAGTTCAGTCATCTGAGCAGCATTCTCCTCCTGCGTTTTCATCCACGTTTCCATAGGTTCTAAAAATGCAGGCAAGGTCATCTGTTGGTTGAGATGACTGAGAAGATTGATTGCAGGCAAAGCTACTAACATAATGCCAATGGCTGCAACACTCTTTGCCATCAAGTCCTTGGAATCCTTAAAACTCTCTCCTGTCAATTTCAACCACTGCAATGGTTGTTTACTCCATAGGTATGCCATACATAATGGAGGAAGCAGAAGCATCGAAGCTGTTTGCAAGAACTGTATCCACTTCAACGAACCCACAGACAGTGGCTGTGGAAAAGCCACAATACTTATCATTGCGGGCGTGGTAAAAAGTATCACACATCCTATCCATTGGATGCATTTCACCATCCAATGTGAATATTCAAATTTCCCTTTTAGTGCCATAATAATAGATTTTCTCAATTCGACTGCGAAATTACTACTTTTTTTTCATACCCGCAAGTAAATCGTATAAAATCATCCTTCACCTTTCCCACTCGCACCGCACTATTACCGCACAATAACCGGACAATAACCGCACTATTCGTTACGTTCGCAGAACCCCGCGAAAGGCAATAGAGAAGAACAAAAACTCCCACCCAATCGAGGTGAGAGTTTTGATTTACAAATCTTTAACTAATCGAACACTCATACCTACATAGGGACTACAGCAACCAACACCAGCCTCATTAGAGTACAGATAGAAATGATAACTAGAAAAATCATCATTTATTGTTGACGTCCAATAATGCCCATAAGTCGAGGTAGAATCAACTACATTACCGATACGACTAACTGCCGCTGGCAGAAATACCGCACCTGATTGTTCTAAGATTGACCATTGTTCTGCGGTTAGTGTTTGATATTGTCTATAAGCCTCAATACTTTGTTCATTATGAAAACGTGGCTTAAATATAATTCCTTTGGGAGTTTTCCAATTATCAGGAAGAATTATTAAACCATTCACACCATTCACCTGTGCAATACCTTTAAGATTTTTCGCATTTTTACGACAGTCAAGTAGATATGTCCATTCATCACTTGTCAAAGTATGCCATGTACTCATCATATTACCTTCTATCTCATTTCTTCCCCAATCAATAAAAATTTGATAATCGTTGTAATCATTGCTTACATTGATAGGATTCGCTCCTGTTCCCCAACAGAACAAATCCACCCATCCATCATAATCAGGTGCAACATTGCTATTAGCATCACCAATATAATCGGTCTGGTTCGGAGCAAAACGCCATTCATTGTTTAATGGATGATATTGCAAATTGCCTTTGGAAAAGATTACTTGTTTTTCTTTGTCAACAGAAAATGCCTTTATTCCGTTCGCATTTTTATTCACATCACATCCTAAAAAGGCAAACGTACATGCTACTGCAAAAGTAGCCATAATAAATTGTTTTGCATTCATAATTGTATTTTTTTAGTTAAATCGATTTTTTTATTTCTTCAAATTCTTCATCAGTATCGAATAGAAAATATCCTGCTGTTGATGGATGGTCATAAACTTTCACAGATCCATCTTCCTTGCGCAATAACCAAGCTATCCAAATATCTCCTATTGCTACTACAATCCCTATCATGCCATATAACAACATAAAGCTATTCCCTGAAATGAGAGATAAAATACTTGGTATGATACCTAATAATATAAGTGGCATAAGTGTCACCCAGCGATATTGAGCAACTGTCAAAGGTTTATTACAATGGCAATAAGCCGCACATTTTTTCCACATCATCCCAAACTTCAAATCCTTCCATTTTGCTTTGCCAACTACTATTGCAGTTAAGCCGTGAATTAATTCGTGAGGAACAAGTAATAAAAATCCGAGCACAACAGTTGCATACAAAAGTCCAAATAATCCTCCCATTATGCCACCTATGATTATATTACCCATGGTACTAGCTGTATCAGGCATTAACTCTACCATATAAACAATACACTTATAAAAAAGAGTATTATCCATATCACTCATAAATTTTTCAGGGTGAATCCAACTAAACAACGGTATTAAGACACCTGCTACGACAGCAGCTAAAAGCAAACTTAACAAGTTAGCTTTCAAGAGACTAATTTCTGATTTTCTAATCATAATGATATGTGTTTTTATATTGAGATATTGACTCCTAATATCTCATGGTTAAAATATAAAAAGCGTGGAGCCTTACTTTTACTTATTCTTAGATTAGAGGTACTGGAAAAACCTTACACACAAGAACAAACAATGAATGCCCACGCCGATATGTTAATTGTCGTGAGCACACAACGAATTAAACACACCAAGGGACATTTACCGCTCTCTTGTTTCGGGTGTGAGAAATTTTCCAGTTTTCTAATCTCCTAAACAAGCGCCAATAAACGCCTTTTTATTATGTCTCTGAAAGATTCCTTTGGAGGAATTTTGAATTAAGAATTATGTGTTTGGAATGAGATATAATCCCGCCCAAATTCCCCAGCGTGAATCATTTCGAGTGCAAAGGTAGTAAATATTTTTTAATCTTGCAAGAATATAGAACAAAATGTAGAGTAAAAAGAAAACAACCACCTCGTTTCGAAGTGGTCATCTCTTTGTCTTGTCGGGATGACAAGATTTGAACTTGCGACCTCCGGTCCCCCAGACCGTTGCGCTACCGGGCTGCGCCACATCCCGTCATCGGAACGCACTTGTACTATTAGGCATATCCGAAAGCGAGTGCAAAGGTAGTGCTTTTTTTTCAATCATGCAAATAAAATCTTGCTTTTTGAAAAAAAACACCTATTTTATGCCATTCTTTACTTGAGTATGAAGCTCAGTCATTGCCTCATTTATATCGTTGAATTGAGAGATATCTATCGGTTTACCAATATGCAAAGCTACACGAGAAAATGGCTTGACATAGAACTTGTTGCGTGGCATTGCATCAAAGAAACCACTCAATGAAATTGGTACTACAGGCAAATCCATGTCCATAGCAATCTTAAACGCACCTTGCTTAAAACGCCCCATTTCACCAGTCCTTGTGCGTGTACCCTCTGGAAAAATAACCGTACTAATACCATCGTGCAGTTGTGCCTTAATATAGGTCAAACTCTCCATAGCAGCACGAGGATTGCTGCGATCCACAAATATATGTCCTGCCACTGCACACGCAGTACCTACAAACGGAATCTTGCGCAACTCCTTCTTCATCAACCATTTAAAATTATTGGGCAACCAACCATAAACAGCAAATACATCCAAGAAAGATTGGTGGTTCGCCACAAAAACATACGATTGGTTCGAATCAACATTCTCACGACCTGTCACCTTAATAGGAACAAGCAACAGCCACAACACGCTGCGCGACCAAAACACTTGCACAGTACGAGGCAACTTGCCATTGCGCCAAGGGAAACAAATGATAGTCAGCAAAGCCGTAAACAATGTTACTACAATAATTAGCGGAAAACCAATTAAGTATTGGTATAAAATGTAAAGAATTTTCATATTATACTATAATATTAGAATTTCAATTTGTGCATAAATCCACGATAGAGCGCACATATACGTCTAATCTCATCCCATGTCTCTTCGGGTAACTTCGTTCCTACGATTTCAACGACACGTCCCGCAGCAATCGTACCAATTTCACCACAGCGACGAAGGTCGAATCCATCGGACAATGCGTGCAAAAATCCTCCTGCATATAGGTCACCTGCACCCGTGGAGTCTAAACAAGAAGAGGTGATAGCACCAATATGATGGATTTGACTACCTTGACGCACATACGAACCACGCTTGCCCACTTTCACCACTGCTATATCACATTGCTCGGAGATATTCGCCACTGATTCCTCTGGATTGAGGTGGGTGTATGCAAAAGACTCATCCTCATTGGCAAACACAATATCTACATATTTATATATAAGGTCTTTGAGGAATTGGTGGTTCTCGTTCACAACATTGTAGCTGGCTAGATCAAGCGAAACAGTACATCCCTGCTCTTTTGCCGTGCGTAGCGCTTTCTCAATCAGGTCATGATCTTGAACAAGATATCCCTCTACGTGGCAAATATCGTATCCTACGAATGCTTCTTTACGTATATCCTCAGCTCTAAGATCAGCCGCAGCGCCGAGGTAAGTACAGAAAGTTCGTTCGCCATCAGGGGTGATAAGAACAATACAACAGCCTGACATAAGCGAAGAAGTCAGCAATAGCGGCTTCACATTGTTCTTAATAAGATCCTCGCGGTAGAATTTACCTACTTCATCATTGCCAATCTTGCCGATGAAAGCCGCCTTGCCGCCAAGTTGAGCAATAGTGGCAACGGTATTGGATGCACTACCTCCTGCTACAAGGTGTTTGCGCACAGAGATAAATCGCGTTTGAATACATTCCAATTGCCCTGCATTGATAAGATTCATACTACCCTTTGGGAAGCCAATCTCACGAAGATCTCCTTCCGACACTTGTAGTAGGATGTCGGTCAAGGCATTTCCTAAACCTAAAACTCGTTTCATTTGTATTTCGGGTTAAAATTTGCTGTTTTTGGGGTTAAAAATGTATGATTTTAGGTACAAAATCAAAATTTTCTGCAAAGATAGTAATTTTTTTTCAAAAAAACTTGCTCATATCAAAAAAAAGCAGTACTTTTGCACCCGATTTCGGAACTGATGAGGTTTTTGAGGTCAAAAAATATTGCTTCCTTAGCTCAGTCGGTTAGAGCATCTGACTGTTAATCAGGGGGTCCAAGGTTCAAGTCCTTGAGGGAGCGCGAGTGTGATGACTAGAAAATGGTCATCACACTTTTTTTATAAAAAAATTAAGAATTGTTGCATATATCACAAAAAAGATTATCTTTGCTGCAAAAATGCAAAGAGGATTTGATTTATTTCTTAGTTGCCGAATTTGTGTACCAAAAAGTCAAGTGTGATTTTGTGAGTAATTTCTATTCATTAGCGTGGAAAAGCAAAGTTTTACAAGGCATAGAAATGACGTTGCAGATAGATAAATCTATCTATTTTTCAAAAAGTACTCATTTTTTTTGCGTATTTGCATTTTTTGTTGTATCTTTGCATGATTTTATCAAATTGGGTAAGAAGGGCAGAAAAATAGAATATAATAACACCTAAAATATATTACAAAACAATGGGACTTTTTTCGTTTACACAAGAAATTGCTATCGACCTTGGTACCGCGAATACCATTATTATTTGCGATGACCAAGTGGTGGTAGATGAGCCATCCGTGGTAGCAATCAGCACCGCCGACAACAAAATGGTAGCTGTAGGACGCCGTGCACAACAAATGATCGGTAAAGGAGGTACATTGATTCGTACCGTACGCCCTCTGCGCGATGGTGTGATTGCCGACTTCTATGCCTGCGAGATGATGATTCGAGGTATGATCAAGATGATTCCAAAGCAAAATCGCTTGTTCACCCCAAGCATTCGTATGGTGGTATGTATTCCATCAGGCAGTACTGAAGTGGAAATTCGTGCGGTTCGCGATAGTAGCGAGCACGCGGGCGGACGCGAAGTATATATGATATATGAGCCTATGGCCGCAGCTATCGGTATGGGTATTGATGTAGAACAACCCGAAGGCTGTATGGTAGTAGATATAGGTGGCGGTACAACCGAGATTGCCGTGATGTCATTGGGCGGAATCGTGGCTAACAAATCTATCAAGATTGCAGGTGATGACCTGAATCGTGACATCGTAGAGTATATGGGACGTACCCATAACCTACGCATTGACGAGCCAACCGCAGAACGCATCAAAATACAAGTGGGTTCTGCATTGCCAGAACTAGAAGAAGCTCCAGAGGATTATATGGTAATCGGTCCAAACAAAGTGACAGCATTGCCAATGCAAGTGCCAATCAGCTACCAAGAGATAGCCCACTGCATGGATAAGAGCATCGCGAAAATAGAAAGCGCTATTCTACAAGCATTGGAGGCTACTCCATCCGAGTTGTACGCAGATATCGTAAAACGAGGTATCTATCTAACAGGTGGTGGTGCATTGCTGCACGGCTTGAGCAAACGATTGACCGATAAGATTACTATTCCATTCCACGTGGCAGAAGACCCATTGCACGCAGTGGCACGTGGAACAGGAGTGGCACTGAAGAACGTACACAACTATGGTTTCTTGATTCGATAAGACGAATAAATGAAAAACCTACTGCAATTTTTAGCACGCTATAGCAACTTCCTAATCTTCTTGATACTGGAAGTTGTTGCGTTTATACTGATAGCGACTTCACATCAATATCAGCATAGCGCAATATGGTCGTCGGCCAATAGAATTGTAGCAGGATTGGACAACATAACGACCACCGTGGGAGATTATTTTCAACTAAAAAAAGACAATCAATTGCTGATTGAAGAAAATGCATGGTTGAAAAATCAATTGACACGACAAGCTAACCAGTTGGAAAAGTATGTTGAAATCGATAGTTTGTACCAATATTCACATTTGGATGTGGAATATATTCCTGCTAAAGTAATTGGTCTGACAACACACAAACACCACAACTACTTGACTATCAATAAGGGACAACGCGATAGTATCGAAGTGGACATGGGCGTGATTTGTCACGATGGTGTAGTAGGCATAGTAAGTGCTGTGAGCGAGAAATATTCGCTTGTGGTGCCCTTGATTCACACCGAAATGCACACAAGCTGCCGACTAAAGAAAAATGACTATATTGGCAGAACACAATGGCGAGGAATAGACTACAAAAAAGTAGAACTGAAAGATATTTCTCGCCATGTTGATGTTGCACAAGGAGATAGTGTAGTGACTAGCGGCTTGACCTCGGTATTCCCTGGCGGAATATTGGTGGGAACAGTAGAATCCTGCGAATTGACCGATGGAGACAACTATTATCACATCACTATGCGCCCAACTACTGATTACAGAAAACTGAAATATGTGCAGGTGATTCGCAATCATGTCACATATGCAGAAGAGGAACCCTAAAGTATGGAAAAAATAAAAGAAATAGGACGACTGCTACTAATACTTGCGCTGCAAGTATTGCTGTTTGACCACCTCCATATCTCCATGTGGGGATTTCCAATGGTATATATTCTCTTTTTGATAACTCTTCCTCTATTAAAGCTAAAATGGGTGGAAATGATTATTGGTTTTGCAGTGGGTTTGATAATGGATATTTGGCATTCATCAATGGGTGTGCATATAGCCGCATGCGTGGCCATTGCATTTTTACGTCCAATACTACTAAGTAACTTTGTGCAAGAAATAGAACGCATCAACGACAATGTATCTGGCAGTAGCATCGGCTTAGTGGAGTATGTGAAATGCGTGGTGATATTGACAATTCTTCACCATGCCATCGTGTTTTCGCTGGAAGCATGGGATATACAAAGTTGGTGGATTGTATTGCTGCAAACTATCATCAGTAGTGCACTGACCATAGCTATTATTTTAAGTTATGATCGCCTGAAGTAATTGGCAGAGGTTGTACTGATATTAGGCAGATGTTAGACAGATGATTAACGATCCTTTATATAGGCGAAAATACATCATTGGGGGCATTGCTGTTGTGGTAGTGCTTGTGTATATCATACGACTGTTTTCGCTGCAAATCATAGATCAATCTACTCAACAAAAAGCCGAAACCAACGCTCAACTTCGCCAAATAATCTATCCGTCACGCGGCCTAATCTACGACCGCAATGGCGAATTACTGGTGGCTAACCAGCCAATATATGAAGTGACAATGATTGTGCGCGAAATGAAAGCACAAGCATTTGATACCCTCGGATTTTGTAATGCGCTGCATATTGATACAGTAGAGTTTAAGGAGAGAATGAAAAACATGACTAATCCTCGGAAGAATCGAGGATATTCTCGTCATACTCCGCAAATATTCATACAAAATTTGAGCCAAGAAGAGGTGGCTCAATTGCAAGAAGAACAATACAAATATCCTGGAATAGACATCAGAATTCGTACGCTTCGCGACTATACTTATCCTATCGCTTCGCACATATTGGGGAGTGTGGGCGAAGTTAACTATAATGATATTGATCGCGATAATTATTATGCCATTGGCGATTACTCTGGTCGCGATGGAATCGAGAAAATGTATGAGAAATCACTACGAGGGGAGAAAGGCGTAGAGGTGCTTATGCGAGACTCGCGCGGTCGCATACAAGGAGCATATAGAAAAGGAGAATTGGACCGTTCGGCCAAAGCAGGAGAGGACCTAAAACTGACTATTGACCGCGCCACACAACAAGTAGCAGAACAATTGCTGCAAAACAAAATTGGTAGTATTGTAGCTATTGAACCTCAAACAGGGGAAATATTAGCCATGGTTAGTGCTCCATATTGGGACCCCCGCAAATTGGTGGGCAAAAATCGTTCGGCCAACTACAAAGAACTACTTAACGACCCTAATAAACCATTGATGAACCGTGCTACACAAGCACAATATTCTCCTGGCTCAACATTCAAGATTCTACAAGCATTAGTGGCACTGCAAGAGGGAAGCGTTACACCCAACACTAAATATCCATGCAAAGGTAGAAGTTCAAGTCCAATAAAATGTACGCACAACCATGGTAGCCCCGTGGACTTGGAAGAAGGTATCGAGCAGAGTTGTAACCCATATTTCTGGGCCTTGTTCCGCGATATGCTACAACGTGATGGTTATCAAGACGGAAATGTGCTATTCAAGGAGCATTACAGCACGTGGCGCGAGATAATTTCCAGCTTTGGTTTAGGACAACGCTTTGAGCATACTGATATTCAAGAGCAAGCCAAAGGATATCTACCTACGACAGAATTTTACAACAATATCTATGGTGAAACAGGGTGGAAAGCCGTCACTATTCGTTCGCTATCCATCGGACAAGGAGAAATATTAACCACCCCTTTACAACTTGCCAATCAAGCAGCAGCAATAGCCAATAAAGGATATTATATAGCACCTCATCTGAATAAAAACGATTCGATGAAATCAGAAAAACATATTTGTTTGGTGGATTCATCGCATTTTGACGTAGTACATCGTGGGATGGCAAGAGTAATGACCGAAGGCACAGGAAAATGGTACAATATACCCGAATGGCAAATTTGCGGCAAAACAGGTACAGTAGAGAATCCACACGGCGAAGATCATGCTCTATTCATCGGGTTTGCTCCGATGGATAATCCAAAGATAGCTGTAGCTGTGGCAGTGGAAAATGCTGGTTTTGGTGCTACATGGGCATGCCCTATAGCCACATTGGTAATGGAACAATATTTGAGCGGTGAAATCAAACGAAATTGGCTATATAAACGCATGCTAGAAGCCAACCTTATAGATAAGAAAAACGATGGTGACAAAGAATAGAAGTATCATATCGGGCATAGACTGGTGGACCATTATCATGTTCCTCGTCATTGCTATATTTGGTTGGATGAATATTTATGGTTCAAGCTATAATTATGATCAAACAAGCATATGGGACTTTTCTAATCGAGCAGGAAAACAGTTAGTTTGGTTGATAACAGCCATTGTAATGGGTGGAGTAATTCTTATGATAGAAGAAAAGGCCTACGATGTGCTAGCATATGTGCTATATGGAGGTATGATGGTACTGCTAATCATCACCCCTCTAGTAGCACGTGATATTAAAGGCTCTTACTCATGGATAAACATAGGTCCTATCAGTTTGCAACCTGCCGAGTTTGCCAAATGCTTCACCGCATTGGCTATAGCAAAATACATGAGTCAATATGGATATCAGATAAAGACAATCAAAGATTTAATTGTACCACTACTACTAATAGGTTTGCCCATTGGTATCATTATGTTTGCTCAACGCGAAACAGGTTCAGCATTGGTATTTTTATCCTTCCTGCTTGTGTTCTACCGAAAAGGAATGTCGGGATATATTCTGTCATGGGGCATGGCAAGCATACTATTGTTCATTATAGTTATACGGTTTGGCGACATTGTATTGCCATGGGGAATTGGAAATTGGGGTAGTCTAGCTAGTGCTATTTCAATTAATCTAATCGTTTTTGGATTAATGCTACTGCGAGAAAAAGATTTTTGGAATGCTTTAATCATTATTGGAGCAACAATACTCTGCTACGGAATAGCTCTATTGATAAATATCTGGATAACTGTAGATTTTAATTTAGTAGGAATAATAAGTCTTTCTATATCAACGTTATACCTAATAGTATTGGCTATTATACAACGAAAGAAGAGTATTGGATGGATAGCCACATTTGTGATTATTTCCACAGTGCTTTGCCAAGGATGTGACTATGCTTTCCACAATATTCTGCAACCTCACCAACGTATTCGTATTGAAGTATTGTTAGGTATGAAAGATGATCCGCATGGTGCGGGATATAATGTGAATCAATCGCTGATTGCTATTGGTTCGGGACAAGCGACAGGAAAGGGTTTTCTACAAGGAACACAAACCAAACTAAAGTTCGTGCCTGAACAAGATACCGACTTTATTTTCTGTACAGTAGGCGAAGAATGGGGATTTGTGGGATCTGCTGGATTGTTGTTGTTATATTTGGCATTGATATTGAGGATTATCTATATTGCTGAACGTCAACGAGATACATTTAGTCGGATATATGCGTATAGCGTTGCGAGCATATTGTTGTTCCACGTGACAATCAATATTGGCATGGTGCTGGGATTGCTGCCTGTGATTGGTATTCCGTTACCGTTCTTCAGTTATGGTGGTTCGTCGCTATGGGGATTCACGATACTGTTGGCGATTATGCTGCGACTGGATGCTGCGCGCGTGAATAAGATGCAAGGATAATGGCAGAGCATAATATCATAGGACAGATTGGCGAGGAGTTGGCTGCTAAGATCATGCGGGAGAAAGGTTTTCGTGTGGTGGATATGAACTGGAAGTTTGGACATCTGGAGATGGATGTGATAGCAGTGAGCAGGAAGGAGATTGCTTTTGTGGAGGTGAAGACAAGAACCACATCGTTTGGTGACAAACGTCCTGAAGAATTTGTAGATGAACTGAAACGTCGTCGTATGGCTGCTGCAGCCAATGCGTACATTAAGTATCACAAGATAGAGTTGACACCCCGTTTTGATATTATTGGTATTACGATGGATGCTACCACGCATGAGGTGAAGGAGGTAACACACTTGGAGGATGCTTTTCTTCCACCACAACGAACAATAGGCAAGAGCAGCTTTAGCGGACAAGGGAGATGGCATCATAGAAACAGAGTAATTGGAAAGTAAGTGATTGATTATATGGAATTTAAGTACGATATTATTGTAGTAGGTGCAGGACATGCAGGCTGCGAGGCAGCCAGTGCTGCTGCTCGTATGGGTAGCAAGACATTGCTCATCACGATGGATATGAACAAGATTGGTCAGATGAGTTGTAATCCTGCTGTTGGTGGAATAGCTAAAGGTCAGATAGTCAGAGAGATAGATGCGATGGGTGGACAAATGGGTATTGTGACGGACAGGAGCGCTATTCAGTTTCGTATGCTCAATCGCAGCAAAGGTCCTGCTATGTGGAGTCCGCGTAGTCAGAGCGATAGAAAACGCTTTATCGAGGAATGGGTGAATATTTTGACGGATACACCGAATTTAGATATCTGGCAAGACACGGTGGTGGAATTGGTGATAAAAGACGGCGAAGTTAAGGGAGTTAAGACATTGCTTGGTATAGAGATGCAAGCAAAGGCGGTGATATTGACTAATGGCACTTTCTTGAATGGCCTACTGCATTTTGGGCGAACACAGATTGAAGGAGGAAGAATATCGGAGCCAAGTAGTTTTGGTATCACTGAGCAGTTGCGCCAGTTGGGTTTTGCGACCGATAGAATGAAGACGGGTACGCCTGCGCGTATAGATAAAAGGAGTATTGATTTCTCGCAGATGACTGAGCAGTTGGGCGATAACGACAGCCATCAGTTCTCGTATTTGGATACCGTACAACGCCAACTGAAGCAGATGAGCTGCTGGATTACTTATACCAACACGCAGACGCACGATGTACTGCGTGGTGGATTGGAAGACTCGCCATTGTATAACGGTCAGATACAGAGTATTGGTCCGAGATACTGCCCAAGTATTGAGACAAAGATTGTTACTTTTGCGGAGAAAGATGCACACCAGTTGTTCTTGGAGCCAGAGGGCGTAGATTCGAATGAATACTATGTAAATGGTTTCTCCTCTTCCCTACCCTGGCAGACACAATGGCAAGCATTGCGCACGGTGAAGGGATTGGAGAATGCGGTGTTGTATCGCCCTGGGTATGCAATTGAATATGACTTTTTTGATCCAACACAGTTGCTGCATACACTGGAGACAAAGATGATTAAGAACCTCTTCTTTGCAGGACAGATTAATGGTACTACGGGTTATGAGGAGGCAGCAGGTCAAGGATTAGTAGCTGGTGTGAATGCTCATCAGAATATCACAGGTGGTGCACCATTCACTTTGGCAAGAGATGAGAGCTATATAGGTGTGCTGATTGATGATTTGGTAAACAAAGGTGTGGATGAACCATACCGTATGTTTACTTCGCGAGCAGAGTACCGTATCTTGCTTCGCCAAGATAATGCAGACGCTCGATTGACGGAGCGCAGTTATGCGTTGGGCTTGGCAGACGACTATCGTTTGTCTTTGCTAAGGAGTAAGCAAGCAGGCGAGCAAGCATTGACGGAAATGCTACGCAACACATCCGTAAAGGGTAAAGATATAAATGCGTATTTGAATGCAATGGGCTATGGCGATTTGCAACAAACGAGCAAGTTGATTGATATTGTAGCGCGTCCAAATATCACTATTATGGGCTTGGCAGAAGTGGTTGCTGAACTAAAAGAGAAGATTGAGCAACTAGGTAGCAGAAGCGAGGAGATTGTAGAGAGTGCAGAGATTAATATCAAATACAAAGGGTATATTGAGCGCGAACGACTGGCGGCAGATAAGTTGCAACGCCTGAATAATATCCACCTGCCAAAGGATTTTGACTATAATAGTGTACAGTCATTGAGTACCGAAGCGCGTCAGAAACTCAGTCGCATTAAGCCAGGCACTATTGGTGAAGCAAGCAGAATACCAGGCGTAAGCCCCAATGATATTAGCGTATTATTAGTACTGATGGGCAGGTGATTACCTGTATGTTTCGAGACAATTACGGCAACGAGACGGCAACGACACGACAACGAGAGAAGACTTCACCGAGTGAGAGCCGTGATAACATAGAGGCAATATAACAATGTTTCACGTGGAACATTTAAGACAATTGATTAGATAATTAACAATAAATAAAGATATGAAACAAGAAGAGATTATCGCGCACATTCGCGACGTGAAGGATTTTCCTGTAGAGGGAATTGTATTTAAGGACATTACTACTGTGCTGAGTAATCCAGAGTATTTGAAATGGATGAAAGACGAGATTGCCAATTTGTATCGTGCATATGGTATTACAAAAGTGGTGGGTATTGAGTCGCGCGGGTTTATTTTGGCACCTGCGGTAGCAATGGAACTGGGTGCAGGATTTGTGCCTATTCGCAAACCGGGTAAATTGCCAGCAGAGACTATTGAAGTAAGTTATGCAAAGGAATATGGCGTAGATACTATTCAAATTCACGCAGATGCGCTGAATGAAAATGATGTGGTGCTGCTGCATGATGACCTATTGGCTACTGGTGGCTCGATGGCTGCTGCGCTGGAACTGGTAAAGAAATTCAATGTAAAGAAGGTGTATATCAACTTTATTATTGAGTTGGAGTTCTTGAATGGCAGAAAAGTGTTTGGTGACGATGTAGAGGTTAGTAGCTTGCTGAGTTGCTAAACCTTGAGTAAGGAATCAAGAATAAGGAGCAAAGACAAATTAGTAACACCGAAATCAATGTAACTGATTTGTAATTTGCTCCGATTTTATCGGAATAAATGTCTAAAAATCCACATATACAAGAGCTGCTTCAGCGCATACCTGAAGAGCCAGGGGTGTACCAATACTTCAATGAAGCAGGGGAGGTTATTTATGTGGGTAAGGCCAAGAACCTGAAACGTCGCGTAAGTAGTTATTTTCATAAAGAGCAGGATCGCTATAAGACTAAACTGCTGGTTCAGAGTATTGCGGACATCAAATATGTGGTGGTGAATAGCGAGCAGGATGCGTTTTTGCTGGAAAATAACCTCATTAAGCAGTATCAACCCCACTATAATATCCTGCTCAAGGACGGAAAGAGTTATCCAAGTATTTGCATTACGAGGGAAGAGTATCCCAGAATATTCAAGACACGGAAGATAATCAAAGGTGTAGGCGAGTATTTTGGACCATATAGTTTTGGCTATACACTGGACTTGGTGTTGGAGCTCATTCATAAGCTCTACCCTATTCGCACATGCGCTATGCAAATGAACAAAAGTAGCGTTGAAATGGGGAAATATCGCGTGTGCTTGAAGTATCATTTGGGTAATTGCTGCGGCGTGTGCGAGGCGAAAGTGAGCCATGAGCAGTATATGGAGTATATTGATGCTGCACGGAAGATTATTCGAGGCGATGCGCAAGAGATTAGTAAGCAGATAGAGGCAGAGATGTTGCAAGCAGCCGTAGAAATGCGGTATGAAGAGGCAGGCAGACTGAAAGAAAAGCTCGATTTCATCGAACAATTTACCAGTAAAACGATTATCACGAACTCGCATGCGGGCGATGTGGATGTGTTTGGTTACGATGAAATGGGGCAAAATGTGTATATCAGCATGCTGCATGTGCATAGAGGAAGTATTGTACAGGGGCAGACGATTGAGTATAAGAAGCAGTTAGATGAGACGAGAGAGGAGGTTTTGGCAATGGGTATTTACGAATTGCGGGAGCAATTGGGAAGTACAACAAAAGAGGTGATTGTTCCGTTTATTCCGGAGATAATTGATGAAAATCTGCATGTGAATATTGCTCTGGGAGGCGACAAAAAGAAGCTCTTGGACTTGGCCATGCAGAATGTGCAGCAGTATAAGAAGGACCGCATTAAACAGGATGATAAGCTGAATCCTGACCAACGCGCGGTACGTATCTTGGGTGGTTTGCAGAAGTTGCTGGGCTTGCCTACAATGCCGATGTGGATAGATAGTTTTGATAACTCGAACACGCAAGGTAGCAATGCAGTGGCAGGTTGTGTAGTGTTTAAGAAGGGACGCGCGTGCAAGAGCGAGTATAAGAAATTTGAGATAAAGACGGTGGAAGGTCCCGATGACTACGCGAGTATGAAGGAGGTAGTGAGAAGGAGATATAGCCGATTGATGGAGGAAGGCAGTCCCCTACCCGACTTGATTATTGCCGATGGTGGTCTGGGACAGATGGGTGCTATTCGTGAGGTGGTGGAAGGAGAGTTGGGCTTGCAAATTCCGATAGCGGGACTGAAGAAGGACAAGAAGCATAGGACGAATACCCTACTCTATGGCGACCCTGTTCAGGAGTTTGGTATGAAAGTGACGGATGAGATCTTCCGTCTAATGGTAGAGATACAAGATGAGGTGCATCGGTTTGCTATTAGTTACCACAAAAAGAAGCGCAGTAAGGCACAAACGAAGAGCGAACTCGATGATATTCAAGGAGTTGGCGCAGTTACTAAGCAAAAGATACTGCAACGTTTTGGCTCTATGGCGCGTGCTAGAAGTGCGAAATTAGAAGAATGGATTGATTTGCTCGGAACTCGCTCAGGCACAAAGCTTTACGAGCATTTTAATGGCAAAATAACGCCCTGAGAATTGAATATTTTTGAGGAGTGTGGAACAAGACACAGGCAAAATGATGTGTTTTGTTAGAAAAAATAACAGTCGTTTGTAATATTTTCTTTTTCTCATTTGTCTAATGGGTGTAGTCGCAAAGAAGCGATGGAGAACGATTTGTTTAATTATAAAATTTTTAGTATTATGTCACCTGTATCTTTTGAAGGCCTTTTAGCACTCTTTTTAATTTTTGGTGCAGTTCCAGTTGTTGTATTGGTAGGTGTTATCATGTTCCTCAAAAATCGTCGTCACAAAGTGGAGGAGCACAGTAAACTCATCTCTCAAATGATTGAAAAGAGCGAAGGTGCAAATATTGACTTCAAAGCAATGGCTGAGATGTTGCAAGAGCCAAAGAATCAAGTGAGCACAAAGAAATCACTTCTCAATAATTTGAAATGGGGATGTATATTCAGTTTTGTAGGTTTGGCGTTATTAGGTGTAGCATTATATGGTCATTGCACTACTTTGCCTGGTCCTACTGCTGAATTCCTACTTATGGGAGGTTTTGTGCTGGCTATTGGTTTAGGTTTTTTGGTAACATTCTTTGTTTCAAAGAATTATCTCAAGAAAGAGATTGAGAAAGAGGAAAAAGCACTTGCAGAAAAAGAATAAACTGCGTTTGTCTGTCTGACTTATTTTTATCACTTGTTTTTCATCACTTTATGGATAAGCAGCAGTTTATTTCCGCCATTGGCGGCTTGCAGGAATCCCTTCGGCGATTCCTGCTCGTGCTGACTCATGGCGATGAAGAACTGGCTAATGATCTTGCACAAGAAGCCATACTCAAAGCATATTTGCATTGTGCTACCTTTGAGGGCAGGTCTGCGCTACAAACATGGATATTCCGCATTGCCTACAATGAATACCTTAACGAACAGAATAAATATTGGAATACCCATCGTGTGGCGGTGGAGAACTATGAGAGCGTTGATACGGAATTAGCAAGCGAGCAGACAGATGGTGCCTTTCGCTATGAGCCACTGTATCAGGCGATTGACCAGTTGCCGAAGCAAGAGAAGGCAGTGGTGATACTATATTATTTGGAAGAAAAAAGTATTCGAGAGATTAGCAAGATAACCGAAATATCGGAAACCCATCTCGCGGTGATGCTCTTTAGAGCAAGAAAGAAACTGAAAACTATTTTGAGTAAGGAATAAGGAACAAGGAACCAAGACGAATATGATAACCAATAATACAATAAAAAAGCGTTTGCAGGCGAGTGCGCCGCAAGTGAAAGATAATGAAGCGTTTATGGCGGATACGATTCGTCAGATTAATCTCATGCCATCGCCCAGTAGCGAGTTGCAAGAGAGTTTGCGTAGGTATACCATGTTGGAGCGGTTGGCTATGCGAATGGACGCCGTTCGTTGGTTACTGGTTGGAGGGACTGGAAGTGTGGCTGTAGCATATGCTGTTTTTAGCCATTTAGAGGCGATTCTAACGGCTATTTCGGCGTTGTTGGTGGTGTGATATATGCAATATTTACCTCGCTTTTAAGAAGCGTAAAACGTGTAAAGTAGATAAAAAATAGGGGTTCACTTGTCAATGTGAGCCCCTATTTTATTAAAAGATTGAGAAAATGTATTAACGAATTGAGGGAAAGGTATGAAAGGATTGAGGGAAAGTATTCGCCTTACAATACCCCTTGATAATATTGCAATATACGTAGGCGGAAGAGGTAGTTGTATTGGGCTTGAAGGCGTGTAGATTGCGCTTGCAAGTGATTGTTGCGCGCCTCCTGGTACTCATACAATGAACAACGACCTGCCCCATATTTCTGCGTTGTGTAGCGTAGGGCCTCTACAGTAGATTGTTCTGCCTTCTCGGCTGCCTGTTGCTCGGCATAGGCATTGCGTGCATTGAAATACGCTTGATCAATCTCTTTGCGCAAATCTTTCTTCTGCTGCTCTAAATCCAAACGTGCGTTCTCAAGTGCCAGTTTCTGTTGCTTCACGCGTGTGGTGGTCTGGTTCTTATCATAGATTGGGACATGGAGATTCAGTCCCACAGAAGCGCTAAAATTATCGCTCATTTGTGTACCGAAAGCATTATTGTCAGCGCCTTGCATATCATAGTAGCCCGTTCCGATATTGGCCCCAGCAGAGAGTGTGGGTGAATAAGCGGATTTAGTGCCTTTGAGTGCACTCTCGTTAGCCTGAATAGTATATTCCAGTGCCTTTATCTCTGGGCGAGATTGCAAAGCGATTTGATACACCTCCTCGTTATTGGGTAGCAAACCACCAACCAACTCTTCACTATTTGGAGTGGCAATATTGAAGTTGCTAATATCTTGCAATTCAATGGCTTGTGCTAAGTCCAAGAGCGATAGTTGCAGGTTGTTTTGGCGTTGCGTGACTTCCAACTCCTCGCGTGCTACTTGGGCTTGCAGGGTATAGAGTTCGCCTGCTGGCAAACGATTAACAGCCACCAACGCCGAATCGTGTTGCAACTTCAAGCGTGTATCTGCTAACTGATTGTCAGCGACAAGGAGCAATTCCTTGCAAAGCAGGACTTGTAGATACATGGTAGCTACGTTCATCTTGATTTGCATCTGCAATGCCTGCATATTGGCTTCGGTTGCCTGCATGTTAGCGCGTGCTTGGTCGATATTGTACTTCATTTTCAGACCGTCAAAAAGCACGATATTCGCCGAAAGGTTGAATGTCGTTTGTGAGGAGTTCTGCGCATGATAGATATTGTCTGCTCCGATAGAACGACCGAATATCCAACTCTGTCCTGCCGAACCACTGATAGAAGGCGATATATCGGCTTTGGACTGGGTATATTGCAAGCGTTGAGAGGCATATTGATTGCCCTGTTTCTGTATGGTCAGACTATTGAGTAATGCCGAGTCGATACATTGTTGCAAAGTAAGAACTTCGGCGTTGATACTCAATGAAAGGAGGCATAGAGAAATGATAAGTAATTGTTTCATAGTTTATTGAGTAATTTGGTTACCACGAATCATATCGCCCGCTTTTAGACCTTCGGTCACTTCAATGGTCAGTCCATCGGAAAGACCTGTTTGGATTTCGGTGCGGGTTACCGCTTGTGTGGTGGTGTCGGTAATGAGTTGCACGAATGACTTATTGTCCTCCATCTCTACATTGGCTTCTGGAATAGTGAGTACATTCACACGCTCATTGAGTACAATCTCGGCATTGGCACTATATCCTGCGCGAATAATCACAGTATCAGGGATAGTGGCTGCGCCTTTGATTTCGAACATCATGGCACCATTTTGTTCGGTACCTTTAGGGGCAATATACTCCAATGTGGCTGTGAAGCGTTGGTCATTCAATGCGCCAATGACCAAATCCATGCGCATGCCTTCGCGCAGTTTACCCACTTCCGTCTCATCGATACTACCCACAAAAAGGAGATCCTGCATATCCGCCACCGTGGCAATAGTCGTACCATCGTTGAAGGTGTTGGTCAAAACGACTGAGTTGCCCACTTTGACAGGCACATCCAGCACCGTACCTGTGATAGTGGATTTGACAATGGTGTTGGTAAAGTCAGTTTCTGCCTTCTTTGCCACACCGTCGCGCGTGATACTGAGGTGATCTTCTGCCGCTTGTAGTTCTTCGAGGTTGGAGATATATTGCAGGCGGGATTTCTCGTAGGTCTCGTGTGCAATGACCTCCTGCGCGAGCAACAAAGAGTCGCGCTCAAAGACTTGGCGAGCGTTCTCTAAGTTGTATTTCGCTAAACGCACACGCGATTCTGCGCTATTGAGTTGCGCCATATCGGGAATGACCTTGATCTTGGCAATAGCATCTCCCACACGCACTTTGTCGCCTGCTTGCTTGTAGAGTTCGGTAATGATACCCGATATTTGTGGTTTGATTTCCACTTCATCGCGTGGCTCGATCTTACCCGTGACAATCGTTGTTTTTTGGATAGTACCTACTGTCACGACCTTGGTTTCATACTTCACTTCTTTGGGGCGTGATTGCTTCCACAAATACATGAATACACTTGCTACAACCACTGCGAGGATTGCTAAAAGAATCCATTTTCTTGCTTTTTTCATATCTCTGTTGATTTTATTATTCTTCATTAAGTGCCTCAATAGGCTTTATGGCTAATGCGCGGCGGGCGGGCAAAAGTCCTGCTAATAGTCCAATAACCAATAATATCACTAATCCGCCAATGGCTATGCCAAAACTGATTTGCATGTCCTGGCTAAACATCTCATTGCTTTGTAGCAATTGTTGAGCTACTTGTAGTACACCCACCGCAGCCACTATACCCAATAGGCCTGCCAAGAGTGTGAGGAGCGTACTTTCTGCTAAAATCTGCTTCGTTATGACCCATGGACTGGCTCCAATGGCACGACGGATACCTATCTCCTTGGTACGTTCGCGCACGGTTACGAGCATGATATTGCTGACACCTACCGCACCCGAAATCAGTGTGCCTAAACCGATGAGCCATATCAGTGCGCTTAATCCGACAACCAGATATTGGAATGCTTTGAGCGTTTCCTCCATATTCATGGTGTACATGGCGCGGTTG
>JAFTHS010000119.1 GCA_017457295.1 Paludibacteraceae bacterium | reverse complement strand
CTGGCTATAAACTCTTGCCATTCCTCATCTGTCGCGTCCACGTCCTTCGCTGTTCTGAGTGCGATTCGGACAATGTCTCTTTCCATTATGTAATCCGGCAGATCCTGTGACACCACGGTGCTGTTTTTAGCTTTCGCCGCAAGGTCGTAAAGCATCGCGGTATCTGCTTCATTGAGATGGAGCTGTCTTGCTATGTTTGAAACGACATCGTCTTTCGGGGCGGGCATACGGTCGTTTTCAAGGTTAGAAAGATACACCGGAGATATTCCAACTTGTTCAGCAAATTTTCGCAGAGAGACGCCTCTCTCTTTTCTTTTCTCTTTTATGAATGTTCCAAATGTGTGATTGATCTTCACGGAAACACCCCTTTCGCATTCGCGTTCAGTGTTTACTGAACACTGTAACCATATTATACACGAACATTAGTTCGAACACAAGGGTTTTTTGAAAAGTCAAAAAAAGGTGGGCGTATTTGCGCCCACCTTTTTCGTTAGATGTTGTTGTATGCTTCTTTTACTCGATTCAAATACTCTTCTTTCACACTTTGTGGCTCGATGATCTGTATCTTTCCGCAGTAATTGAACACCCACGAAAAGAACGGAGGGCCAACAGCGATTTCTGCGGTCACCATGAAGGTTTTATCGTCGAGCAGGTGCGTTTCCACGTCTTCACCGAAACGGTCTACAATCGTCTTCATGAGGCTGTTATCGCATTTCAGCTTTACAATGCTCCGCTTGCCGTCATACATCATAAAGACTTGCTCGCAGTATTCTTGAATATCATAGTCATCCGGTCTTGGATGATACTCGACAGCCGAGAACTTCGGGCGATGCATTCTGTCTACACGGAACTTGATAATGTTCTTATGCTTTTCGTTCCATCCGAAAACATAATAGCTATCGTTGTTCCACACAAGGTCATACGGAGATAAGCGATAGACGTAGCCGTCATATTTCAAGATCTTTTCTTTTTTCGGAGTGTATTCTATGTATTGGAACTCCACGGCAGTCTGGGATTGAATAGCAGACTGCAGGAGGTCTACGGTGTAGTTTACAGTCTCATTTGTTGTCTTGGCTTTACCTTCCACATAGAGACGACGCTTGAGCTGCTCTGCCTGGTGTGGGCTTGCCAAGGAAGAAACCTTTTCAATAAGAGTCAGGCTTTTGCTCTCTGAGATAAACTTTGCCGCCTGGATCGCATCCACGATCATTTTCAGCTCGGCAAGTTCGAGCGATCTGCTGCCGATGAAGTATTGGTTCTGTCGACTCTTATTGCAGACAACGTCAAATCCGCTATCCTGGAGATCCGCAAGATCCGAGGCAACCGTCTTACGGTTGGTGTGGATACCGCATCCTTCAAGGTGTGCGAGAATATCCGTTATGATTGCGGGATGTTCCTCATCAGTATGATCCCACAAATATTTCAGTATGTGTAGCGGTCTGTTCTTGTCTGCCATACAGATTCCTCCCGATTACTCTTCATCTTTCTTTTCGTTTTGTTGGAGATAAAACATTGCTTTTTGAGTTTCAATCTCTGCACGAAGTTCTTCCTCGGTAGGCAAATATAATTTGTATTTCGAAGCAAAGAGCTGCTCGTTGCCGTGCAAAACGGAGTAACGGGCAATATCCTCGTCAGTATCTGAGCAGAGAACTATGCCGATGGTAGGATTATCATCTTCACTGCGTTTCAGCTCGTCGTACATACGGATATACATATCCATCTGTCCAACATCCTGGTGCGTGATCTTATTGGTTTTCAGATCGATCAGCACAAAGCATTTGAGGATGTAATTGTAAAATACAAGGTCAATGTAGTAATCTTCCTTTTCCGTATGGATACGCTGCTGACGGGCAACAAAAGCATAGCCTTTGCCAAGTTCCATTAGGAACTTTTGCAGATTGGAGATAATGCTTTTTTCCAACTCTGTTTCGGTAAATGATCCGTCAGTAGACATACCGAGGAATTCCGCAATCACCGGATTCTTGATGAATTCCAGCTTGTCTGCCTGTGTAGAAACTGTTAGTTCCACCATTTCGTTGACGACAGGCTCTTTGACCTGAGACTTCAACAGACGATAATAGTATTGAGAGGAAATGTTGCGCTGTAAGGTCTTTACACTCCAACACTGCGACATTGCTTCGCTTGCATACCAATTACGGGCGGTTTCATCCTTTACCTGCAACAAAGCTGCATAATGAGACCACGAAAGTCCACTATCGAATTTTCCAGACGGCGTCTGGAAAATTTGCGGATAGGCTTTATAAAAGGCATAAAAACTATATAAGTTCGATTTTGTAAAGCCGTGTCCGTAAATCGCCGTCAGCTCTTTTGACAGCTTTTTGATGATGCCGGCACCGTATTCAGCGCGCTCTTCACCTTTTAATTCTTCTTCGGCAATACGATAGCCGAGAAGCCAGTTGCGGCGGATCAGCGCAAGATTAACCGCCTGATATGCGGCATTCTGTGAAGCATTGATAATGCTTTGCATATCGCCAAGAATGTCATCTGTTTTTACATATTTCACCATAGCATTAGTATTTGCTGCATCCATCTTATTTATCCTCCGTTTTGAGCAAACTATTAAATTGATCTAAAAGCTGCTTGTCTGTTTTCAATACCGCAATTTTCACGTTATTGATATTAAATCTGCGATAGTCATAATCTTCAATATGAAACCGCTCTTGTTCGCCAACTTGAACAACCGTTATACCTTCGTTTTCCAAAAAGGCGCGCTGTTTTTCTTTGCTGCAAAAGAAACTACTGATTAAACATCCGGTTTCGCTCACAACTCTCCAAAATGGAAAGCATTCGTTCATATAAAGTTCTGCGCTGTTGTGATCGGTCTTGATTTCTAAGCCTTCCATACCATATGCTTTGCGCAGACACTTCATAATGTCATCGCCGGAACAGACCATTCCTCTCGGAATTGCGGATACCAGAATATAATAGGAAATACAGGGAATGGCATATTCTAACCCTTGTGTTTCAATAGGAGGCAAAACAATATGTTTTACTTCAGGCGGCTCATTTCCACTACCGACTAACGCATACGGATCGAGCTTCAACGCTTCACACACGGCAAGAAGAACTCTGCCGGTTGATCCGGTGATATTACGATCTCCGCTTTCCAGCCGCTGGTATTGACGAAGCTGAATACCGGCTCGTTCGGCGACCTGCTGCTGTGTCAGTTTCAATTCTTTTCTTCTGTTTGCAAGGATATTATTTTCATGTTGAATGTCACCATTGTAATGTAAATACATCGCTAATTCACTCCAAACTTACGACTTGTCGGTACATTATATTTATATAATTATACACCCAAAAGACGTATGGTGTCAATGAAGAAAGAGTGAACTTTTATTTTAAAAAAAGCAGTCGCTCCATCTTTTAGTTGGAAACAACTGCTTTTTGTCTGCTTATGCGATTATAGGTAGGAAAGTAACAGTTAACTCACTTGCGCTTTTCTTGGATACAATTATTTGTACTGGGTTTTCCTTTGCCCAGGACGGATCTGAATCTGCTTTTCGTTTCCAATTCTCATAATGAGCTGCAACACCATCAAAAAGCAATACTTCGGCAGCCATACGAGCTCTAATCGCTTCTTCGATCGTATCATATTTACCAAGGTGATATTGCTTTTTCTGAAATACAATCTTTGCGAACCACTTCCCATTGCTGAAGCCAACACCCTTTACTCCAGATGTGTTATTGGAAGGGATCTTTTTACTTTTAATTGCATCGATTGATGTACCATCAACGTGGGTAATCAATTCATGAAGTTTGCTTTCTCGTTCACGCTTCCAACAACCACAGCTACGGACTTCAGAATACATTAACACGTTATATGACAAGTCGACTTCATTGCCACATTCGCATACACAATGCCAAATAACACTACCTTTATAGTCTCTTTGGGAAAGAGGATATTTCGCTGTTAGTCTTCCGAATCTATGATTAGAAATGTCCTCAAATGAATACTTTGGAGTGCTCTTGCATCCGCAATGTGTTTTGCGACCGGTGACCAACAATGTTGCTAAAACATCGCATTCATTGCCACATGAGCATCTGCAGTGCCACCAGCGACCTCCACGGGAATCTCTTTTATGATCGCTTGCAATTCTCAATACAGTTAGATCACCAAACACTTTTCCATTCAAATCATATGCTGTTGACTTTACACTATTTTCTCTCGTAGCACAACCGCAACTTTTCGTAGCCCCTGATAAGAGACTTCGCTCAAGTATATATTTCTCAGTACCACAATCACATCGACAGAGCCATTTACGCTCATTACGTTTACGTGTGTTTGTGAATGTCGTATATGCCCCGAGAACTGTTAATTTACCGAACCGTTTGTCTTTCAAATTTCTCATTATTCGTCTTAATTATTATCAATTCATTTCCCTTGGCTTTCCAGATGTTCAAGAAATGTTTCGTACAAATCTTCTTCCGCTTTTCGCCTCGCTTTAATTGCATCGTCTTTGTTTTTATATACTCCAAGATAATATCTCTTGTTTTGAAAGCGAATTTCTGCTCTCCAACGGTCAAATCTACTCTCGTAATATATACCGCGATAGCCACTTGTATTTGCAGCACTCGGTGTCATATCTCGAATTTTGGAAAGTTGTGTTCCTTCTATAAACCCAGCCGATTCTCTCGCCTTAGATGCAGCATATATGGCTGCACATTTTGAACACATACTTAAATCCGGATTAGTTAATGTATCAGTTGCCTTGTATGTAATGTTTCCACATTCACATTGACACCTCCACATAGGTGTTGTTCGAGCACCACGTGAGTTTCTTTTATCAGAACGTCCTAATACAGTCAGTCGACCAAATACTTTACCTGTTAAATCCGGTGACTTTTTGCACCCGCAATTTGTTGAGCGACCTCTGTTTAAATTCCCGGTTGTTGCAATATGAGTTCCACCGCAATCGCATTTACAAAGCCATCGGCGTTGTCCTGATGCAGAGGATGCGAGTTGTTCAACAACAAGTAATTTGCCGTATCTATTTCCGATTAAACTTGGATAGTTTCTCATAGTTAAAATTCCTTAAAAGCAAAACGCACTCCGACCGTTCTGTGCCGGAGTGCGTTTTGTTGACAGCCGAAACTCGGCATCGTGTTTGATTATTTCTTTAGTTTTGGCAAGCAATTATTGCATAATTGACCACAGCCCGAGACATAGTTTTCACGCAAATCGATCGGCATGGTCGTTGGGATATTGGTTATTCTTCCACATATAACACAACGCTCAATTTTTTCTTTGCAGAAATTGAATTTTCGTGTCGATCTTTTTTTCGGCATGTTATACATCATAGTTCTCTCGCTGCCATTGATACGCAATCGTTTCTGACATCAGCCATTTGCTGTATCCTTTTTACGTTTAGGTATCAAGATTACCAAAGCAATTCCGCTCACGCTCGCAAGCATTGCATAGAAGTAAAGATTGCTATTATCACCTGTTTGTGGTGGCTTAGGATCATCGGGATCAATAGGCAATTCTTCTGCTTTAAACTCCCAATCGATATATCCGATTGCGTCCTGATATTCGTTACCCAATTCGATAGGAATATCAAGATTCAATATCAGATTCACTTCACCGCCGGAATATAAGGTGCCAAGATAAACCCAATCGGTCATTCCTCCTGTTTGATCTGCTGCCGCATCAAACATATATGCCATTTCATTGTTCTCTGATTTCGCAACAGTCAAATGAAGTTTTGAAAGAAAATCAACTGAATCCTCGTGAGCGCCATGAGAGCGGACATAGAGTTTAACTTTGACACCATACGATGAATCATTTTTAACCGTGATATCTTGCCTTACGCTGTCTCCGGGCATCAACCCCTTGTACTCAGTGAATAAGTCTGTTGGAGAATGAGAACTACCGGGTTCAAAGATAAACTTGCTCGAATCAGCACTATACGTTACCGTACCGGCTGCATATGCGGAAATTGACAAACCACACGTCATAGCAGTCACAACAAGGAGTGAGATAAGCATACTAATTATTTTCTTCATTGCAATCTTCCTCCTTATTTACTGATTGTTCCATCATCAGAAACCGTAACACCCCATTGGTCTGAAACCGTAGATGCAGGTGTAGATTGAATTGCTGAAGCTACGATTTCAATTGAAAGGTAATATTGCGTGTTATCGGTTCCTACAGGTGCGGTTACGCCGCTCATCAATGCTGCATTG
>JAFTHS010000118.1 GCA_017457295.1 Paludibacteraceae bacterium | reverse complement strand
TGCTTCTCTATGGTAAAAGTCTCAGCATCAATACGATATAGCGATGGCGCTTCGTGTCCGTAAGGCGAACCTTCGTAACCGCCATCGGTGACTGTCCATAGTTTGTTGTGGCAATCCATGACCAACGATGTGGGTTGGATGCCCACTACCAGTTCGTCCACTACTTGGTCTGTCTCGGTGTCGATCTTGAGAATGCGATTTTGATAGGACCAGCAGTTGACGAAGACATACTTGCCATACTGCACCATTTGCTCGGTCGAGCCACTCTCCATGGTCATATTTGGAATGTCGATATAGCCCGTTACCTCATAGCGTTTGGGATTGACGATGAAGATGCGGTTATCCCAAATCTGCGTGACATAGGCTTTTTCGTCCGAAAGGAAGTGGATATAGCGAGGGGAAGTGAGGTTGGTGATGCGTCCTACTTCCTTGAAGGTGTTGATGTCAATCGCAAAAATGACATGCGAGTTATTGACGACTACCCAACCTATGCTATCACGAATGACCATAGATTGTGCCACATCGCCTAGTTTCATCGCATTGGCGCGATAGAAGACTTCGTTTTGGACGGTCTTGGAATGAGGGTCATAGTAAGATAGAGTGGCATTGCCATACTGGAAATTGCCCTCATTGCAGATAAACAGCCCTTCCCCCGAGGCATTAAACTCTTCCTCTAATCCATAGTCCCACTCCATGCATGCCGCCAAGCATAAGCATAAATACAATAGTATGATACGAATCAATCTCATTGTTTTTTCATGTTGTAGTCATAGAATCCCAATACCTCTGTAGATAGTTCTCCAAGCCAACCGCTCTTGGTATTGACACCCACTTGCACCTTGACAAAGTCAATGTATTTCAAATGAATAGGTTGACCATCCATGTCAATCGCATGACTGATCTTGAAGTGGTTGGCATTAGGGTCAGCATTGGTGTTTTCTTCGTTGCTAAGGCGGTCAATGGTACTGAAATTATCGGCATATCCCCAGTCGTATTCTGCGTTTACCCAATAGCTACCATTGCCCGATGCATCGTAGTTGCGAGCTTTGAGGCAAGTGCCCGTAAGGGTATAACTATCCGCTTCAATCCATAGTGGATAATAGTAATCTTGTCTGTGGAACTGTGCTAAATAGTCAATCTCTCCGCTATTGCCGAGATTATCCGTCCATTGTACGGGCATTTTAGGACCAGTAGGGCGGTAGTAGGTCACGCTATAGTTTTGGATTGTCTCCGCTTTGCCCGTCTCAGAACCCGCTAACTCATACCATGTATCATCGGGTTGGCCATTGCCATTTTCGTCTTGCATGACCCATACAATACCTGGCTCGGAGGAGCCACTGAACGAGTTGCCGAGAATAGCCAGATCGTAGTCGCCTGAATTATCAATACTATGGTCAAAACCGACCACGATATAGCCACCAAAACCACCCAAAGATACCCAGTTAGGGGATGGATTGCCATTGCGATCAACTTCCTTCATACGCGCTTCGGCATAGGCGACAGCCGCTTCAGGTATCGTTTGTGTGTTGTCAAAGCCACCTGTTTTCAATTCGTTGATAAACTGACCTGGGGCAGGTGTGTATTCATAGACTTTATTCCAATCTGCTGTAGATGCGGCTGTTTTAGAGCGGTAGAATTGGTTTTCTGAATATACGGTAATGGTGAAAGTGTGTGCGATGGTCGTTTGTTGTCCATTTTGCTCCGTTTGGGCGGTGGCTGTAAGCGTGTATTCGCCTGCTTTGTCGGCTACGAATACATATGATGAACTGCCTGCTAC
>JAFTHS010000062.1 GCA_017457295.1 Paludibacteraceae bacterium | reverse complement strand
AGTGATAAACTCTGCGAAAGTCTATGCTCATTAGAAATTTTAGGTGCAAATGATTAAGGCTAATCGTTTAAGTGTTGCTATCTATATCTGCCACAAAACAGAATGATAGACTCTGCAAATAAGTTCTTGAGGCCGGCAACCTCTTTCGTCCGTTTTTGATCAAGACCGCAATGTGTGGACTGAATGGAGATTGACCGCCTATTTTTCACTCTTTTTGTAGTGAACGCTATTTGCGAGTAAAGGGGGGCGACCATGAGTCCGCAGGAGATGCGACAAACATTGATTGCAAAAACCATATCGGTGATTGCAAATGAAGGTCTTGACAAAACTACAACAAAAGCAATTACGCAAGGAACGGGGATCAACGAAGCGTACATCTATCGTTGCTTCGCCCATAAAGAAGATTTGTTAACCAAAGCTTTTGAAACTTTAGATGAAGAGCTTGTCAGAAAAGCGATGCAACATATTTCAGTGATGTATATGTCAGAGTTGGAATACGAACTACGGTGTAGAGTCTTTTTTGAAGCGGTTTGGAAGTTTCTGCTCGGCAACAAGGACAAGTGTCTTGCATTTGTTCGCTATTATTATTCGCCGTATTTTGCAAAGTATTCTGCATTCGAACACAAAAAGCGATACTCTCCATTGGTTGAAAAGTTTTCGGAGGCATTTATTGAGGAAGCAAATGCCTGGATGCTCTTGAATCACATTCTTAACGTGATGTTGGATTTTGCTGTAAAAGTGTTTTCGGAAGCGGTTGAAAATAACGATGATACAACGGAACATGTGTTTCGACTGGTCTATTATTCGATACGGCCGTATTTAAAGAGGAATAACCAAGAAAATTAGGAGGGAATTTGGTATGCAGATACCAAAGAAAATAAAAAGAGCTTGGGATATCGCTTCTACCGTTTTGGTAGTGATCGTGGTGATATTTGCAATTCTTTTGGCGGGAGTACGTTTATTTGGAGTTCAAGTGTATTCGGTCATTTCGGGATCAATGGAACCGGAATATCCGGTAGGCTCATTAATCTATGTAAAGAAGATTGATCCTACTGAAATCGAAGTGAATGACGTTATTACATATGTCTTACCAAATGATACGCCATCAACACACCGTGTTATAAGGATTGATGAAGAAAATCAACTTTTTTACACAAAGGGTGATGCGAATAAAACGGAAGACGGTGCTCCTGTTCATTTCAAGAACTTAATCGGAACACCAATCTTCAAAATTCCGCTTCTCGGATATATTGCATATTACATCCAACATCCACCGGGAATGTATATCGCAATTGCGGCAGGTGCAATATTGCTGATTCTTGTTTTTCTTCCCGATTTATTTCAAAAAGATGAGAAGAAAGACAAAAAATCCCCAAGTAATGGGGACACAACACAGGGGTAACGCCGAAAGGCTCCCAAATAAATATTTTTAAGGAGGTTTTTGTTATGAGAACAAAAACGAAAGCATTGGCTCTGGCTCTTTGCGCGGTGTTACTCGTCGTTAGTACAGTGTTCGTAACGATGGCGTTCCTCACCGACAGAGATT
>JAFTHS010000117.1 GCA_017457295.1 Paludibacteraceae bacterium | reverse complement strand
TGACATTTCTGCTTATATGAAGGATAAGGAGAATTCCACTATCTCTATTCTTGCAAAGTGGCTTCCATCTTGTAATACGTCTTCTCGTAAGACTCGTGCTTATGCAAAGAAGATTTATACAGCAATGGAGCTTACTGAGAAGCAGTATCGTAAGACACTTGCCAAGCTTCGTAAGCAGATTGGTATCATTGAGACTTATCTTACCAACAAGGATTTCTCATTTGATTACTCTGAAGTTCCGTCCAATGCAGGTATGAAGTATCGTAAGTGCTTCTACAACAAGGATGGTGAGCGTTATCAGAAGTATGTTGATGAGGTGACAAAGAACATTGAAGAGGGTGTTACCACTCGTGGTGCAGCTAAGGTCAATGTGAGGACACTTTATCCTTATGAGATTATTGATAAGTTCTTTAGTGGTTTCCGTCCAAGTGCAACAGAGGAACAGCAGCTTGATAACATGTGGCGTTCTCTTCCTGATTATTTCGGTGAAGCAGGACAGAAGAATTGGCTTGCAGTTATTGATACTTCGGGTTCAATGACGTGGGGTAATTCTCCTAAGCCTATTGATGTTGCTATCTCTCTTGGTATGTATGTTGCAGAGAGAAACAAGGGTATCTTCAAGAACAAGTTCATCACCTTTGAGAGCAATCCGCATCTCATTGAATTTGATGACAAGTGGAAGCTTCGTAAGAAGATTGAGCACATTGCTTCTGCTGATTGGGGAGGTACAACAGATTTGCTTGCAGTATTCAAGCTTGTATTGAATGCAGCAAAGCAGCATAATCTTCCTGTATCAGAGATGCCTGAAGCGATTGTGATTATCTCTGATATGCAGTTCAATGGTTGTGTTTACGGTGGTTGTAATGCAACAGCTTATCAGCACATTGAAACTATGTATCGTGCAGCAGGATACCCTGTTCCTAAGCTTGTATTCTGGGATGCTTCACAAAGGGATTATGGCAATTCTCCTGTAACTTTCAATGAACATGGTGTCATGCTCGTTGGTGGGTGTAAGCCAGGGATGTTTGAGCAGATTCTTTCAGGTAAGACTCCTATTGATTTCATGCTCAAGATTCTCAACGGAGAAAGATACTCTGTAATTTCACTTGCAGAGTAAAAAGACTAAATGAAATAGCATTTTACCTTGTTTTACAAGTAAAACTTCGTTTCATTGCTATGAATGACTAAATAAACAATGAGGGGTGAAATTCCCCTCCCTCCTCACGCTGTGAAGCGTCATGGAAAATCCACAGTTAGAAAGTTTTTTCTGATTGTGTTCATTGTGTTTTGTGTTCATAAGTCCCCCTCTTTATGAGGGGGCGAAACATGGGGATGTAGCTCAATTGGTAGAGCACCTGATTTGCAATCAGGAGGTTGTGGAATCATACTCCATCTTCTCCAGTCAGTTGATTATCAACAAGTTACAACATTTTCAAAGACTCATACAGCAATATAGCAAAAGCTAAAAATCATTGGTTCAAATCCAATTGTCTGAATACAGATATAGAGAAGTTGGTTATCTCGTTAGTTATAAAATGAGTCTTGTTATTCGCGGGCATAGTTCAGTTGGTTAGAACGCTGCGCTGTCAATGCAGAGGTCGGGAATTCGAGCTTCCCTGTCCGCGCTATTAAAGACACACACAGCAACTATTATAAATGGATAATACGATGTATTGGAAAAATACAATGTTAGGTGGTTCAAATCCACCGCACCCTTTCTTGCCCTACCTATAAATGGGGATGTAGAAAGGGTTAAATGTGTCTTGTTTATTGGGGAATTGCCTGAACGGTAAAGGCTTCGGTTGCTAACCGATAGGCGGGTTTAAGAGACCCGAAATGGTTCGACTCCATTATTCCCCGCTACGTAGGGAAAAGTCCCGATAAT
>JAFTHS010000116.1 GCA_017457295.1 Paludibacteraceae bacterium | reverse complement strand
ACGCAAAGCAGATAATGTCTTCCTCGTTGGAGAGGAATACTTGCAAACCACGTCGCCATACCCAGTATTTGAGAACGTAGAGCAACTACATCAGTACTTACAACAGCAGCCACTCAAAGGCAAAAACATCCTCCTCAAGGGCTCACGCAGCACTCAAATGGAAAAATTATTAGACATATTATAACCATTCTAAACCACATTGAATTGATACTACAATGACAAAGAAATCTGAAAAGAAAAATACAACAAAGGTATTGCTTATCTCTTTAATTGCAGCTTTATTGTTAGTCACAGCATATCTCCTTTGGACCAATTTCCAACAAAAGAACGAGATGAAGGAGATGGTCGAACTCATGGAGTTTGAGAAGGAACAACTCGAGGACGAGTACGAGGAGTTGGCCATTCAGTTTGATGGTTATCAAACTCCTAATATTCACAATGACTCATTAGTGGAACTGCTTTCGCAAGAGAAACAACGTGTGCAAGACCTTCTAGAGGAACTGCGTATTACCAAGGTAACCAATGCCCGTCGTATTGCAGAACTCAAAAAGGAGTTGGCTACCGTGCGCCAAGTGATGGTTAGTTATGTCCATCAAATCGACTCACTTGACCGTACCAACAAACTGCTTGTGAAAGAGAATCAGCAGGTTAAGCAACAATACCAAGAGGTGGCTCGTCAGGCGCAGCAGCTCGAAGAGGAGCGCACACAGCTGGCTGAGGTGGTATCGCGTGCTTCTATGTTAGAGATCAGCCATTTCCATATGACTCCGCTCAACAAACGCGACCGCAAAACTACCATCTACAATCAGATTCAAAAACTTCAATTTGATTATACCATTGCCCGCAATATCACCAACAAACCAGGAATGAAGACACTTTATTTGCGCATCACCCGCCCCGATGGCGAGGTTATGCAAAAGACGGTGGATGATGTGTTTAAGTTTGAGAACAACGAGATTGCTTATTCTGTAGCAAAGGATTTCGAGTACGAGGGCGAAGAAGTGGCTGGGGCATTGTATTGGCCAGTGGAAGAGATTTTGCAAGTGGGCTTCTACAATGCTGATTTCTTTGTAGATGGTGAACTTATTGGTAGTTTCCCCTTCGAAATAAAGCATTAAATTAACAAAAATGTGATTTTGTTTGGTGGTTTCAAAAAAAAATAGTACCTTTGCAGTCGCTTTGCAAAAAAGCAGATAGATGTGACATCGTTTGGATCATAGCATCATGCGAGGTCATTATTGTTTAACTAATTAAATATCAAATTACAATGTATTTGACATCTGAGAAAAAAGCAGAACTCTTTGCTAAGTATGGCAACGATGCTAAGAACACTGGTTCTGCAGAGAGCCAAATCGCTCTGTTCACTTTCCGTATCAACCACCTTACCGAGCACCTCAAGAAGAACCACAAGGACTTCGGTACTGAGCGCGCTTTGACTATGTTGGTAGGTAAGCGTCGTCGTTTGCTTGACTACTTGAAGGCAAAAGACATTGAGCGTTATCGTGCTATCATCAAGGAGTTGGGTATCCGTAAGTAATTACCTGCTACTCAATCTAACAAGAGACGTTGCATCAACGATGCAACGTCTTTCTTTTTGCGCTTATATTCATTGTTCATTTATTGAGGTATATGCCATGCATAATTAACAACGCTACCCTTGCGCATAAGTTGCGCAAGGGTAGCGAATGTGAAATGCTAATAATTAGCGAATATTGCTTTATTCCACGCGAACTTTTTTCACGCCGCTGCTGGTACGTATTAGATACAAACCAGCACTTGGTACTGTGAATGAAGCGATACGTGTGTGTGGCTGTTGTTCGATCAAGTGACCTACTAAGTCATATAGAGCAATATCTTGCGCTTGAGTAGCCTCCACGGTTATTGTCCACTGTTCAACCAAAATAGTGATACCATCGTAGATATTTTCTACGCCCACTTGATTTGGTATGAATGTAGGCATTACCGTATAGTCTTTGTCCATGACAAGTACGAGCACAGAGTCGGTGTTTACCTCATCGTTAACAACCCACTGATCAAATAGGTAGTCAGTGTCTGCAATAGGTAATAAGGTGACTTCTTCGCCTTCTTGATAAGTGTAAGTACCTGCTTCCATATTTGCTTTACCATATTCACCTGGCAAGATGGTTAGCGTGTAGGTAGGAATTGGCTTGCTCACACATACTGGATATACGCTATAATCTTGTGTCATCACGAGCGTGAGCGTTTCAGTTGTGTTCTCGATACCATTCACTATCCAGTGGTCAAATACATATCCATCGTATGGAAGTGGAGTAATGGTTACCTCTTCATTCTCTTTATAGGTATAAGAGCCTGCAGCCATGCTTGCAAGACCATTTTCACCTTCAGAGATGGTCAGCGTGTAGGTAGGAATGCGACTGAAACTAGCTGTGAGATAGTAGTCTTGGTTCATAACCAATGTGCGTTTAGCATTGGTGTCGCCATCATCCCACATCTTGAATCGGTATCCATTTTTAGGTGTAGCAACGATTTCTACAGTCTCACCATCTACGTAATCACCATTGACTTCTTCGTTTACAGTACCAGCATTTTCATTCTCTGTGGAAATAAATAATGAGTATTTCATTACTAAAGTTACTGTTTTAGAATCTTCAATACCAATCTGTTGATCGGAGGCATTCAATGGCTTGATGGTTACGGTGTATGTTCCTAACTTCTTAGCAGTATATTTATACACTTTACTGTCATCAGTAATATCCACTTTCTCGCTGTGCTCAACTTCATTATTGCGATTGGTGATTACTATTTCGAAGCGTGTAGCAATACTCTCCCATTTAGCAGTAATTCGTTTGTTGCTGCTAGTAACGCTCAGGTTCGTAATGTCATAGTTAGATGCGATACGTGTGAATGTAGCATTCAATTCTACATTTTGTGTCATTGTAATGTGACGTACATTGTTCTTATCGCCATCGCTCCAACTTACGAACTCAAATCCTTCATTTGCTTGTGCAGTGATAGTAACTACAGAACCAGCAGCATATGATGGTTGATCAGGTGTCTTAGTTACAGTACCACCTTCACTAGCAGTAAGGGTCAGCGTGAATTGCTCTTTTTGTTCTT
>JAFTHS010000115.1 GCA_017457295.1 Paludibacteraceae bacterium | reverse complement strand
TTTTGGTGTGTGTAAGACAATTTTATGTGGATGTTCCAGACGATTTGAGTATATTGCAGACTGTATATACATTATAGTAAGACCGCTGGCGGGATTGATGAACCTTTAATTTTTAAATCATTATGAATCAAAAAGATTTTTTGATCCTGACCAAAGGCCGGGCTGTGTGCCTCTTGCTGGACACAGCAATCGGATTGCTGGCAGAGATGGACTTTAAGAACGAAGTATCAGATGCTGTACGCGATGAATGTTCTACGGATATTTACAACATCATTGTGCAGGTGGCGACAATTTCCTGCGGCAAAGACACTTGGGGTGATGTGTATGATTTCCTGATCAGCATAGGTGTTCGCGTGTCATCCGACCTTAATCTTGAGATGATGTATATGGAATCTATATCCGAGATTAAGCCTTCTGATGAAAGGCATAACTGATTTTCTGAAATAATTCTTACCTTTGCATCATTGGTAAAAAATAACATCATCAAATATTAGCATTTGCTATTTATTCGGGCAATCTGAAACCTGAGAAATTTCAATTTGTTACGACCGGATAAGTTGGTAAATGCCTGCGCGTTTGCGTGGGCTCGACTTATCATCGTAATATGGTTTTCTCAGGACCACAGATGCTGATAAGTTTCTGCCCACGCATTTTTTCGTTAAATATCCCTAAAAAACCGTAAAAATTTGCAGATCGTGCCACGATGATTACCTTTGCTGTGTAGAAATCGTGAGATTCTGGCCGCTAAGCAGAAAACACAAACGACAATTGTTCTGCTTGCGGCTCTCTTTTCCTGACCGGCTTGGCAGGAGCGACAAGTATCGAGTCCATGATTTTGTTGAGACGGACTACATCATAGTTCTTATATGCTTCGAGCAGTGACAATCTATGATTCTCGCTAATTGAATGGATATCGGGAACCAATAGTTTCTTGATATACTGGCTCTGCCATCTTGGATATCCTCCGTTCATGCAGTTGGTGATGGCATACAGTTGATTCCTCACATAGTCTGTCATCAGCAATGCAGCGAGGATCTGCAACTGCTCCAAAGACCCACCTGTAACATAGTAGAGGTTATGCAGCGGATAATAATGGCCCTCATCTACAAACACACATCTGTTACCTGAAATGTCAGGTAGAAGAATCTTTGGCATAGACTTTAATCCAGGCATAATCCGGTCTATCGTCTTATACCATTTGTCAGGAGACTTCTTAGCGACGTGACGAGCTGCAAGGCGTTCCTTGTGCTTATTCAGATATGCCGAGGCTTTCGGATATTCATCAAGGTCGATAAGCCTTCCGCTTATCCTATAAGGGTTGAGAAGGTACTTACCCGACCAGTTCACTTCATCGCCAGTCAGATCCTTTGCATTAAGTGCAGGAATGAGCAGTTCTTCTTCGATTGTTCCGGAGAACTTTTCAGAGATATAAATTGAATCCGCACCGGTCGCTACTCCGATGCCCACCTTGAACCCCATTTCCTCAATGGTCATAAGACCTGCCTTGTTGATTACTCTGCTGAATATATTGCTCCAGTCAAAGGATTCAGGCGACTTTAATAATCGACTTTCCACCTTTCCGAGTTCTGATACCGAACGAATTTCAGAATATGAAACAAATTCACTCTTTGGTGAGTTTTGAATCATAGTAATCGCGGGATATGCCAATACTTCCTCCTGAAAGGCATCCGTAGCCTTCTCCAGTGACATTATGCTCTCCAAACGGAAAGATGACGACACCATTGCACGAAGTTTCTTGCCGTATTCATTCTTCAGCCACCTGTTTGAGCAGATAAAACAATGTCTTCCGTCCGGATTCAGTGCTTTCAGAGTCTTTTCAAAGAACAGCACATACAGATCTGCACGATAATGAAATGTCTTGAAAGTGTCTTTATATATGCTCAACTGGCTTTCCGGAATCTGTTCATAACGCACATACGGAGGATTGCCGACCACGCAATCAACCATAGGTATCTCCGACAAAAGAAAGTCTGCTGCTTTGAGATTTTGACTGGTATCGAGTGAGATACCCATATCCGTCAGACGTTCTTTGCAGCGCTCTACCTTGTCAGGGTCAATGTCGTAGGCAAAAATATTCCGATGAAATGCAGTAGTAAAATCAAAGCCATACTTTTTAGAAGACTCTCTAAGTCTGATGGCAATCTCTATCAGAAACTCTCCATCACCGCACGAGGGTTCTAAAATGGATACATCCGAAAGATCTCTGTCAGGTGTGTAGTTCAGCATATCCAGCATATACGCCACCACAACAGGCGACGTAAACACATCGCCGTGCTGTACTCCGGAACTCCTCAATCCGTATCTGTTATTTTCCGAACTCGCCTGCATTTGCAATCAAATGTCCTATGAATGAACTGATGAACTTGTCAATGGATGTATCTTCGGAAAGACACTCGTAATGATCTGCTCCGCTCGTACACAAAAGTGCTGCCACCGAATAATGTCTTTCCAAAATGAGTTTCTGGCAAAGGATTCGATATCTGTCAAGATAAGTCGCATCTTTAAATTCTGGTCTGACATTGAAATGCGGTTCGTGATTCCTTACAACAGATGTAGAGCCAGCATCTTTTCCGACAACAGTCAGATATCCGACCCAAGGAGCAGTCTGATCCGGGAACTGATTCTCCCTGAATGCTGTCCACAGATCTACTGCCGAACCTAATGCCTCTTCTGTTCTGTTATTGAAATTGTTGCCGTATGAACCGATCTGAGACTTGAGTTCCACAACTGCTATCAGTTTATTGTTTGGAGAAATGATAAGCAGATCCCAATCCTTCGATGATCTGAAATATCCTGGCAGATAATTACTGTTAGTATAGATACATTCTTCAGGAACCCCATACTCAACGGCAATGTTCTTAATAAGAGCAGCAAAAGCATCCAGCTGCTTTCCACCCACTACAGCGCCTCTATTAGTTGTATCACCACTTGCCTCCAACTGATTCTTCTTGGTTTGCCAGAAGGAAGCGATAGCTTTTGCTATCTGTTCTGAATATGATTTTGTTACCATCCCCATATATATTACTTCTCCAGCAAAGATAAATACTTTTATCCCGATTTCCTATATTTGTTTGATGCACCTTTGCAAATGAAAGGTTAATGATTATATGGGATCCCCGGTCAAGCCGGGGATGACGGTGGGGTCGGAGCCGGGGATGACGGTGGGGTCGGAGCCGGTGATGACGGAAAAAGTGGAAAAAACCCGTAAAAATTTGGAGTGTGTGACACGATGATTACCTTTGCTGTGTAGAAATCGTGAGAGAGATATGAAGGTGTTGACATTTTTTACGGTCAGAGGTGGGTCTGGCAAGACGGTGCTGAGTGCGGCGTTTGCATCATACGTGAGTTATATTCTCGGTAAGAGGGCTATGGTGCTTGACTTTGACGGGCCTGAATACAATCTGTATAATATGAGATTGAGGGAGCT
>JAFTHS010000114.1 GCA_017457295.1 Paludibacteraceae bacterium | reverse complement strand
TTATGCTCCTATTTTAGGCGAAAAAGATAGTCCGCTATTGGGAATCTATTCGCATATGGTGGGCTATGCATTGTATTTGCCTGCCTACCCAATCGGTAATCTGGTGCAATATCAATTAGACGAACATTTAGCAAACTGCGCAACCCCCGAAAAGTGGGCAAAAGAATACACCCGCATTTATCAGCAAGGTTGTTTGACACCTGATGCATGGATGCGCGGAGCGGTGGGCAAACCTATGAGTGTGGAACCCATACTAAAAGCAGTACGCGAGCAACTGAAATAAGATCAATTACGGGTTCTTGACGGGTTTATGCTATGCTTTTGCTCTACGAGCAAGAGAGAATTGAAACTCCAATCCGCCTTCGGGGCGATTGATTGCGGTGATTTTTCCTCCATGGAAGATCACCGCATGTTTTACGATGGAGAGTCCTAATCCTGTGCCACCTGCCTTGCGGCTGCGACCTTTGTCCACACGATAGAAACGCTCAAAGATATGTGCCAATGCTTCATTTGGAACTCCCTGACCATTGTCGGTAATACTGAAATATAGATTTGATGGGTCTTGGTTAATGAGCTGGATATTGATTTGTGCTTTCTCTACATAGTTGATGGCGTTGTCCACGATATTGTGGAAAATGGAGTAGAGTAGCGTATAGTTTCCTGAGATAATCAAGTGCTTAGGGATGTTGTGCGTGATAGTAGCACCTGCTTGTGAAGCGCGCAAAGATAGGTCTTGCACCACATTCTCCACCACGGTATAAAGGTCTAATTGTAGGCGAGTGTAGAAGTCGGTTTGGGTGTCAAGTTTGTTGATAGTGGATATATCTTCCACAAGGTTGGCAAGGCGACCCGATTGCTGATAGGCACGTTCAATGAACTGTCGGCGTTGTTCTTCGGTCATGTCGGGATGCATGAGAATAGTTTCCAATGCTCCGCGAATACTTGCTACAGGTGTTTTGAGTTCGTGACTGATGTTCTGCGTCAGCGTTAATCGTTGCTGCTCACGAGCATGGTTGATTTTGCGCTTGTAGATAGCATAACACACACCTACAATCACCACAACCCCTATTCCTATAATAATCCAAATATTCATTGCCTCTCGCCTTTAACCTTTAACCTTTCGCCTTTCGCCTTTAACCTTTAACCTCTAACCTTTAAACACTAAACAAATACCCATACCCCGATTTCGTGATAATCCGCTTTCCATATTGCCCCAATTTCTTGCGCAAGTGGGTAATATGCACATCTACGGTACGTTCAAGTACATAGCCATTGCTATCCCACACATTATTAAGCAAGTGATCGCGTGATAGGATTTGTCCGCGATGGGTGAGCAGGTAGCAGAGTAGTTCAATCTCTTTGCGTGTTGTTTTCACATTTTCGCCATCCACCATGAGCGACATATCGGCTTTGTTCACTACAATCCCTTCAAACACAATGCAGTCGTTGCTGATAGGTCTTTGTTCTTGGTTCTTGGCCCCTTGTTCTGCAGTTCTGCGAAGCACCGCTGCTACTCGCGCCAGCACTTCGGCAATGCGGAAGGGCTTGCTGATGTAGTCATCTGCGCCTAACTTAAATCCCTGAAGCACAGTATCTTCGTCGCTTAATGCTGTTAAGAAGATGATAGGAATAGACGCCCCTTGAGGGCTGTTAGGCGATGAGGCGATGAGGCTATTAGGTGAAAGGCGCAGCTTTTCTGCCATTTCTAGACCTGACATGCCATCCATCATAATGTCGAGAAGGATGAGGGATATGGGTGATGGGCTATTGGCAATAGGCGATTGGAGCAGTTCCAATGCTTCTTCTGCGCTATGTGCCACAAGCACTTCGTAGCCAGCTTTTTGCAACGAATAGGAGAGAATCATGCAGATATCCTCTTCATCATCTACTATGAGTATGCGTTGTTTTGCCATATTGATGATATAGTTTCGGCTGCAAAGTTAGTAAAAATATTTCAATCAACCAACCAGATTGTGCAAATTAATGATTTATTAATATTTTTTGCCGATATTGAAAACAAAAGGTGTGTCAGTATCGTGACACACCCTCTAATTATTTATTCACTATTTCTAAATCCAATTAGAACAAGTAGCGAACACCAAGACCGATACCACTATAGAGACCATAAGGGTTGAATCCTACGTGACTTCCCCAACCTTCAATGCCGATATTTGGACGCCAATCCAAAGAAAGTTGCAATGGGAATTTAAAGCAATATTCAATACCTATGTGACCAACTGCACCTACATACCAAGATGTGTAAATCCACCGATTAAATAAGTGATATGCACCAGCACCAGCACCAACACCAAGATACCAATTCCATTGACCAGCAAGATTCCAAGGAATTGCAGTACCAAATGGGTTAATCCAATCATAAGTAGCGGTAACACCGATACCAGAAAAGAGAGGAAGGTTCAATGATACATCAATCATATTCGCTTCACCAAGAGCGTGTTGGTATGATATGTCAAATCCAGAACCGATATTAACACCGACAGCGCGTGGTTGTGCAACTACAGTAGCTGCGCCTACGAATGCTAAAATGGCTATCAAAAGAAGCCCCTTTTTCATAATTTTTTTGTTTTTAATTGATTTATGGGTAAAAATACAAACTAAAATATCTTACGGAATCTTAATAGTCATATTCGTATTCATCACCATCAAGAGCATAGCAAGACTCTTCATCTGCTGCATTGGAGGGTTTGTAGGAGTATTTGGCAAGATTACCCATAATTTCTTGTGCAGTCTTGAGTGCCAATCCGATTTCATACTCGGTCCCCCATTCATGGTAGGATTCAGAATACCCACCAACGGTGGTAGTAATTTCCCAACACTTTTCTACGGTGTTGTCTAATTTGTTTACATCCAAGTTCTCTACACCGTTTCTTGGAGTGCAGGCAGCAAACGCTAACCCGATGATGCACAATAGTGCTAATAAAACTTTTTTCATGATTTATTTCTATTTTTAGATTGTTGCTACTCACTTATTGGCTTTTCGCAAACTCCATGCATCACTAATAAACATAAGAATCTCATCCAATATGTGATGCTATATCGGAATGAGAGATAAATGGTTTCTCACATAGGCATGATCTATTTGGTTGGGACATCGGCTCCAAACGACCCGTGAATACATAAAGAAAGCGTGGAACCTTACCTTTGCTTATTCTCTCATCAGAGGTTCCTGCAAGACCCTACCAACAAGAATAAGCAACGAACGCCCACGCCGAATATGAAATGCCACCAAACAGAGCAGTCCACGCATGGACGCTCTGCGGCGGGATAGTCATATCCCAAAGGGCGTTTACTGCCTTCTTGCTTTGGGCTGGTGAAATTTTGCAGGATTTCTGATGACCAAAACAAGCGCTAATAAACGCTTTTAATAATATGTCCGCCAAGTCAATACGACTTTGCGGCTGCAAAGGTAGTGAAATATTTTGGATTGAGCAAGAAAAATCGCCCTTTAAGGTATTTTTTCTTTAAAAACAGATAAGTAAACGGTTTTAGGAAATGAGTCAACCTTTTTAGGAAAGTAGTCAATTTTTTTAAGAAGCAAGACAACCTTATTTGGAAGCAATCTTAAGAAACAGCACTTTTTGTGGGTAAGGAGTTGAGTCGGTCATTTCTCGGTCGTCTCTTGGTCTTCGGTCGGTGGAATAGGGCAAGGTATAAGAGATGTAAAAGAGACGGCAATCTTAATAAAAAGCTTTTTTTAGAATACAAAAGGTGTGTCAGTATCGTGACACACCTTTTTGTGGGAAATTGTTGTTATTTTTCTTCCTCTTCTTGCTTTTGTTTCGCTTCTTTGCGGTCTTTGATTGCACTAATCACAAAGAAAGGACCCATGAAGACTGCTACCATACCCAAAGCAAGGAGGATCATTGTCAAATCATCCATAGTTGTTATTGTTTTTTGATAGTTAAACTTATAGTTATCGGACGGC
>JAFTHS010000113.1 GCA_017457295.1 Paludibacteraceae bacterium | reverse complement strand
CAACTCGCGCATAGCAGTATTGATAGCATCGCATACGAGGTCGGTATTGAGTGCCTCGAGGATAGTCTTACCTACGAGAATCTCGCTTGCCATAGCAGCAGAGTGAGTCATACCAGAGCAACCGATGGTCTCCACCAATGCCTCTTCGATGATACCGTTCTTTACATTCAAACTGAGTTTGCACGCACCTTGTTGTGGAGCGCACCAACCGATACCGTGAGTCATACCAGAGATGTCAGCGATCTCTTTGGCTTTCACCCACTTACCCTCTTCTGGGATTGGAGCTGGACCGTGGTTAGGTCCTTTAGCTACTTGGCACATTTCCTGTACCTCTTTGCTGTAAATCATGTTGTTATAAGTTTAAAAAGTTATAATTGTTTTAAAAGCTTCAATTTGGTAGGAATGCACAATATTCCATAATCGGGTGCAAAATTACGAAATAATTTGCAAATGAGCAAATTTTTTTCTAAAAATTGTGCGCATACTTGTGTATGTGCGTTTTTTATAGTACCTTTGCAGACAGTTAACTAATACATTCATTAATATGAAAAGCAAATTTTTACTAGTATTGCTGATAGCTTGTGTGAGCTGTTGCCCAAAAGCCAAACAAACTGACGCTCCCAGTCAGGTAGTTGTAACATCTTATCCTTCTTCAATCGGAGAGGCAGGTGTGGCAGTGTATCTTCCTGAGGGATATGCTGCGTCTGAAGAAGATTATCCAGTGCTTTATCTTTTGCATGGTAGCGGTGATGATGAGACTGGTTGGATGACAAAAGGAAGAGCCAAAGCGATACTCGACTCGCTGATTATCAACGAGCTATGCCGACCTATGATTGTGGTTATGCCTAATGGTTATCTAGAGCAAACAGGCAGGTACTATGACCCTGAATCACGCCTATGGATGGAGAGCACCTTCGAGGAGAACTTTAGCCAACTTATTGCGTGGACAGAAATGCACTACCGCACTATCAATGACAAACAGCATCGTGCCATCGCAGGTCTGTCGATGGGTGGATTCCATACGATGCACACAGCAGCATTGCTTAACCAATCGTTTGATTATGTAGGTATTTTCTCTGCGCTATATGTTCCTCATACCAAGCAACCTCATTCTGAACGCACTATAGAGATGAGTGCATTGGCATTATCAGATAAACCTGCATATCAACAAACAGAAGCATTGTTGCAACAGCAGTTTGCTACCCCACCCCAACTATATTGGATTGCCTGTGGCGTAGAGGACTTCTTGTACGAGGACAATGTGATTTATCGCCAATACTTGGATGAGAAGCAATATCCATATGAGTACCACGAATCAGCAGGTGGACACTCTTGGCAGAACTGGATGGACTATCTTACCATCTTTGCACAAAGACTATTTTAAGTAGAGGCAGCTTTGGAATAAAGACTTAGAATACGAAAATCGCCCACACGTGGGCGATTTTTTTTGTTTTCAAGACTCATATTAATAGACGTCATCTATTATAAAAGCACTATTTCGCACTCTGCTTTACCCATATAAGTTTGCTAGTGTCATAACCACGACGGTCGGCTTCTGCCAAGATTAATGTCTTAGTAGCATCGTCCAACTGAGGTGTACGAGATAAGATCCAAAGGAACTTGTCGTTGTTGCCGCCTACCAATACATACTGGTAGTCTGCATCTAATAGCATAATGCGATAGTCACCATAGAATGGCCCAAAGAATGACACACGCAACAATCCAGGTACATCAGTGGTTTTTGCAATGCCTTTAGCATCTTTGGCGCGACCATCTTTGATACCCGTGTTCAGCACATCAATCTTGCCATCATCGCGCAACGTATAATGCGCCATGGCATATTCCAAACCACGCTCGAACGAGTGATCAAATCGAGCAATTTCGTACCAGTAGCCCAAATAGCGATTTAGGTCCACAGATTTTACGGTGGAGTTGTCCACTTCAGCAGAATTGCATCCTGCGAAAATACTGGCTAAAAAAGCCACACAGAAAATCTTCTTCATAGTTGTTAAGGATTTAGTTGGTTAGGTATTTGTTGTTAATCGCCAATAGGCGATTGTTGCTTTAGACTACTCTATAAGTCTTGATACAAATATTGCATAAATGGTATGCTAGCAGCCATATGAGAGCCATATTCGCCAAAGTCGTAAGTTATATCTCTATCATTCGGCATTGCCGCAGCTAGACGTCGGCTATTAATTATCGGCACAACTTCATCTTCTATGCTATGGAGGAAATATGCAGGAGATTGCAAATCATATCCGATATTGCTGTTCCACGACAGAGCTTCATACAACATCTTAGCCAATGGTTGGTTGCGATCAAGCGATTCTGCAGTCATTAGTTGGCTCATAACAACAGACCCCATTCGATGATTGATATCTCCTACTGTCAATTCCTTCGAGCCTATCCATTGCTCATAGTTCGACAGCAATGGTTCAAGGAAGAAATCTTCCAGTTCGAAATCCAAATCATATGCATCGCTCAATCCCATCACTATCAACGGTATAGCAGCAGGTATTCCCATCGTATCAAGACTGACGCAATAGTCATAGGTAGCCGCAGGGTCGTATGGACCAGCACCTGCATAGAGTTTGCGTATTGTCCAATCAATTTCGCCTTTATTTTGCATTTCTTCAAGTAGCCTTGTCACTCCCAATGCCACGGCTCCACCTTGTGAGTACCCATCAATCACCACATCGGTGGGATAACTATAGCCATAATGTGCGAGCATGGCAGGCATACAATTTAGCAAATCCACCGCAGTCTGCGCTGCACTGCGCCAATGTAGGTAAGGGTGAACTTCATCGCGCGATAATCCATAACCTACGTAGTCGGGCATAATCACAGCATAACCTTTCATTGTCAATACGCTCTCCATGGCAATCGTATTGCTAGGCGCTTCTGCATCTGAGCATATAGTGTAGTGATTAGCTATCACAATACCATTGAGATAGCGCCGTTTAGGCAGATATACACGTCCAGAAACAAGCAAAGAGTCACCTTGGGGATCTGTACTCCAATATGCCACAGGGAAAGTGACATAATGCTTGTGGGTGAAGCGATAGAGTTTCTTCATTACCTTGTATACACTCTCATCTGAGAAATGCTGGCGCTGTAGTTGCTTTTTAGTATTTTGCCACATCACATCGCCATTCAAAGCAGAACGTACCATATCACCACCACAATCTTTGTTGGGAATAGCGGGCAATGCTGCTGTGTTCAATGGATTAAGCATTACATAGTCTTGGGCCCGCAATGCCATCGTAGCGCAAAGGGCAAAAGCACAGATTAAAATAGTAGACTTGCGTCTCATTGTCGTAAAAATTAGTTAAGGTTGATAGGTTCAATGGTTGGTTTGTTTAAAGGGATACAAAAACTATGCAAAAGTTGTAAATAAATTTTCGTATTTGCAAAAAATGTTGTACTTTTGTACGCAAATATTAACTATTATATGAAATACTCTATCCTTTTTATGAGCATTGCAGTTATGCTAACTGCTTGCCAAACAAAGACACAGACAGCAATGATTAGTGAACCAACCATTCAACAAGCAGTGAGTAATGTATTAGCAGCGCACTCCGAAGCCGATTCTAGCATGGTAGCACGCGGTGCGGCGCAGGTCGCTGCGCTGTGGCGAGAAAGTGACGGTACAGAGGAGGACTACTTGGCATTAATCACAAACTCGTATGCAGGTACTGACGAAGCTAAAAAGCAACTTTATGACCGTATGGCTTTCATTTTGGAGCAATGTGGACAAAGTGCTGATATGCTGAATAATACGCTGCAAGAACCTACTACTCTTTTGGGTAAAGGCGATCCTACACAGGTGGATTGGATTATTAGCGGATATAGTCCGATGGCGCACTTCGCAGAGGATATGTTTGCCAACAAGATTGCGCATATCTGCGTACTGAACTTCCCGCATTACACACTCGAAGAGAAGAATACTTTGGGCAAAGAGTGGACACGCCAAGAATGGGCATGTGCTCGTTTGGGTGATGTGTTCAGCAATCGTGTGCCAGGCAATGTGGTAGCCAACTACTCGCAAGCACTGAGCGAAGCAGAGAACTATATCGCTGGCTACAATATCATGATGCACTGCCTGCGCAACGAACAGGGTGAGCAACTGTGGACCGAACCCATGGCATTACTATCGCATTGGAACTTGCGCGATGAACTCAAGTCCAACTATGCCGATGTGCCTAATGCTCGCGAGAAACAAGAGATGATTTACCAAGTCATGTTGCGTATCATTCGCCAAGAGATACCCGCAGTGGTGGTGAACAACGACAAACTGCTATGGTGCCCTACTACCAACCTCGTGAGTGGTAATCCAGACTCAGACATCAAACTGAAAGTAGATATAAACCGCGAACCAGACACCCGCTATCAGCAGATTATCAATATCTTCCGTGCAGGTCAACAGATTGATGCTTATCGCCCTGATGCTCCTACACATGTATTGCGTACTTTCAACGAGGATTTGGAGATACCGATGGAAGAGATTGAGGCATTGTTTACCCAACTGATAGAATCCGACGAGATAAAACAAGTGGCTGCATTGATTCGTGAGCGTTTAGGTCGTGACCTTCGTCCATACGATATTTGGTACGATGGATTCAAGAGTCGCAGCAGTATCTCCGAAGATGTGCTGACTGCAGAAACACAGAAACGCTATCCTACTGCCAAAACCTTTGAGAAAGACATGCCTCGCATGCTAATGGATTTGGGCTTTGCCAGCGACAAAGCGAAGGAAATCGCTTCGCATATCGTGGTGGAAGCCGCTCGTGGTTCGGGGCATGCACGTCCATGTGTGGGCAGAGAACAACCTGCTCGCCTGCGTACGCGCGTAGGTGATAAAGGTATGGACTATAAGGGTTACAACATCGCTGTGCACGAGTTTGGACACAATGTAGAAGAGGTGATTTCGCTTTATGATATTGATTATTATACCCTTGCAGGCATCCCTAATACTGGTTTTACGGAAGCAAGTGCGTTCCTTTTCCAAGAGCGCGACCTACAACTGCTACACCAATCTACACAATCGCCACAACAAGCAGACCAACTCTTCGATATGATTTGGGGCATGTAT
>JAFTHS010000112.1 GCA_017457295.1 Paludibacteraceae bacterium | reverse complement strand
TTGGAAACCCTGGGCCGACGTTGGAACTGGGAGAAGACTAAAGTGTGGCGCTTTTTCCAAAAGTATAGGGATGCTTTTGTGCTGCACCGTCTTCCCGGATCTTACGGCTGTCTCATTTTTAATATGCTGTATCCCACAGATACAGAGGTTTCATTACCCGAGTCTGAGAAAATTGAGCGTATAATCGCCGAAATACGCATTTTGGGCAAGAAAACGCAGAAAGTGGGTTCTGATAGCGAACATATCGGCAGACTCATTGCCCTTTACAGCTATCAGCTTATTTCTGAATGTGCTTTTGAACCTGAAGAAATGGTATCGCAAAATCGCGTTGCACTTTTCGACGTATATAAATTACGCGCGTATTTTTCTCACTCGAATTGTAAGAACTGTATATATGACTGCAGGAGTAATTATATATACCCTCCTGCAGTTGAAGATACGAGTAAAATCCGTGGGCCATGTGCGCCCGTGGATATAACCCAAATAGCAAAGGAGATGTTTACATATGAGCCCGAAACCGGACGAAAATTCGCTGTATGAACAGCAAGAGAATAAAATACTTCAGCAGTCAGACGCTTTTATCTCACTTCTTACAAAGCGTGGGATATTGGGTGATCACGAGATCGACAACACGAGAGTTCGCAATGCCCAGCAGAAAAGACGCAGAACTGCTTTCCACAACACGCAGGTTCTTCTGCAGCACTACCGTTCTTTCAAGTGGATCCTTGAGATGATGCCGGAAACCATCGCTGAAGAACTGGACAAACCGTTCGAAGGTATCGATATGCTGCTTGAACACGTAGATACCGAGCTTGCCCTGGGCAATAAAAAGCTTGCAGGACGATTAGAAGGCGTGGAAAAGTCAAGATTGTTGATAGATAAGCTCGAAATGGCCTTAACTGTGCTCAAACAGAAGCCGGGCAATGGTGAGCGCCTATATGAGCTGATTTATCTCACATATCTGGGACCGGAAAGGTACTTTCACACCGAGCTGCTTGAAAAGCTTAAGATGTCATCACGAACCTATTACCGTCTTCGTCAGCAGGCAATCACAATTCTTTCAATTCGTTTGTGGGCAGCCCCTATCGCAGAGGTTGATATGTGGTTCGATATTCTCACATTGATGGAGAATTTGGACTGACTTTTAGGGGTGCCTATTTCGTGCCTATTTTTTGCCTATAAAAAGACGATTTTTTGCCGATGACAAGGGAATGTAAATGTGCTATACTTGTATCGTGCAAAAGTGTAGATAGACACGGGCACGGTATAAATAACGTCTTGAGAACTTCACTCTCCGAAGTTTTTAAGGCGTATTTTTTATACCATTTTTTCGAAAGGAGGTACACAGGCATGGTAAAGAAACTCAGACTGGGCGGAACTCAAATCAAGTCCGCTTACTGGTCGCTCGTTGGTATGGCATCGGCTATGATTTTCTCGATGCATCCGGTTATGGCCGCAACTATCTGGGATCGCTTCTCTGCGATCATGCAGGATATTTACGGTCAGATTGTGGCGATCAGTACCATTGTGGCAGTCACAGTGGGTGCCATTGCCCTGATTATTCGAATGGTTTCGCGTAATCAGCGTGCAGTGGATGAAGCAACCCAGTGGCTCAAGAGAATCGTGATCACCTGGATCATTCTTAACTCTTTGGGCTTCATCGTTGCTTACTTGCAGCCTCTCATCGCCGGCGGTAACTATTCGCCCGGTGGTGGCGGTGGTGGTACGACAACCATCTAAGTATCCGTGTCAAGCAGGAATGGAGGTGAACACATATGCTTGACTGGATTTTTGAAGGGATAATCACATGGGTCAGCAGTGTTGTGACTGATCTTATGGATGCCGTATCCGGATTGTTCCTTCAAGCGCTTGGAACAGATATGACAGCGATGGAAGAATATTTCCCGTTTGTCACAAAGGCGTTTACAGTCATGCAGTACACAGCATGGGCTATACTCTTTTTGATTACGGTCTGGCAGCTGTTCCGTATTTTCGGCGGACCATTAACTGATGCGGAAAACCCGTGGGCACTCCTTGCCCGAAGTGCATTGATGGCACTGCTTATCGGTTATGCGAAGCCTATCTTTTCAATGGTGCTCAATATTGCCAGGGCACCGTATACAGCCCTGATGGACATTCAATTAAGTGCAGAGGATTTCACCTTTGCGGGAATTGAGGCAATGCTAATGAACGGATTGACGACGCTCATCGCCACGATATCCGTTGTTGGATTATTGCTCCTTGTTATTTTGGAACTCTGTCTCGGTTGGAACTATTTCAAACTACTGCTTGAAACAGTAGAACGGTATATCGTAGTCGGAGTGCTCTGCTATACCTCGCCTCTTGCATATTCCATGGGTGCCTCTAAAGCAACGACACCGGTGTTCAGAAGCTGGTGTCGTATGGTCGGATCACAGATGTTGTTGCTCGTGATGAACGTATGGTTCCTGAGAGGTTTCAACTCCTCGATGGGTGCCTACATAGGAAACGGCGGCGCACTTTCAACAGGACAAGGAAGCGTATTCCTCTGGATGTTTTGTGCGCTCGCTTTCCTCAAAACCGCCCAGAAGTTTGACTCCTATCTTGCATCGATAGGTCTCAACGTGGCTCAGACCGGCTCCGGCATGGGAATGGAGCTTTTGATGGCAGCACGCGTCGTTACGGGCGCTGTTGGCGGAGGAATGAGAAGTGCTGGTCGAGTCTTCGGCGGAGGCGCTGGTGCTACTGCCACAGGTACCGGTGCTGCAGCAACTGGTTTTGCAGGCGGATTTGCCAATATGTTTAAGGGTAACTCCTACGTGCGAGACGCAGTTGTTAATGGCGGTCAGAGAATGGGTGCTGGCGGAACGATTGGTTTTGTCGGTCGTACATTCGGTGGAATTGCCGCAAGAAACGGTGCTCAACTTACGGGCGACTCTATTTCGTCCGTTGCATCAAGACCCCCTGCTGTATCTGGTTCAATAGCCGGAGATATTGCAGACAGAAGCCTTGGAAACTATATGCCGCATCTTAGCGGAATGCAGGTTTCCGGCACCGAAATCACCGGTGGTCAGATTACCGCCAAGGTTGTTGGTGCAGATGGTAAGGAAACCTCTGTCGGTCTTTACAGCACAGGTCAATTTGAAAAGCCCGAAGGTCCGTACTCAATGGTTACGGCCTCTGACGGAAGTCAGTGGTATCAGATTGCTAATGGTCCTGGTGCAGGAGCATTTTACGATGCACCTCAGTTCAACGGAGCTGTTGGAGAAGCTGCTATGGTCGCTGCCACATTCCCGGATGCAGCTGAAGGCACAACTCTCAGAACAGTTGATGACGGTGTAATCGAAGCCACTCAGGGCGGTCATAGCTCGATGTGGTACAACAGCGCGTACTACGATGAACCGGATGCGCCTCATACCATTATGCAGGCGTCCAATGGTGTTGAGTGGTATGCAATGCAGCAACACGCTGAAATGCCCGGATTTGAACCGGGAGACGAAGCACAGGCATACAATCAAGCTACATTCCAAAGCTTTATGCCTGGATACGATCAACAGGTTTACTCGGTCGATGGCTCTCAGAGAGCCGAAAACGGCTACTTTGAAGTTCGACACGAGAATGGCTCCGGCACGATGTTCTACGATACCTCTCAGTTTGCTCCCCCACGTGGAGATTATCAGGTATACGAGGATGTCAATGGAAGCCAGTGGTATGCAATTCACGGTGAGGCTGCTGTGGAGCGCAAACCTGTCTTCGAAAACGGAAAGCCCGTTTATGATGGAGACAATGTACGAACGGTCAATACTGAGACCGTCAGGTACAAAACAACTCCTTCTCGTTATGCAGAGCCCGAAGCCCGCGATGGCGAAAGCAAAGCACCGAGAAGAAAACGCTAACATAGGCGGCAGCCGAATCGGACTCTTTTCCGGTTCGGCTGTTTGCTTATCTAAATTTGAAAATAATACTGCCAATGCAGTTGAATATAGGAGGTGCAGATAATGGCAGAACCGAATAAACAACAAATCGGTGACGGTGCCGATAATTATGGTGCCGCAGCGCAAAAT
>JAFTHS010000111.1 GCA_017457295.1 Paludibacteraceae bacterium | reverse complement strand
TTATTTGGCTTATATGCTTAAGTACGACACCATGCACGGTCAGTTCGAAGGAACTATCGAGGCTGATGTTGAGAACAGCAAACTCATCGTTAACGGTAAAGTTATCCGCGTAACTGCAGAGCGCAACCCAGCTGATTTGAAATGGGATGAGGTAGGTGCAGAGTACGTAGTTGAGTCTACTGGTTTGTTCCTCTCTAAAGACAAAGCTCAAGCTCACTTGGAGGCTGGTGCTAAATATGTAGTTATGTCTGCTCCTTCTAAGGACGACACTCCAATGTTCGTTTGCGGTGTTAACGAGAAGACTTATGTTAAGGGTACACAATTCGTATCTAACGCTTCTTGCACCACCAACTGCTTGGCTCCTATCGCTAAGGTGTTGAACGACAAATGGGGTATCACCGATGGTTTGATGACTACTGTTCACTCTACCACCGCTACTCAAAAGACTGTTGACGGTCCATCTTTGAAGGACTGGCGTGGTGGCCGTGCTGCTTCTGGCAACATCATCCCTTCTTCTACAGGTGCTGCTAAGGCTGTAGGTAAAGTTATTCCTGAGCTCAACGGCAAACTCACTGGTATGGCTATGCGCGTTCCTACTTTGGACGTTTCTGTAGTTGACCTTACTGTTAACTTGGCTAAGCCAGCTACATACGCTGAGATCTGCGCAGCTATGAAAGAGGCTTCTGAGAACGAGTTGAAGGGTGTACTTGGTTACACTGAGGATGCAGTTGTTTCTGCTGACTTCTTGGGTGACACTCGCACTTCTATCTTCGATGCTAAGGCTGGTATCGCACTCACTGACACCTTCGTTAAGGTTGTTAGCTGGTACGACAATGAGATCGGTTACTCTAACAAGGTGCTCGACCTCATCGCTCACATGGCTACTGTTAACGCTTAATATTTTTATTAAGATATACGGAAGAGGCGCTCATTTGAGTGCCTCTTTTTTTTGCTTGTCTATAGGCTTAAGTTGTTCATAGTATTTCCCGTGTAAATCTTAGGTGATTCTTAGGTGATTCTTAGGTGATTTATAGGTTATTTTTAGGTGATTCAGCAACTTTCAATATAAGATCAACCTATTCTAAAGACCGTTCTCTAAACCAAAAATTGCCCCAAAAAGCAATTTTTCTTGCTCAATTCAAAAAAAAGTATTACCTTTGCACCGTGAACCTGCGCTGGGGATGTCTGCACATCAGCGGCGAAGGGTAGCAGACATAATAAAAGGCGTTTATTAGCGCTTGTTTTGGTATTGTGAAATCCGGAAAATTTCGTAGCCCAAATCAAGAGAGCGATAAATGCCCCTTGGTATGTTTCGTTCGTTGTGTCCCACAACGATAAACATATCGGCGTGGGCATTCATTGTTTATTCTTGCTACAGGGTCATTCCGGAACCTCACAATAAAGAATAAGCAAAGGTAAGGTTCCACGCTTTTTCTTTTATACTCACGGGCAGTCAGGAGCCAACTCCCAACTAATTTTGATACAATGAAGAATACAGTCATTCTCATTTGTGCTGTGCTTTGCTCTTTGCAATGTATGGCAACAAGTCTTGTCCTATTGCAGACCGATGGTTCTCAACAACTGCAAGATATTGCAAAAATCGGCAAGTGGGTATTTACAGAAGAGAATTTGCAACTGATTGATAAGGATGGCAATGTGCTTGCAATAGAAGCCATTGCAGAAGTAAAAAAGATAACATTCTCTATCTATACTTCAGAAACAACAACTGAGAATGTCGCAATCAACTCTATTGTCGTGTATCCCAATCCTACTCAAGACATCTTACACATTACTGGAGTTACACCACAAACTTTACGTGTATTCGATTTGCAAGGTCGCTTGCTTATAATAGACAACAGCACGCAAGTTAATGTTAGCCATTTGAATACAGGAACATACCTATTGCAAGTAGGTACGCAAGTCATTCGCTTTATCAAACAATAAGAAACAACTTAAAATCAAAAGAATATGAAAAGATTTACAACTTTAGCGATCTTCATCGCATTAGTAACCATTACTTTTGCTCAAACACACATGTATGTTTGGAAAAATGGCGTAAAAACAAACTACGTTATCTCTGAAGTAGATAGTATAACCTTTGGTGACGAAGAAACTCCCAAGAAAATAATTGGAGTTTTCTCTGTTAGTGAGAACAAGCAAGTTGTGTTTTCTAAAGGTAATTTACAATATACTCAATCTACAGACACTTGGTCTTTTGCTAGTACTCAATATGAATTGTTAGGCACTGATAATGTGACAGGTGGTAGCATTTCTTCTAGTTCAAGATTTGGTGATATCAAAGATGGTAATGCACTTGCAGATAAGATTGACCTGTTTGGTTGGAGCGGCAACTATGGCATTGCAAAATTTGGAGTGAGTACCTCCACCAATAACGGATCTTATTACGATGCTTTTGTGGATTGGGGAATAAATAGAATTGATAATGACGAGCCTAATACTTGGAGAACATTAACGGAAAGAGAGTGGGATTATCTAATAGATAGGAATCTTGAGGATGATATATATGCCAAATTATATGGAATAGCTCAAGTTGCGGGAGTAAATGGTTTGATATTGTTACCTGATAATTGGATTTGTCCAGAGGGTATAACATTCAATTCTGGTTTCGAATTGGATTATGATACAGAATATTATGCCGCTCATCAATGTTTTACTATTGAGCAATGGTCTAAAATGGAAAATGCAGGGGCCGTATTTTTGCCTGCGGCAGGTGTTCGTGAAGGGACAAAGGTATATGCCGTGCAATCTGCTGGTGGTTATTGGCTTTCTGATGTGCATCCAAATTCTATGGATTATACTTATAATGTCTATTTTTGTGCTAATAGCAGATATAATTTGGATGATTCAACTCAACGTTATTATGGCTACAGCGTCCGACTCGTAAAAGATATAGTAACAGAATAACTTTAATATTATCAAAACTATGGCAACAATACAAATCGTTAGCAATCTTAAATTGCACCATCAGAAAGGTCTTTTATCCAAAGATAGCACTGGAAAATGGATTGATATACACCACCAACAAGGAGACTTAGATGGTGCATGTGCAGTTTATTCCGTTATAATGAACCTGCTCATATTGAGTATGATTGAAAAAGAGGAAATATGTATTTATAGTTCAATAGACAAAAGAACGAGAAAAGGTAAACTACTCTCATATCTTCTTGAAAAGCAAGGTCTTGTTCGTGATGGGTATTGTTTTAGAACTTTAGCGAAAGATATTCGTGATTACGCAAACTTTACTGCAAATCAGAAACTTGCTAAAAGTAGAGAAGACGCAATAAACATCATTCAAACAAGTGTTGCAAATGATTCTCCTATCATTATTTCAGTATTTGGCGAAGAGTGGGCACATGCGTTATTAGCAATCGGTATCGAACATAATGAGAATGATGTGCCAACAAAAATCTTATGTCTTGACCCAGACGCCCCTTCTCCAATTTGTACATATTGGAACTGTATAATAGATGTTTCCACTAAAACATTATGGTACAAAACAGAAAAAAGCCAAACGAAAGCTGAGTTGGGAGATATGTTAGTCATCTCACAAGAGTAGAGGTTTGCCGAAGTCCGACATGTGCCATTAATCTATATGCACTCTCATAAACAAAGGTATGCAAAGAGTATACAACAGACAGGTAATTTCTTCGGCACAATCGTCAGCACACGAAAACTTTTTTTCAAAAAAAACACCCAAGCGGGAGGCGTTGGTAATCAACACCTTCCGCTTGCTTTATGCACCTTTTTATAGCAACATTTACAAATCTTCGGCACAAAAACAACAAAATGCCGAAGATACGGCATTACAATATATAGAGGCATAAACATTTGACACACAATCGCCACAGATAAGACACAACTAGCCCATAGATGTGCTACAGTGGTCGCGAAGTGCTCGCGTAACCCGCAGTCAACTTGAGCGCGACCTAATACAGCCACAGAAAGCTCACAGATATCCCACAGATCTCCTATGGTGGTCCCGAACCTTGTAGGCAATTTTTGTGCCGAAAATAAAAAAGAGGCACCTCACGAACGAGTGTGCCTCTTTTTCGTATTATATGGCATCAAAAAAAATAGTTTTCAGTTTTCACTTTTCACTTCTTCAGCATCTCCACAATATCCTTCTCAATCTTCATGGGTTTGGTGGCGGGAGCATATCGCTTAATCACGCTACCGTCGCGCGAAACGAGAAACTTCGTAAAGTTCCATTTAATCTTTCTACCAAAGCAACCCCCTGCTTGTGCTTTCAAGAAGGTATAAAGCGGATGCTCGTTCTCTCCGTTCACCTCAATCTTCTTCATCAGTGGGAATGTCACTCCGAAGTTGATTTGGCAGAACTGCTCAATCTCCGTATCCGTGCCTGGCTCTTGGTGCGCAAACTGGTCACAAGGAAAGCCAATCACCACTAAACCAGCGTCTTTGTACTTCTGATACAATGCTTCCAATTCTTTGTACTGAGGGGTAAAACCGCACTTGCTGGCGGTGTTGACAATCAATAGCACTTTGCCACGATAGTCTGCAAACGACTTTTCTACACCGCGATTGGTGAGTGCCGCGAAATCATAGATTGTTGTCATAAGGCATTAGGTTTTTAGTTTATAAAATGTTGCACCAACCATATCAGCGCGAAGCCGATGATGTGGCAGATAAATACAATCACGAAAAAGCGTACTGTCTTTTGCTTTTTGCTTCTTTCTTGGGGTTTCTTTCCTTCCATAACGCAGCAAATGTATTGTTTTATTAAATCTGCTGCAAAGGTATAGCTTTCTTCCTATAACAAACTTAAAACTAACTTAATTTTTCATACTATAGGCAAAAATTATGCCGTTCTACTTATCATAAATGTCTTTTTCGGTGGAATTATTTGCTCGTTCCAGAAAAAATCCGTACCTTTGCAGCACTGAATCAAAATCTGAGAAGATATGAAGAAGCAGATACATGATGAAAATCGTGGTTATCGCATTCTCCTCCCTTTGGTGAACTGGATGTTCCGACATTCCTATCGCCATATTAAATATATAGGCGAGGAGAATATTCCAACCGATGGAGCGGTCATCTTTGCTCCCAATCACACCAACGCGCTGCAAGATGCGCTGGCGGTGCTTTCTATTAATTCCGAGAGAAAAGTATTTGTCGCTCGCGCCGACATCTTTCGTAAACCATTGTTTGCCAAGATATTAGGTTGGCTCAAGATAATGCCTATCCGCCGTATGCGTGATGGCGCAAGCGAAGTGCTGCAAAACGATGAAACGGTCGAACGCGCTATTGATACCCTACAAGAGGGTGTACCATTCTGTATTCTCCCAGAAGGTACGCACCGTACCAAGCACTCGCTTCTGCCATTAGGCAAAGGAATCTTCCGTATTACTTTGCGCGCCAACGAGAAGTTTGGACATGAGAAGCCAATCTATATCGTACCTGTCGGACTGGAGTATAGCGACTGGTTCCACCTATGGGACACGCTCGTTATCAATATCGGCAAACCTATCAACATGACGCAGTTCATCGCGGAACATGCTGATTTAGAACGCCCTAAACTCATCCTTGCTATGCGCGAGGAACTTACCAATCGTATGCGCGAGCAAATCCTTTGGGTGCCCGATGATGAGAACTACGAGAAGAACTGGGCTGAACTTAGCAAGAATCGTCCTGCGCACAAGAACTGGTTTCCTAAACACCGCATGCCTAAGTGGCTGTTGCTCTTAATGTTAATTATCATGTCGCCTCTCGCATTGGTGGCAGGCGTTATCACATTGCCCCTTTGGTTAGCTTGGCTCATTATTCGTTGGGCAATCAAAGACCCTGCATTCCACAACTCCGTGCAGTTCGTTTGGCAACTGATCATCATCCCTCTCACGGGCTTCATCACAATGCCTTTCTGGATGTTCTTGCAAGAGTATATGTATCTTGCTCGCAAATTGAATAAACCTGAAGAAACAAAATAATCATGACAAAAGTTTACATTATTTTAGCATGTTATGTGCTTGTTCCTCTGTTGATTATAGAGGGATTTAAGCGTTGGAAATGGGTACAAACCCTAGGTACTGTAGTACTTGCATATGCAGTGGGCATTATTGCTTCACTCTGTGGTGTATTCCATTTTCAAGATCCTGAAGTAGCAGTGTCCTTCAGCAAAATGCAATCTATGATGATGAATGTGGCAGTACCTTTGGCTATTCCATTGATGCTTTTCAACTGCGACTTTAAGTTGTGGACCAAAGCCCTGCCTAAAACTGCTTGGGCACTCGTAGGTGGTATTCTTGCGGTGCTCGTGTCTGTAGTGTCGGGATATTTCATCTTCCGCAATCATCTTCCTGAGCCAGCCAAAGTGTCGGGTATGATGACAGGTATCTATACGGGTGGTACAATGAACTTCAACGCACTTGGTGCATCGCTCGGCGTGGACAAGTCCGTTATGGCTATCGTGCTTGCCTTTGAGATGGTAATCACTACACCTTAT
>JAFTHS010000110.1 GCA_017457295.1 Paludibacteraceae bacterium | reverse complement strand
TAGTCTTTCTTCTCTACGAACAGATCGATGTCGTTATGTATTCTTGTTTCTCTGCCTATAAGTGCATCGACACCCCAACCGCCGTCCAGAAACACCTTTACAGATGCTTCAGACAGCATTTCAAGAATCTCACATGCATCAAAATAAGTGACCATAAAATTCGAATTTATAGGTTTCTGATCAATGATAAATCACCACTTGACAAAGCTTTGAAATTGCGCTCAATTTTCTCAATGTCCCAATCCCACCATTTCAGTTGCAGCAGAAAGGCGATGAATTCGTGATCAAAACGCATCCTGACCACTCGGCAGGGATTTCCCACGGCAACAGCGTATGGAGGAATGTCTGAGGCAACAACAGAGTTGGCTCCGATAATTGCTCCGTCACCTATGTGAACGCCTGGCATGATGGTAACATGCTGGCCAATCCAGACATCATTGCCCACAACGGTATCACCCTTCAGAGGCAATTCATCTTTCACTGGAGCAATGGCACTTCCCCAGTCACCACCAATGACATAAAACGGATAGGTTGTCACACCGTCCATCCTATGATTGGCTCCATTCATGACAAACTCCACACCCTTGGCAATAGCGCAGAATTTGCCAATAATCAGCCGGTCACCTATGAAGTCGTAGAAATGAGTGACATGCTTCTCAAACTGGTCAGCACCATCCACATCATCATAGTAGGTATAGTCGCCGATGATGATACGCGGGTTCTTCACCACGTTCTTGATGAAGCAGAGGCTTGGAATCTTCGGATTCGGAAAAGCCTCATTGGGGTTGGGTCTATTTTTAATTTCCATAAATTCCGATTTATCGGTGTAAATATAACAAATCTACAGCAAATTGTATCTATCTTCGAACTCGTTCTGTCGTATTGGGTTTCTAAACTTATGCTGTTCACTAGACCAACCCCAAAATCTCTTTTTGCCAAGTAAACTTTGTTTCCACTCTTCTGAATTCTCATGCCCGAATATCCAACCTTTATAATTCTTGGTTTCAATTACAAAGATTCCGTATGGCGAAACGACGATGTGGTCTATCTGAGTTGTTCCATAGTGAGTCGGCAATAATATATCATTAAGCGTGGTGTATTCTTTCGAGAGCCAATCCAGCTTTCGAGCCACACGCTTTTCTCCGAATTTGCCTATATTCTTGGGCGAAGACATCCAAATCTTAAATGCCACAAGTAAGACAAATATGCAGATGATTATTATTGAACTCATTATATTATGCTTTATACTCTGCAAAGGTACTCCGTTTTTTACGAATGAAAGACAGAATGGGCTACAAAAAGTATATATAGCGTGAAAATCCCGCTTCACTCGCAAAGTCCCATCAAGAAGTTAACTCGGAGGGACAATACCTCCACGTTCAAGCCGAGGGTTTTCGGGCAAAAAATTCTCTGCGATAATTTTTCACCCGAAAAAACGCTCCGGTATCGCCGTCCGAGTTGAGACAGAGGTTGGGACTTAGCAAGCGAAGCGACCTACGACGCATAGTACAACAGGTCAAAAATCCATTGCGGTAAGATATGCCGCATCTCTATTCTCAACCT
>JAFTHS010000007.1 GCA_017457295.1 Paludibacteraceae bacterium | reverse complement strand
TACCTATCTATTACCTGACAATTACGGCAACGACACGGCAACGAGACGGCAACGACAGCAGATAATACCAAAAGAAACACAACATATCACTTGAGATATTTCTTAAAAAACATTGCCCAAAATAGCATGCTAAGAACGATATTATTCATCGTTCTTGGCACAGCTATGTGGATACCTAATCTACTAGATGGTAATGGAGTAGTGTCGGAGGTTGTAACACTGGTGCTAGTTGGTATCAATGCTCTGATAATGATGAACCTATTCTGCAAAATAAGAGTGACCAACCTGCCATCAGCGTTTGTAGGGGCTACGTATTGGTTAGTGATATCATCAATAACCATTTTGCACGGATGTTGGCAAGGACAAGCAGTAGTGCTGGCCATAATGGTTGCCTATTGCATACTGCAAACGGTTAATTATCAAGAGGTACCCGTAGAACAGGCATTCTTGAGCAGTTTAATCATCGCGGGTACTTGTGCTATACTGCCCGAAGTAATCATTTTGGTGGGAGTAATATGGGGATTATTAACACTACGCGGAGTAATGACGCTACGGGTATGGATGGCATCGCTGATTGGCGTAGCAACCGTGGCACTATATTTTGCTATTGCATATTTCTTGGGCGCAATAGAGATGCCGTTTGCTGATATATTTGACTTGTCGCATTGGCAAATGTGGATGGCAATTGGCATGATGATACTTACAATTTTTTTTAACCTGCTTCCTCTTCGTTTTCCATCAGTCGCCAGTGGAGTAATATACATTGTACTTGTATGCTGCGCATTGGGATTTGGAATATGGAGCAATATAGAAAAATTACTACTATGAAACACTTCAGATTTACTCTTTTGGCTGTGGCCATATTCGCAAGCCACATGATATTAGCCAATAATGCGCACAAACACGAGTTCCGTGCCACATGGTTGGCTACAGTACAAAACATTGATTGGCCAAAAACCAAAGTTACCAACGACGCTACACGCAAGCAACAGCAAAAAGAACTAACTGACATTTTTGACAAGATGGTAGCTGGTAATATGAATGCCTGCTGTATGCAAGTGCGTTCATTGTGCGATGCCATGTATCAGTCCTCATATGAGCCATGGTCGGCAGCCCTGACTGGTACTCGTGGCAAAGATCCAGGTTATGATCCATTGGCTTTCGCAATTGAGGAAGCACACAAACGCGGATTAGAGTTGCACATATGGGTAAATCCATTTCGCGTGACGAGTTCTGAATCAATAGCAACTTCCGATAAGGTGTGGCAAAATGCAAGCGATTGGATTATTAAATACGATAATGGTTCGTTCAAAGGTCAAATCATTGACCCAGGTTTTCCTGAAGCGCGCGCGTACGTAATAAAGGTGTTGATGGAAATTGTGAACAAATACGATGTGGACGGTATTTTGATGGATGACTATTTTTATCCCTACGGAGGTACCACCACAGAGGATAGTAACTCTAAGTCAAAGTACAAACCATCGAATGTAGTAGATGTTAATCAAGATGGCTATACCGACGATGATTGGCGCCGTGCAAATGTGGATAGTTGCATGAAAATGCTCTATGACCAGCTGCAAGCAGTAAAACCTTGGGTGCGTTTCGGAATGGGGCCTTTCGGCATTTGGACGACACAAAAGAAAGCTGCTCAAGCATACGGCATTAGTTTGCCCAACGGTATCGTAGGTCTTGACGACTATGATGTACAAGCATGTAACACAGTAGAATGGGTAAAACAGGGATGGGTGGATTATATCAATCCACAATTGTATTGGTCCACAGACTATGCTGGACAAGACTACGATGTATTGTGCGAATGGTGGGCAAAAGATGTGTGTGAGCATTTCTCCAATCAGTTGCCAAATGGTAAGAAAGTACATTTCTTCTCTTCGCAAGCCGCATATCATGCTTATGATGAGTATAAGGGATACGATGATGGTGTTGCTGAAATTCAAAAACAGATAGATGCCAACCGCGCTAATTTATCATCAGGTTATACAGGTTCCGTATTCTATAATACTACTGCATATTGCAAGATGTATGACCAATTGGCGGCATCGCATTTCCAAGAGAAAGCCTTACCTCCTGCAATGGACTGGAAATCAGAGAATACGTTGGCAGCTCCAAGCAACTTAACAATCTCAGGCAAAAAAATCACGTGGCAACATGCTACTGCAGAGCGTTTTACTGTGTATGTATATCCAAAGGACTTGGATTTTGCCACAGCCCAAAAAGATGCACGATACTTGCAGGGCGTAGTATATGGTAAGTCGTGGGAGTTATCAGAGATGGAGGATTGGAACAACACAACAGTAGCCGTATGCAGTTATGATCGCTATGGTGTAGAGCATGGAGTAGCGATTTATGGAGAAAACATTGAACCCGATATTATCTGGGAACTTAATGGCGGAGTATTACCAACAATAGAAGTTCCAACCAATGCGGAGTTATGGGAAACCTTCAAAACAGATTATGACGATTTTTATTCTGCTCTTTATAGCGGATACGAATCCATGGGAGATTTGCCTATCACATCCGTATTGGAATATACTTGGCCTAATTCAGTAGGAAAAGCATTAGCCAGCGAAATGATGGAACAACATGCTGATTGGAGTTGGTTGAGAGATTATATCCTATCTATTGGTGGAGAAACCATTAGCGACGCTAATAAAGACCGTGATTGGCGATTTAATCTCTATGCCTTCTTTAATGCAACTAACGAAGTTCGCTATGCAGATGGCTCCGTTATTGGTTGGGCAGAATGCGGCGACTTTACCAATGCGGGATTACCTGCACAATGGGGAGAGACATATCAAGCAGATCATGGCGCAATTACATTGCCATCATTTGTAGATGCGCCTTATACCTTGCCCACAAATCTAACCCACCCTGAAGGCTATACATTCCTTGGATGGTGGGACAATGGCCAATTCAAAGGAGAACAATTATATGTGATTCCAGCCGGTTGGAAAGGCACATTGTATGCACATTGGAAAGGCATGAACACAAGTATTGAGAACATAACGCATGATGATAAAGTATGCATATACGATATCATGGGACGTATGGTAGGAACAGATATAAATACTGTTGGACACGGCCTATTCATCATAGAACAAAACGGACAACGAATTAAAATCATTCGATAAAACAGACAATTAACCATTATTATTAACTTTTAAATCAAAACGCATGAAAAAAACAATGCTTTTTGTGGCAGCTTGCCTTCTCAGTCTGGCTGCCAGCGCACAGGTACTCGAAGTAATATCTATGCAACAACTACCTATCGCTGCTCAAGCAGACATGAAGGTGGCAGGTATTAGTCCTGCAGGTGATTATATTCTTCTCACCACTGGTTCTAACCAAGGTCTGCAACGCTATGACCTTGAGAGTCAAGCACTCACCACCATCACCGAAGCTGCTGGTGCTGGCTTCAATGTGCAAGTGAGCAGCGATGGTCAAGAAATTGTTTATCGCGAGACAACTCTCGACCGCAATCAAATGCGCCAAAACAAGATTGTACGCCTCAACATGTACAACCAACGCCAACATGTAGTAGCGCGCAATCAACGCGACCTGAAACACATGGCAACCTCTGACAACCTTACTACGGTTAGTATCAAGGACCGCCTTATCGTCTTGAAACGCAATGGTCTCACCACCACTTTGGCTCCTAATGGTATGAACGAGAGCTACATCTGGCCTTCTGTATCTCCTGACGGCAGAAAAATCTGCTACTATGTAGCTGGCAAAGGTTGCTTCGTTGCTAACATCGACGGTTCTAATCCACTCTTTATTGCTCGCGCTTGTCGTGCTGCTAAGTGGTATAACAACAATACACTCATAGCTATGGCTGACGAGGATGATGGCCACTTCACCACCGCTTCTGCTATCGTTGCTTATACACTGGATGGCAAAATGCAAACATTGACCAATAGTGACATGATTGCAATGTATCCTTATGTGGCGAAAAATACTATCGTATTTGCCACATTGCAAGGCGAAACTTATATGTTGAATGTAAAATAAGCAGACTATTATGAAAAAGATATTTATGATTCTTGCAGCAGCATTGCTAACTCTCTCTATGTCTGCTACTGATTTGACTGGCAAACGCATTTACATAAACCCTGGTCACGGTAGCTGGGGACCAAACGACCGCCCTATGGCTACTATCCCTTATCCAGAATTACCTACTACTGGTATGCCAGATACACTCGGTTTCTACGAGTCTAACACCAACCTCTGGAAAAGTATGTACCTCGGCGAGAAACTAGAGGCTGCAGGGGCTACCGTATTGTACTCTCGTACTCAAAATGGTCCTTGGCCATACACTATGGTAGATGGAGACTATCCTGATTATACTTGGGAGGAATACAAGAATTTACCTGATTACCAAAAATACAACCGCAACCTCTCAGAGATTTGTACAGAAGTAGATGCAAATAATATTGACTATTTCATCTCTATTCACTCGAACGCAGCTACAGAAGCGAGTACAACCAATTATCTTTATTATATTTTCCGCGGAAGTGGAGCCACAGCATCTAGTGATACCAATGAAGGTAGTTACGAAAAATCTGTAGCAAGTTGGCCTCATCGCGTTGAAATCATGTCAAGCGGAATTGACCCCGCATCCCATTACGCCACACCTGGTAGCTCAAAAAAAATAGAAGGCAGCAATAGCTTGGGTGTACTCAAAAACAGTGCATCTGGTTTCCTTGTAGAGGGTTATTTCCACACCTACCAACCAGCTCGTCACCGTGCTTTGAATCAAGACTATTGCCATATGGAGGGTCTGGCATACTACCGCGGTATCGTAGATTACTATGGTGCCGACAAGGAGAATGTTGGTTATATTATGGGTACAGTGAAGGACTCATTATTCAAGATGAATCACTCGTTATTCCAATATGCTCCAAAAACCAACGATCAATGGGTGCCATGTAATGGTGCTGAGGTTATATTGAAAAAAGGTGGCGTAGAAGTTGATCGATATACTGTAGATAATAACTATAACGGCCTTTTCATTTTCGAAGGTCTTGAGCCTGGTGACGATTATACTTTGGAAGCAAGCTGCGAAGGCTATCACCCAATGCATGAGGTACACAAAGCTCCATTCTCAGTGAAAGCTAATGAGACTACCTATAAGTTCTTGCATTTGAACGATACTGCATATATACCTCCAACAATCCATTATACCAACTATCCTAATCCTAATCAACCTATTTATTTGGATGTTCCTAAATCATTCGAAATGGAACAAGTGTTTGTTAATAAACAATTGGATAAGTTGTTTACAGGAAAAACAATTCGTCGCGCATTGTATCGTAATGGTTTAATGTATGTATTAGCTATTGATAGCAAAAAAGAACCTACCTTAGCTGTTGTTAATCCAGATTCATGCAAAATTGAAACGACCTTGCCAACAGATTTCTGTTCTGTAGTATCAACTAATGGCTATAAGTTGAGTGACATATCCTTTACAGCCGAAGGTGTTTTAGTTGGATGTAATATGGAAGCTGTAACTTTTAATCCCTCTAACAAATGGAATCTATATAAATGGACAAAAGCAAATGGTAAATGGACGGGTACGTTGTGGCAATCACATGCCAATAACGAAACTGCAGGCAACTACAACAATGCAATGGTTGGAACAACACTTGCTTATTCGGGAACATTAACAGAAGGAATTATTGCAACTACCGCTTACACAACTGGTAGTAGCACTCATGGTACTCGTTTTGTTATTTATACAATTTCTGATGATCGCATTGAAGGTTCTTTACGAAATCAACCAGAAGGTGTTACATTAGCAGAATATGGACATGAAATTCAAATGGTAGTATCTCCACGCGATAGTAGTAGTTTCATTTTCTCTTCTCCAAATAAAGAGGCATTTGAGTGGCAAATTGTTAATACTACAAAATCGGCTCCTACCATCAAAGGCACAATGCCATTCCACACCCATGTAGCAAATTACTTCAAATATGCAAATAAATCATTGATGGTTGCTCCTTTAGAAGAATTGGGCGGTCTTAATACTGGTATTGCCGTTTACGATATCACAGATGGTGTTGATAAACCTATTCTAATAAAGACTACCAACACCACATTGGATATTTCAAATCCTGCTTATACAATGGCAGCTGCTCAAGTAAAAGATGCAAACTTGACACTCTACTTATTGAAAGATAATTCCTTGAGTAAATTCTCGACAATAGGAGTAACACAACCAGCTATTCCTGCTATTATGGCATATAATTTAAATGTTTCATTGAAAAATGAAATTTATACATTTACATTCGATGCCAATACTGATGCTATATCTGCGGAAGTTGTATTTTATAATGCACAGGATGTAGAAGTAGGAAGAATACCAGTAAAGGGTATAAAACAAGGTCATAATTCTATTGATCTTAAGGCAGCAGTATTGCCAGATTCTGTAGGTGCAACACTCACATGGGCAGTTCAACTTACCGGCAATTCTATTTCTAACTTTGGCATAATTGCTTCCGACAATTCATTGATTGAGTCGAGCACATCTCGCCTATTCAATGCTGTAAACACCAACCCAGAATCAGATCAATTCGGCCATATCTATGTCATGCACCGTGCAGGTTCTTCCTCCTCCGCAAACGCTCCAAAGAGCGGTATTTGGGAGTTCGACCACAATTTGGCAAAACAAAATACCGAAGTTTACAAAGGTGGTGTTGCTAAGTTTGGTAACCCAACTCGTATGAGTATGGATCGTGAAGGTTATCTCTATATTGCAGACTGGGCAGATGGTAACTCTGGTATCTTCATGGCTAACACAGCGGATATGACCCAACCATTTACCCAATTCTTCGCTGGTACACGCGATGGCAATGGCGTATTCAATAATAATGGTGCTTATACAGGTTCTTCCACTCCGGGCTGCTATGTATATGACAATGGTAAGGAAGTTAAGTTGTTCGTTTATAACGAAGATCCTGCAGGCACCTTGCCAAAGAATGGTATGGCCGTTTATAACATTGGTCAAGCAGATGGCACAATCCTTCACAAATGGGAGACCGCTCCAAGTGCTGTTTATACCTTGACAGGTCAAGCCAACACCGAGGGTAATCCATGGGGTACCAGCCACGGTTTCTTCGTAAGTCAAGTGCGCGAGGATGGTCAAAACAATACTGGTGCTACTTCATTGAAGTTCTATGACAATGCAGGTAATGAACAAATGTCATCTGCTTCAGATCTCTACAAAGAAATCATTACAGGTTCTAATGCAGGTGGTTATGTAGTATCTGCTGATGAATCCGTATTGGTATTCAACGATGGTGCACAAAACTTCCTCGTATTCGATATTACTTGGGAAGGTGACAAACCAGTATTGGCATTGCGCTATACTATCAAGCACGGTATTGCAAAGATTCGTCAAATGAACTGGGATTATGCTGGCAATATCGTATGTACTGGTGATGCAGGTATATACCTCGTAAGTTTGCCAAGTAAAGAAAATACCACACTCATACCAGCCAAAAAAGCTTTAACCTTAATTCGTACTGCTGGTATTGCGGTTGAAGGAATGCAATTATCAAACAAAGAAGCAACTATCGAAGTTGGTGAGACCATAGACTTATCTACTTTACCAACATTTACTCCACTCAATGCAACTAATACAATGGTTAAGTGGGAGTCTACCGAACAATCAATCGCTACTATTGATATTGACGGAATAGCAACAGCAAAAGCCGTTGGAACGACCAAGATAGCCGTTACTTCAGTAGAAGGTAATTTCTCTGATACATTGACATTAACTGTTAAGCCAATCTCAGTAAAGGGCATTAAGATTTTAGCGGGCAATAATGGAGTTATGTATATTGGTAAGGAGAGTAACTATAGTATTGCATATTCGATTAGACCAGCTAATGCCGCAAATAAAAATACGATTTGGACCTCATCTGATTCAACTATTGTTGATATTCAAAATACTGCTTTAATTATTGGTCTAAAAACAGGTGAAGCAACAATTACCGTTACAACTGAAGATGGAGGATATCAAGATCATCTTAAAGTCATCGTAAAAGAAGCGGTACAATCTGTTACTCTTAACCATACCACATTGAACATGGTTCCTGGAGAAAAAGACACTTTAACTGCCACTATAGCACCAGAAAACGCCACATTGAAAACTGTATCATGGGAATCTTCAGATAATAACATTGCAACAGTAGTTGATGGCGTAGTAACCGCAATGGCTGTAGGCACTGCTACTATCACAGCAACTGCTGATAACGTAACAACAACGTGTATCGTTACTATCACGCAACCTGTTACTGGTGTAGTGCTTGATCAAACCAAAGCAGAACTTGAAGTATCAGAAACCCTCACATTAGTTGCTACCGTACTTCCAGAAAATGCAACCGATAAATCTGTTGTTTGGACGTCAGATAAAGATTCAATAGCAACAGTGACAGATGGTGTAGTAACAGCTGTTGCTCCTGGTATAGCAACTATCACCGTTACTACTGTTGATGGTAATCATAGTGCAACTTGTGTTATAACAGTACTCGAACCTATTATTAAAGTAACAGGTGTGACATTGGATATTACTGAGTTGACATTGGATGTTCCTCAAACTGCTACATTGAAAGCAACCGTTGCTCCTGAAGATGCTACGGATAAGTCTGTCACTTGGGCTTCTGATAACGAAACTGTGGCTACCGTAGTTGATGGCATAGTAACGGCAGTAGCTGAGGGTACTGCTAATATTACCGTAACTACTACTGATGGGGGATTCAAAGCAACCTGCGTGGTAACCGTACGCATTGTTGATGGCGTGATGAATATTCAGGTTTTGGATATCAATGCTCCTATGTACGATGTACTTGGTCGCCAAGTAGATAAGAACTATCGTGGTATCGTAATTCAAAACGGCTACAAATTCTTGCTCCAATAATCCAATAGGATTTAATTAATATTAGGTGCCTGACACGAGTTAGGCACCTTTTTTATGACTAGTTCATTTGTAAAAAATTGTATTTTTCGTCTTTATATTTGCTTAGGTCAAAAAAAAGCAGTAACTTTATAGCGCTTTAGCAAAAAGACACACAACCATTTTAATTAACCTTTTATAAAAATACACAACAACCATGAAAAAAATCTATCTTTTTTTGGCGTTGGCTATCCCAATGATGGCGAGCGCACAATTGTTGGAGGTGGCTTCTACTGAACGTGTGGCAAACAATGCCAATGCGAAAGTAGCAGCATTTAGCCCTAATGGCGATTACCTCTTGTTAACTAACACTAGCAATCAAGGTTTACAACGCTTTGATTTAGCAAGTAAAAAAATCACTCCTATTACTACTGCTGATGGCGCAGGCTACAATGTAAAAGTAGCACGCGATGGTAAGCAAATCGTTTACCGCGAAGTAGTTACCGATGCAAAGCAAATTCGCCGCAGCAATGTGGTCCGCCATAGTTTTGATGGTGCACCACGCAAAATGATGGCTAAAAGCCAACTCACGTTAGAAGCTATGGTTGTAGAGGCAGAGCGTCCTTCTTTCTCCGTAAAAGATCGACAACTAATGATCACAGAGAATGGTGAGACTCGCGTATTCTCACCTAACGGACAGCAATACAGCTACCACTGGGCATCTCTTTCTCCTAACGGCAAGAAAGTATCTTACTACATCAGTGCAGTAGGTTGCTTCGTATGCGACATTGATGGCAGCAATATCCAATTTATTGGTCACAACTGCCTCGCTCCTGTATGGTACAACGACAATATCCTCGTTGGTTGTGATACCAAGGATAATGGCGAAGTGGTATTGGAGTCTGTTATCGTAGCTTATAGCTTGGATGGCAAGAAGCAAGTATTGACCAATGGCGAGCAAATCGCGGTGTTCCCACAAGCGGCCGATGGAAAAATCGCTTACTCTACAAGCGAAGGTGAAATCTATGTAATGAACGTTAAATGATGCATACGACTATGAAAAAGACATTACTTATTATGGCTGCATGCGTAGTTAGCATCGCCATGTTTGCAACTGACTTGACTGGCAAACGTATTTATATCAACCCAGGTCACGGTAGTTGGGGGCCTAATGACCGTCCTAATGCTACTATTCCTTATCCTAATTTAGAGTCTACAGGTATGCCTGATACATGCGGTTTCTACGAGTCGAACACCAACCTCTGGAAGTGTCTTGAGCTCCGTGACCGCCTTGAGGCAGCCGGTGCTTTTGTCATGATGTCTCACACACAAGCAGGTCCTTGGCCATACGAGAAAGTGGATGGTGAGTATCCAGATTATACTTACGAGCACTACAAGAGTTTGCCAGATTACGAGAAATACAACCGTCCATTGCTTGACATCGCTGATGAGGCGGAGGCAAACAACATGGATTACTTCATCTCTGTTCACTCTAACGCTGCTACCGATGGTAACACCGTGAACTATTTGTCATACTTCTATCGTGGTAATACAGATGGTACACACGTAGTTCCAGGTGCTATTGACCGTTGCAAACGCTCTTGGTATCACGCATTTGAGTGCCGTTCTATGGATGGTCTTGAGCCTACCAACTACGATACCCGTGACCCTGAGACATCTAAGCATATCTTGGCAGATATTGATTTCTACGGAAGCAGCTATGATGCTACTCTTCCATCTTCTGGTAAGACTTATACAGGTTACCTCGGCGTATTGCACCATGGTGTTCCTGGTTTCCTCGTAGAGGGATATTTCCACACCTATCAACCAGCTCGTCACCGTGCATTGAACCCCGACTACTGCAAGCAAGAGGGTATCCGTTACTACCGCGGTATCGTGGATTTCTACGGCGCAGAGCCAGACACCAAGGGTTATATCTTGGGTACTGTAAAAGATGAGCACAATCCATTCACCCACGAACTCTACAAGTATGCAGCTAATACCAATGACCAATATGCTCCACTCAATGGTGCTGTAGTTACGTTGAGCAAAGAGAATGGCGAAGTGGTGGCTACCTACACGGTAGATAACAACTATAATGGTTTGTTCTACTTCCCTGATCTTGAGCCAGGTACCTACAAGTTAATGGCTACTGCAGAAGGTTATAAACCTCTTCACCGCAAATATCAAACCATAGAGGTGGTAGCAAATGCAACAAGTTATCCATTCCTCTTCTTGGAGGAAGAAGGTTATATAGACCCAAGTGCTAACTTCCAAGATTACCCAAATCCTGATCAACCTGCATATGCGGCTGTACCAGAGCAATTCAATATGAAGCAAAATGATCCAAAAGACTTTACAGCTTCTATTAAGGGTACGATTAAACGTACTATCCAACATGCTGACTCTGTCTTCTACCTCACTCACGAAGAGAATGGTACTGCACATATCTATGTACTCAACAACACTACTGGCAAACTAGATACTATCTCTACCGTGGGTATCGTGCCAGTAGATACTACCAACCCAGGTGACCACCTTGCACTTTCCGATATTGCTATCACTTGCGATAACAAACTCGTAGGTGTTAACTATACTCGCTGCAACTATCAAGATGATGCTGTAGAAAGTGGATACAAACGTGGTACTACTCGCTTCTATATTTGGGATGACTTCTATGCTGATCCTGTAGAATGGTTCACATCGCAATTCTCCAGCAACTCCTTCAAATCAGACCAAGGATATACTATGGCTATCAGCGGTATGTCCGACAACTGTACCATCCTCACCACAGGTGTTCACCGTTATGGCAATGGTGCTCGCTTTACCATCTTTAATGTGGCTAATAGCATGCTCGCAAGCGAAGCATACTTTGGCTACCAATTGGGTTCTGGCTTAAGCGATGCCACCACTGATGAAACGGCTGTCTTCGATGAGGCTGTAGATGGCGCAGACTTCCGCCTGACCCTCTCTCCTCTTGGCGAAAAGAAAGACTTCATCATGGATGCTGAGAAGATGGCGCCAGTTGAATTCAAAACCGCTGGTCCTAACGAGGATCCTGTCGTTCTTGGCGAATTCGACTCTACGCTCATCGGCGTGAAGTATCAAGGTGCTTCTTACTTCAAGTATGCAGGCAAGAGCTTGATGGTAACTCCTTACGAAGATGCTGAAGGCAATGTGGCAGGTATCAAGTTGTTTGATATCACTGAGGGACTAGACAAAGCCGTTCTAGTATTAACCCAAGGTACTACTCTCGCAGCTCCAGTAGCAGCTGTTCACGCAAGCGCAGGTGCATATGTTAATGGTGCTGTACTCAACCTCTATCTCTATGCAGATAGCAAGGTATATTCTTACACCACCGACGGCGTACAACAGCCCATCGTAGCACGCGTAGGTGCATATGACCTACAACTCACTAACAACACTACCGACTCTACTTACACCTTCACTTTCCAAGCAACCGAAAACGCTGTTTCTTCTGCTATCGTATTCTACCAAGATGGTAAAGAGGTAGGCGAAGTGGCTATGCCAACTCCTGCAGTGAAGGGTGAGAATACCGTAGTGGTTAAGTACAACGAGCTGCCTGGCTACTCTGGTACACCTACCACTTGGGCTGTGCGCGTAAGCGGCAAACCTGTTCCTGGTATGGGTCTTGTCAGTGATTATATGGATACTACATTACTCACTATGCCTTATGGTGTTGTTGATACACATCCTGAGTCTAACTACTTCGGACGCTATTATGTCATGAATGCCGCAGATACTAAGGGTTTGTTTATTTACGACCAAGCGTTTACCCAACTCAACAGTACGCCATACGCATGTATAGATGGTGGCACTTGGGATGCTCCAAGACGTTTGGCTGTAGCATCTGATGGTACAGTATTCGCAGCTGAGTATAGTGACGGCAATAGTGGTATCTTCGTAATTGATCCTGCCGACCCAACCAAGGTAAGCCAATTCTTCGCTGGCACACGCGATGCTGCAGGTGTTATTAGCAACAATGGCGTGAATGTAGGTGCTTCTACCGCAGGTATTTCTATCTACAAAGAGGGCACTGAGTCTAAGCTCATCGTTTACAACGAAGACTTCGGTACATCTTTGGGTAATATCCTCATTTACAATATTGGTCAAGCGGATGGCTCTATCGCCAAAGTTTGGGAGGGTGCTCCTTCTGAGATATATGGAAAGGGCAGCAACCTCGCGGGTCTTGTTAACAAGAACGGCCAACCTATCTTGACTGACTACGGTTTCTTCTGCTCTACTCTCCGTTATTCGGGAGGTAACAATAGCTATGCTACTTCTGCTCGCTACTACAACTTCAATGAGGAGTGCGAGTTCTCTACTCACTACGATGCATTTGCTTCATACGTAAATGGTAGCAACGACGGTGCTCTTGCTCTCAGCAACGACCAAAAGTATCTTGTATTGCCTGATGATAACAACCAGTTCATTGTCTTCGAATGCGCATGGGATGAGGCAGGTAAACTTACTGTGAAGTACGTAGAGTCATTCAAGCACAACCTTGGTCCTATCCACCAATTGAGTTTCGACTATGCAGGTAACTTGATCGCTTCTTCTGCAGGCCATATTACTCGCTACACCATGCCAACCGCTGATAACACTATCGTTATCCCAGCTAAGACAGCTTTGGCTGATGCTCAAGCTCCAGATCCTGATACAGCAGTAGAGGATGTTGTGACAGAGGCAACTCTTGATCTCAACGCTCCTATGTACGATGTATTGGGTCGCCAAGTAGATAAGAACTATCGTGGTATCGTAATTCAAAATGGTCGATCATTCTTGCTACAATAATCCAATAGGATTAAATTAATATTAGGTGCCTGACGCGAGTTAGGCACCTTTTTTATTGCTAATTGCTCATTCAGGAAGGATAAATGAAATAAAAATATCACGATTTTTTTTGTAAATATTTGCGTATATACCGAAAATGTAGTAACTTTGTCGCAAAATAAGCAAATCAACTATTCACATTTATACAATGAATATCATGAGAAAAACAATTCTTCTTTGTGCAATATGCACCATCAGTATGTTCGCCAGTGCTCAACTATTAGAGATAGTTTCAACAGAACAACTTTCGACCTCTACCAACGAGGAGATGAAAGTAGCAGGTTTCAGTCCAAAAGGCGATTACCTTCTACTGACTAATGACGTAAATAGTGGATTAAAACGCTATGACTTGGCTACAGGTAATATCACCACTATTACCGATGCCGAGGGTGCAGGTTGGGCCGTAAAGATTAGTTCAGATGGACAAGAAATCGTGTATCGCGAAAGATATATGAATGATGACATGACACTACGAAACAACATCGTGAAATACACTATCAAAGCTCAAAAAAGAGCGATGATAGCTAAGGGGCAACGCGATCTGAGCAAGCTTGTACCTGCCAACCAAGCCAACAACGTGGCTATCAATGGTGACCTACATATTGTACTCACACTCAATGGAAAATCTACTATCCTCACGCCCAACGGAGCAGATGATGCTTACAATTGGGCAAGCATTTCACCCGATGAACTAAGATTCTGTATTACGTTTCTGGTAAGGGTTGCTATACTTGCGATTTGAATGGTAAGAACGTGCACTATATCGCACTTGACTGCCGTGCACCACAATGGTATAACGATAATATTATCATTGGTATGCACGATGAGGATAATGGCAAATACTTAACGGCTTCAGCTATCGTGGCATATGATATGCAAGGAAAGAAGCAAATATTGATAAATAAGGAGATGATGGCCATCTATCCTTATGCAGCAAATGGACAAATAGCCTTCTCAACCGCAGCAGGAAAAGTATATGTAATGAATGTAAAATAAATCACCCATAAAGATTATCCATTATGAAACGAATTGCTTCTATATTTGCATTTTGCCTTGTATTGATGTCAGCCAATGCAACGAAAGTATATATCAACCCTGGTCACGGCAGTTGGGGACCAAATTGCCGCCCTATGGCCACCATCAACTATGCTGCTGGCGATACATTAGGATTCTTTGAATCGAACACCAACCTATGGAAAGCATTTATGCTGGAGACCAAGCTCAAAGATGCTGGTTTTGACGTAAAAATGTCTCGCCGCGCATCAGGTGGTAGCGGGACTAATGAATACAACAAAGCATTGAGTACTATTTGCTCTGAAGCCGAAAACTATGGAGCAGATTACTTTATATCTATTCACTCGAATGCAGGACCAGATGGAAGTGACGGAAGTTTCGCAAACTATCCTGTAATTCTATATCGCGGCTATACAGGAGAACCAAAAGTTACTAATAGTGATAAGATGGCTAAGAAATGTATGGCGCGTTTGTATGATATTTTTTATACTACACCAAAAAATAAGAATGGTGGTGGCGGACCAGAACCAACCACTTATTACTCTCCTAGCAACCCACGCGTTGTAGGCGACTTGTCGTTCTATAACACATCTTCGACATATGGCTATTTGGGCGCCTTGAAGCATGAGATTCCTGGTTTCTTGTCCGAAGGTTATTTCCACACCTATAGCCCTGCTCGTCATCGCGCATTGAATCCAGATTGGTGCCGAGAAGAGGGTATTCGCTATTATCGAGGTATTATGGATTACTATGGTAAAGCAGGAGAAAAAGTGGGGTATATATTGGGTTATGTTCGCTCAAAGACAGAAACCTTTAGTCATACGCATTACGTACCTTATCCAAGTTCAAATGATATATATAAGCCTATTAATGGCGCGAAAGTTGTATTGCGCAATGAGAAAGGCGAGGTGATTAAATGTAACTGCTATCCATACGTAAAACGAATGCTCAAGGATCAAGATTACTACACCACAGACCATAACTACAATGGTATCTTTATGTACGAGAATTTGGAACCAGGCAAATACACAGTCTCTGTACATGCGAATGGATACAAAGACTATACTGGTACTGTGACTGTTACAGCCGACAAAACCACCTATCCAGAAATCTTCTTAGAGAAAGGTCAAGGCACAGAGCCTGATGTTGATCCAATCAACCCTGATATTGTATGGAAATTGAATGGCGGCAAAGTATTAGGCGGCGATGTGCCAAGCAATACCGACTTATGGGAGACATTCAAACCATACTACAACTCATATTATGGTCTTAACCGTGCAGATCAAACTATTGAGAACGTAGCTACCTTTGCCAACGCAAAGATGCAAGATATTATGACCAATAGCAAATCTGAATACAAGTGGTTGGGTGATTATATTATATCTGTAGCAGGTGCATTGGATGGCGAAAGTGCATGGCGTTGGCATGTACATGCTTTCTTTAACTGCAATGATGGAACTGTACAAGGTAATCAAAAGGTTGCTACAGCCAATTTCTCTCAAGCAGGAAAACCTGAGGCATGGGGAGATGCATACAGAGAGGCACATGGCATAAGCGCAAAACTGCCATCGTCCGTAGATGCTACTTACACCTTGCCAACACCTGTAAAAGATGGTGATGAATTTGTAGGATGGTATGAAGATCCAAAGGGCGAGGGTGCTAAGATCACCTCTATACCAGCAGGATATAAGGGTACTATATATGCTATTTGGAAGAATAGCAACCCCGATTCGGATGAAGCTATCTATACCATTACTTGGGTATTGAACGGAGGTAAAGTATTGGGCGGCAAAGTACCAAGCAATGAGGAACTGTGGATTGAATTTATGGACGGTTTCAACGCATACTATACAGGATACAGCAACGAAAGCGGCACATTCAAAACGCGTACTTCGCGCCCTATTACCGAGGTGCTGGAATTCACTTGGACCAATATTGGAGCTTTGGGATTAGATTTCATGACCGATTCTAAATCGCCATGGAAATGGTTAGGCGATTATATCCTGTCTGTGGCTTCTGCTCAAGGCATATCCATCACCACCGATTCGGAGTGGCGTCAACAATTCTATGCATTCTTCAACTGCACCAATGTTTCAAAGAAAGCAGATGGTACTGTAGTTGGTTCAACCATCGACTTCTCTCAAGCAGGAAAACCTGAAGCATGGGGAGATGCGTATCGAGTGGCTTATGGTTTGACAGGTGACCTACCTACCAAAGTGACAGAAACGTTCGTACTCCCAATTCCTGTGAAAGATGGATACGTTTTTGTGGGATGGTTCGACAACCCAGAAGGCACAGGTACAGCGATTACCTCTATCCCTGCAGGATGGTATGGCACACTATATGCTATCTGGAAAATAAATGGCACAACTGATGTAGATCATCTGCCAACCCAAACAAATAATGTGCAGAAGATCATGCAAGATGGTCAAATATTCATCTTGCGTGACGGCAAAATCTACAACATCATGGGACAAATGCAAGATTGATCTTTGCTGATCAATCTTGCATCAAGGGTATACTAAACCTATACCAAGGGTATACAAAAATCCGCTCCCCTGACGTTCCGTTTTGACTAAGTATGAAGAAGATTTTTTGCATACTCGTTATATTCGTATTCACAAACTTGGTATATAGCCAAAGTGTTGTGGATTCCGTAATGCTGCAAATAAATCAAAATGACACCTTCTACTTGGCTCGAATGCAGGATGTGTGGGTGTACCCAAAGATGGTCTTCAAAAACAAGAAACAAGAACGTTTCTATTGGAAGACTGTTCGCGATGTGAAGAAAACCCTCCCCTTTGCCAAGGAATTAACAAAAGAAATGCAAGTAGCTGACCATCAGTTGGCTTTGTTGCCTGACGATAAAGCACGTCGCAAATGGTGGAGACAACACGAGAAGTACCTATTTAGGAAATACGAGAATGATTTTCGTCACATGACGGCCTCACAGGGGCAGATGCTGATGAAACTTATGGATAGAGAAAGTGATAGAACGAGTTACGAAATAATTAAGCATTATAGGGGTAAGGCAAGTGCCAATTTCTGGCAGTTCGTGGCTAAACTATTCAAGAATGACCTTAAGGAAGAATATGATGCAGATGATAAAGATCGCATCGTAGAACGTGTGATAAACTTGGTAGAGGCAGGTATGTTATGAAAAAGTTACCAAGAAGTTTCCTCTTGTTGATTGGTTTATTAGTATGCTGCTCAGCAATAGCAGAAGAATGGCAGGACGATTTCTCGAATCCAGAACATTCACAAATGGTATGGTGGGGCAATTGGGAGTCGTTTGCCATCAATAAACAAGGACAACTACAAAGTCAAGCAGCCGAAGCTGCAGAAAGTGTGCTTTTTCACGAAAGCACCGCAGCCATTGATGCGGAATGGAAGTTTTGGGTACGTATTTCAGGAACATGCAGCGCATATAATCTAATTCGGTTTTACATTGCCTTGGAGGAAGACGACATTAGCAGCAATGGCCTCTTTGTACAGATAGGGGGAGCAAACAAGAATATAACTCTTTATCAACAAACAGAGGGCGAGGCACGGAAAATCATTGAGGATACTACTCGGAAGAAGCTATTGGATGCAGATGCCTCGTATGTACATGTTCGCGTAACGCGTTCAGAAGATGGCGTAATGCATTTATACTCGTTAGTAGAGGGGAAAGATAGTGTATGGACCAAAGAAGGCGAATGCTTTGTTCCTATGCTCAGCAGTAAATATAGTGCTATCGTGATAAAGAATAGCAAGAAGCGTGGTTATGACTTTTATATAGATGATATCTACGTAAAAGGAGAAGTGCAAAACACACCACTCACCGATGAAGAAACCTACAACAAGGCCTCTATACAACTACAAACAGAAAGTATTTCCCCTAATGGTGATGGCTGGGAAGACGAAGCATGTATTACCTACTATGTGCCCACCCAAAAGACCACAGCAAAGTTGTCTATCTATACAGCCAATGGAGTACTGGTAAAACATGTGCCACAAGTGTCCTCTTCATCAGAAGGTATGGTCTGTTGGGACGGAACCAATATGAATGGTCAAATAGTAGATATAGGGGTATATGTATTGCACATAGAGATCCAATCACCCACTATTCCTACCCTTCGCCAGCGCTATGCATTGTCGGTGGGAAGATGAGGCGCAACTTTGAACTTGCGCATATCGCGATTGATAAGTATGGCCGCAGTAATCGCAGAAAGAGCATCGCTGATAGGCAAACTCCACCACACCCCCCAGATAGGAGAAAAGTGCGTAGTAACTTCCCATACACCTAATAGTTTAGGCAACAACAACATTAGTGGAATCAAGAATAATACTTGACGCGAAAGACTAAGGAATATTGCTTTCCCCGACATGCCAATAGATGTATAGAAATTACCCGTAATCATTGGGAATCCCACCATAAACATCACGCATAACATAATGCGCGCAGGCGCAATAGATTGCGCTATCAACAGTTCGTCGTGAGTAAACAAACGAATGAACCCTTCTGGCCATATCACTCCAAACAACCATAATCCTCCCATTACACAAGTGGCGCAATAGACGGACAACTTGAAAGCACGCATCATACGAGGATATAGGTTGGCACCGTAGTTATACCCTACTATAGGTTGCATACCCTGATTGATACCCATCACAATCATCGAGAAGAAGAACATAAAGCGGTTAGTCATTCCGAATGTAGCAATCGCCATGTCGCCTCCATAACGCTTGAGTTGGTTGTTGAGGACAATGACCACAAAGCAAGCTGCCATGTGCATCAAGAAAGGCGCCATGCCTATACCCAAAGCACGCATGGTAATATCGCGTTTGAGACGCCATATGCCGCGGTGGAAATAGATTACTTCTTTAGGATTAAGGAATATCACCATTTGCCCAATTACTGCTACCGCTTGTGAAAGTACAGTCGCTAATGCCGCACCTCGTACCCCCATATCCAATACGAAGATAAAGATAGGGTCTAGAATAATATTCGCCACCACCGCCACGATGGTAGATACCATAGCTACTTTGGGGTGACCTATTGAACGCAACATGCTATTGAGTCCGTAGTAAATATGCGTCAATATATTTGCCCACAAAATTACCTCCATATATTCATGAGCATAGGTAATAGTCACTTCGCTCGCTCCAAAAGCATACAAGATAGGATCTAACCAATATAATCCTACTACCATTACCAAAGCACCCAACAGCACATTCAGCAGTATGACATTTGCCAATACATCGTTGGCTGAACGGTAGTCTTTCTCACCTAACTTGATAGCAACCAACGAACTGGCTCCAACTCCCACCAGACTACCAAAAGCAGCACAAATATCCATGAAGGGTTTGGCTATTGTTAATCCAGACAATGCCATTGCTCCTACACCATGCCCAATGAAGATTGAGTCCACCATATTGTATAGCGAAGTAGCTGTCATGGCAATAATACCAGGCAAGGCATACTTGAGTAGCAAGCTACGAATGGATTGAGTGCCGAGTTCGGTTATTTTAGGTGCTGACATATAGATTCAAACATTTGTGCCGCAGGGTGGCCATCTTGCAATGAGATTGGTGCACCCTCATCGCCACCTTCGCGGATGGATTGTACAAGTGGTACTTGTCCGAGCAATGGGATATTGAGTTCTTCTGCAAGTTGCTTGCCACCATCTTTACCAAATATATAGTAGCGATTATTGGGCAGTTCAGCAGGAGTAAACCAAGCCATATTCTCGATTAATCCCAAAACAGGGACATTGATTTTGTCGTTACGGAACATATCCACTCCCTTACGTGCATCAACCAAAGCAACAGGCTGAGGGGTAGTAACCACAATAGCACCTGTAAGTTGAAGATGCTGCACCAATGTGAGGTGGATGTCGCTTGTTCCTGGAGGTAAGTCGATGAGAAAATAGTCTAATTCTCCCCAGTTGGCATCTTGAATCAGTTGTTTAATGGCGTTGCTCGCCATTCCTCCACGCCAAACTACTGCCTGCTGAGGATCAACAAAGAAGCCAATTGATAGCATTTTTACACCATATTGCTCGATAGGCTCAATAAGATTGCGCCCATTAACAGGAGTAGAAACAGGACGACAGCCCTCGGTATGAAACATCTTTGGAATAGATGGTCCGTGAATATCGGCGTCTAATAAGCCCACGCGGTAGCCCATTTTGGCAAGTGTGATTGCCAGATTAGCAGAGATAGTGGATTTTCCCACTCCACCTTTTCCAGAGTGAATAGCAATAGTATATTGGGCATGCCAACTGGAAGAATCGTCCGATTTCATCGGCATGTTCTGTTTGCGGAACTTGGAATGAATATGGACTGCGGCATTCGCATCAACATATGTTTGAATAGCCACTTCCGCTGCTTTGACCACAGATTTGCGGAATGGGTCGTTGTCTTTGTCGAAGATGAGAGAGAAGGAAACTTCGAGACCAGAAATCCGAATATCATCTTCCAACATTCCTGCCTCAATTAGATTTTTTCCTGTGCCAGGATAGCGTACATGCTGTAGAGCATCAATGATTTGTTGTGGATACATAATTACGACCGTATGAACGATAAGTATCTTTTTCGATTTCTATTTCGGGTTCAACTAGCGATGGATTCGAAGGTAATCGCCAAGTCAGGTACTTGATTGTTAGTCCTCGATCTAGCCATTGCTTTTCGTAGTGCGTTTGCAAACAACGTGCATCTTCTATTGCCTCAGAAGGTTGCGCTGCATATAAATCATTGGTATCAACCATGATAGGGTATGCGTTCTCCTTGACCATCGCTTGCGTATATGTATATAGGAAAGGGCTGTCCGTCTTGAGATGAATAAGCCCCTCTGGACGCAATATCTGCATATATCGTTGCATGAAGAATGTGGATGTGAGTCGCTTGGTAGCTTTCTTCATCTGCGGATCGGGGAAAGTAATCCAAATCTCATCGATTTCATCGGTAGAAAAGAAACGACTTAACATCTCAATATTCGTTCGCAGAAAAGCCACATTGGTCATGCCACTTTGCTCAGCTAACTTGGCACCAGCCCACATACGAGCTCCCTTGATATCCACACCAATATAATTCTTGCTTGGGTCACGCTGCGCCAACCCTACCGTATATTCACCTCGTCCGCAACCCAATTCCAATACGATTGGATTGTCATTGTGAAAATATTTCTCACGCCAATGTCCTGCCATAGCCACAGCAGGATTGTCCTCTATCACCTCACGTGCTCCACACTGAAACACGTTGTGAAAAGTCTCCATTTCAGCGAACTTTTTCAGCTTATTTTTTCCCATTACTTTCTTCTATTATCAAACCAATATCCGTTATACCTTGCAACCATTCGGTGCGCATTCCATGCTGAATGGTGAATAGATATTCTCCCGTTCGAGCAAACTGATAGGACGAAGTGTATAGCAAAGGCAATTCGTATATACTAGCCCCATTGCCCAACCAACGACCATATGAATCGGCTAAGTCACATTCAATAGTATCGCGCTGTAGAAGCAAACCACCATACCATTCATTCACAAACATCCACATATTTTGATATGGATATTGTGCATTGTGGCGCAGAGTAATCAACACATCAAATTTCGATATACTATCTACGATATTTATTTCATAGCGCAGAACAGAATCCTTGTGCCATCCATCCGTTGAAATCGAATGAAACTCGCTATATATCCGCTCAGGCTGACAAGCAGTTAGGATAGCCGCAGCACCTAATATTATTAATAGTAGTCTTCTCATGAACAATATTGTTATATTTTTTTGAACAATATTTCCTTACGCTTTATTGGATTGTTGATTGCGCGAATGATTGTCGCGACGGCGTCCGTTGTTGTTGCGATTGCGATTGTTTTTCTTCTTATCGAAACGCGTCAAATCATCTTGTCCTACTACATTCTGATAATCTATTTCAATCAATTCGCTTGATGATTGCTTGCCTCCTAATGAGATGGGTTTTTCGCCACGACAATTCATCTCAATGATATCTCGTGCCATCTTGGCAGATATCGTTTGCAAATTCATTGGTCGGTGAGAATCGGTAGAGTATGTAATCTCACCTTTGATAGGATCGGAAGAGAAGAAATAGTAGGTAGCATCCTTCGTTTCCAAAGTATGGTGGCGTGATGGCAACTTCTTGACTGCCTCCTCGTAGACAGGCACTTCGTAGTTCAAACAGCACTTGAGTTTAGCACATTGACCTGCTAATTTCTGCGGATTCAACGATATATTTTGCAATCTTGCCGCATTCGTTCCTACAGATGTGAATTGCGTCATCCATGTCGAACAGCAAAGTTCTCTTCCGCAGGGGCCTGTGCCACCAATGCGTCCAGCCTCTTGGCGAGCACCAATCTGCTTCATCTCGATTCGCACGCGAAATGTTTCGGCATATACTTTGATAAGTTGGCGGAAATCGACACGTCCCTCGGCAATATAATAAAAGATTGCCTTGGTGCCATCGCCTTGATATTCGACATCGCCAATTTTCATTTCAAGGCCAAGCGATTTGGCCAATTGGCGCGCTTGAATCATAGTATCTTGCTCCTTGGCATGCGCTTCCGCAGCACGCTGCAAGTCGGCATCGGTAGCAAGACGGATCACGTTGCGAATCTCATATCTCTCGGTGTTGATACGATTTTTCTTGATTTGAGTGGCCACCAAACGCCCTGTGAGTGTGACTTCGCCCATGTCGCAGCCAGGGTTGGCCTCTACAATAATCACAGAACCCTTCTCCAGAGGCAAGTGCTCAGCATTGTGGTAATACCCCTTGCGCGTGTTCTTGAATTGCACCTCTACAAGGTCGGATTCATCGGGCGTTTTAGGAACATCACTCATCCAATCCACCACAGGCAACATGTGATGCGAATTGCGGTTGCATGACTTTCGTGAGATTTGGCACGAGCCATTATCTATAACAAATGTTTCTTCCATACCATTATTTTTTTACTAGTACTATCATTTGCAGACACAAGTCAAAGAAAATGATTTTCGCATTACCATTCTGAGCTATTTGCTGCTCGGCCTTGGATAACTCATCCATCATTCGCTCGACGTTGTTTTCGTGAATAAACGGCGCAAATTTGCTTGAGAAATTTCTTTCTGCCTCCGTCTGGTAGTTCATGTCTGCGCAATGAAAATTATATATGTAGTTTTCTCTCAATTGTCGCTGTGCATACTGCAAGAATGCCTTTTGCTTCTCCCTCCCCAAGTTGGAGTCTGCCATATCTAAACTCCACTTACGCAATTGCAGCAACGCACTATAATCCTTTTTCTGCCCAACCAGCCATGCATTGCGCATTAGTGCCACGAAATCGTTGAAATTTTGGCTATTTCCCTCGTTTTCATCCACAACTTTCAACGCAGTTAGGTAGCTTCCGCTGGACATATGAGCAATATCGGCAGCCAACGAAGGAGAGACATCGGAATGGTCTCGCAGCAAGACCTCCGCAATCTCCGCTTCCGTTAGGCGTGGTACGCGCACCTCTTGCGTACGAGAGACGATGGTAGTCAATAGCAATTCTGGCTGCTCGCTTACCAACAAAAACACCGTTTTCATCGGTGGTTCCTCTAATAATTTCAGCAGTTTGTTCGCACAGGCGACATGCATTTTTTCGGGCAGCCAAATAATCATAACCTTGTAGCCATCGCCAAAACTCTTGAGCGACAACTTACGCAAGATCTCCCCACTCTCCTTCTCGTAGATCATTCCCTGCTTGGTCTCTACCCCCAAATAACGATACCAATCATCGATGTCAAAGTAGGGTTGCGAAAGAATCATCGAGCGGAACTTATCCATGAAATCATCGCAAACATCTCCTGCATCTCCCTTCACAATTGGGAAAGCGAAATGCAAGTCAGGATGCTGCAATTTCTGGTATTGCAAACATGTAGGACACGTGCCACAAGAGTCTTCATCCGTACGGTTGGGACATGCAATGTACTGAGCATAAGCCAGCGCTAAAGGCAGTTTTCCCACCCCCGATATGCCAGTGAAAAGCTGAGCATGCGGGATACGCCCATCCCTCACCGCTTGGCGGAGCTGTTGCTTGACCTCTTCTTGCCCTATTATGTTGCGAAATTGCATTTTTTATTATCGTTGTTTATGTGCTTTGGTTGTGAGAAACGCATATCTCCACAGTTTAGCCTGCAAAGATACTATTTTTTTTGCAAATACGCAAGAAAAAAGCATAAAATCAGGGAAACAATGGCACGAAACAACGATTTTGTTAGGTTGAAGGTAGAACAATCACTAACTAATCACTAATCAATCACTAATTAATCACTAACTAATCACTAATTAATCACTAATTAACGGAAGCATAAAGGTAGGACAAAAAAAAGACAATGATAGAGGGAGTATATTCTCGACAATTAAAACACCCCACCAAAAGTTGAAGCAACTTCGAGTGGGGCGTTGAACAATGCGTTGATTGGATAATCAAGCGGGATTTTGAGCGCAATAGAGAAGCATCGAAAGGAAAAGCACAGAACAATTATTGTGCGCTATTTTTCCGTTGAAATCGGGCGATTTGAGCATTTGCAACGTTTGACATTTGCTCTAAACGGCGAATATCTTTCATCAGCCAACCGAGTTGATAGGTTTGGGATAATGCCTCTTTTTCTTTGTCATTAAGATAATACACCCACGTGTTGTTTGGCTTTGAACCCTCGCCACCTACACGCAAACGATCGGACATATGAGAACTGATGAAGTTGAGCAAACGCAAAGCAGATTCGTCTTCCATAGTCATGACTTCGTGCCAACCTTCCATCTCGAAAGCATGATTGCTTCCCGAAAAGCGCGCTTCCTCACCAGCCGCAGATAGGATAATGGCAGTTTGACCCACGTTGCGGGAGCCAAAATAGTAGCTTTTGACAATCGTTTGGCGGTCATCTCGAACGTATGCTTGCAGGAAATTGCGCGAAGTGTTGCTGCCTGTATTCAGAAGACGATGCACATAGCGGCCATAGTCCTCGTAGTTGTCGTTTTTCTCATAGCGGAACTGCTTGAGCAATTTATCCGCCTGCTCTAACAGTGGCGGCAGCATGGTATCAGCGTACTGCAAAGTAGCTTGCGCCTCAAGATAAACGATGCTATCCTCAAGTGCTTTTGCCAAACGTCGTTTGGCTACCTCCTTCGGATAGGTAGCATGCACAGAGTCCAAGAGGAAACGAGCGTTTCTCCACTGTCCGTCCTCGACCATCAGACGGGCTTCATCCACCAACAGTTGCGCGCGTTCATCATCGGAAGGTCCGCACGAAAACAACACGGATGCTAACAAGAATAAAATAATGTATTTGCCTTTCATTTTCAGTCATTTCTCGGCATTTATGCCCGAAAAACGCTGCAAAGATACAAATAAAAGTTGAAAAACACGAAAAAAACGCAAAAAAAACGCATAAATTTGGTGGTTTGCAAATATTTTAGTACCTTTGCACCCGATATAGTGTGCCTATTGCACGATTTTTGCTAAGAGAGCAGAAAGTAACAAACAAAATCAAAATAAATAAAAGTATGAAAAAATTATTATTCTTTGTTTCAGCCCTAGTAGTGCTGACAGCTTGCGGAACTGCGGTTCAACCAGAGCAAGTGAAAGTAAACCCAAGCCCATTGACCGTGGTTGGCGATCAAATTACGGCTGATATTACAGGTACCTTCCCTGTAAAGAAATTCTCTAAGAAAGCAGTATTGACCATCACTCCAGTATTGAAGTATGAAGGCGGTGAGGCAGTAGGCAAACCTATTGTATATGTAGGTGAGAGCGCAAAAGAGAACGGCAAGAAAGTATCTTACAAGGCAGGTGGCAAGTACAAACAAACTGCTACATTCGACTATGTACCAGCAATGGCAAAGTCTGAACTCTATTTGCGATTTACAGCTACCAATGGCAACAAGACCGTTGAGATTCCAGAAGTGAAGATTGCTGACGGCTGTATGGCTACCGCAAAATTGGCAAAGGCAGAGGACGTAAAACCTCAAATCACTGCTGACAAATTCCAACGTATCATCCAAGAGATGCAAGAAGCAGATATCCACTTCTTGATTCAACAATCTACCTTGCGTAACTCAGAGTTGAAGTCTCAAGAGATGAAAGACTTGCACGCAGCAATCAAGAGCGCAGACACCACAGCAAACAAAGCAATCAATAAACTTGAGGTGGCAGGTTATGCATCTCCAGATGGCGAGTCAGATTTGAACGAGAAATTGGCTAACGCTCGTCAAGAAAAAGCACAAAAATACTTGCAAAAACAACTGAAACGTGCTAAAGTGAACACCGCAATCGAGTCAAACGTAACCGCAGAGGACTGGGCAGGTTTCCAAAAAGCTATGGAAGCAAGCAATATCCAAGATAAAGAGTTGGTTCTCCGCGTACTCAGCATGTACACAGACCCAGAAGAGCGCGAGGCACAAATCAAGAACTTGAGCGCAGTTTACAAAACTATCGCAGAAGAGGTATTGCCAGAGTTGCGTCGTAGCCGTTTGATCTTGACTACCGACTTGATTGGTAAATCAGATGAGGAGATTGCTGAACTGATGAAGAACAACCCAGCTGCTCTCCACGTAGAAGAAGCATTGTATGCTGCTACCTTGACCGCAGACGCTAACGAGAAATTGGCTATCTACAAGAAAGTAGCAGAACTCTTCCCTAACGAATATCGCGCATACAACAATATGGGTATGGTTTACTTCGCTCAAGGCAACGTAGCAGAAGCTCGTCGTAGCTTTGCTAAAGCATTGCAACTTGAGCCAACTAATGCAGACGTAAACTACAACGCAGGTATTGCAGCAATGGCTGAGAACGACTTGGCGCAAGCAGAGCAACACCTTGGCAAAGCAGCTGGCACAGAGGGTAACCTCAATGCCGCTATGGGTACACTCTACACTATGAAGGGTGACTACGCTGCAGCTAAGAACGCTTATGGCGACGTTCCAAGCAACAATGCTGCTGTTCAACAAATCTTGAACGAGGACTACGCTGCAGCTCGCCAAACATTGGCTAAAGTGGCTCAACCAAATGCTACTACCGCTTACTTGGCAGCAATCGTGGCTTCACGCACCAACGATCGCGATGCTGTTTACAGCAACCTCAAAGTAGCTATTGAGCGCGATGCTCAACTGAAAGCTACAGCACAAACTGACATCGAATTTGCTAAGTACAAAGAAGATGCTCAGTTCCAAGCTATCGTTAAATAATGTCAATACTTTTTCCAAAAGTACCGAAACCACGTGAGTGGGACTATCGCCCCATTTACTATGATAAAGAAAAGGAGGCGCGCAAGGATAAGCTTGCGCGTCTTCATCGTGGTTCATTCCGCGAGGCACATGAAGCCAATACATACAAACGCAAAAACAGCAATCAACGTAAATCTAAACTCGGATTTTGGATTGCGTTGCTGGGTTTACTGATCATTGTCTTCTACTATTTCCTATGACCGATATCATTCACCTATTGCCCGATAGTGTCGCCAACCAAATTGCTGCTGGTGAGGTGATTCAGCGACCTGCTTCATGCCTAAAAGAGTTGGTAGAAAACTCACTTGACGCAGGAGCAACACACATCAAAGTGCTAGTTAGGGATGGAGGTAGAACACTATTGCAGGTGATTGATAACGGGAAAGGAATGAGTCCAACGGATGCACGCATGGCTTTTGAACGTCATGCAACATCTAAAATACAACAAGCAGCTGACCTGTTTGAACTGCACACTATGGGCTTTAGAGGAGAAGCCCTGGCTAGTATCTGCGCAGTAGCACATGTGGAAGTAACCACCCGAAGACTCGAAGATGAAATCGGTACAAGACTCGAAATTGCAGGTTCAGAGGTTATTACACAAGAAATGACACAATGCCCTGTAGGTACAAACATGCGCGTGAAAAACCTTTTCTATAATGTACCTGCACGTAGAAAATTCCTCAAAACTGACCAAACCGAACTAAGAAACCTGATTGCAGAATACAATCGAATCGTATTGGTAAATCCTCAAGTGCAATTCACGTTTATCAACAACGATGAGATTATATCCGAACTTCCTATCTGTAGCGCTAAACAGCGAATAGAAGCCGTATTTGGACATTCCTCCAAACCATTTACAAGCCAATTAGTAGATATCCAAACAAACACCGAACTAGTGAATATCTACGGCTTTGTAGGCAAGCCAGAAGCAGCCAACAAGAATAGCCAACAATATATGTTCGTGAATGGACGTTATATGCGCCATCCATATTTCCATAAAGCACTGATGACGGCGTATTCTGGACTACTGGCTTCAGAGTATAGCCCATCCTATTTCATCTACTTTGAGATTGCACCAGATGCTATAGATGTTAATATCCATCCTACCAAGACCGAAATCAAATTTGCAGATGAGCAAGCCATCTTCCAGATTCTTTTGGCAACAGTACGTGAGGCACTTGGTAAATTTAATGTAGCCCCATCGCTGGATTTTGCTTCAGAGACTCGTATAGAGATGCCACAACCAACATCTGCACCCATTAGCATTACCGCTCCACACCTGAAAGTGGATCCTACATACAACCCATTCAAAAAAAACAATACACACACAGCTCAATCACTTCCAAAAGATTGGATGGGTTTGTATGACCAACCTGCGAATGTATATTCAAATAAAGAATCACCCACATTCGCACTATCAAACGACAACACTCCTATCCTTCAATGGCAGAATAAATATATTGTAGTACCTACAGATAATGGTATTATGCTCATACATCAACATCGAGCACATACTGCTATTTTATATAAGGAATTACTGCAACAACTCAAAAATCAACAAAGCATATCGCAAACATTGCTATTTCCTGAAATTTTAGATCTTTCTAACAATGACATGCAGACATTGCAGGATATGCAAGTCGAATTACAGGTACTAGGGTTTGATTTAGACCAATTTTCGCCTAATTCCTATAGTATAAATGCCGTTCCTATGCAATTAGGAACAAACAACCCTTCAGAAACCCTCTTGCAGATTATTCATCAAGTGCAAGATACTGGAGGAACTGCTACTCAACAGTGGCAAGAAAACATGGCATTGACACTTGCCGACAAAATGGCCATACCTTTAGGCAAAACATTGAGCGAAATAGAAATGCGCGATCTGCTTTCACGACTGGAAGAACAACATCCATCACGCTTTCTGAATAATGGTCAAACTATTATTACAATTATAACTAATGATGAAATTCAAAAACGCTTCTAAATCACTTATTCTCTGTGCGTTGTGCCTATTATTTACGGCATGTGGCGAGAAGGTGCGAACAATTGAAATTTTACATACAAACGACACCCATTCGCAATTAGAGCCACTCCCAACAGGCAAACGCGATGGTGACTGTGCAGGATATGCTAGACGAATGGGATACATTGCACAAGAACGCAACATCAATCCAGATCTTTTACTATTAGACGCAGGTGATTTTAGCCAAGGTACTCCATATTTCAACTTCTATCATGGTCGCGTGGAAGTAGATGCACTCAATCGCATGGGATATGATGCTATCACGCTAGGAAATCATGAGTTCGATAATGGAATAGACACCCTTGCTGCCATACTGCAGAATGCACAATTCGCAGTTGTGAGTGCCAATTATGATGTAAGAAACACACCGTTGGAAGGAATTGTAAAGCCCTACACTATTCTTCGTCGTGCAGGCATGAAGGTTGGCGTTTTCGGATTAGGAGTCAATCCAAGAGGATTGATTGCGGATAAGAATTTCGAGCCCGTGAAGTACCTTGAGCCCATTCCTGTTGCACAAGAAGTTGCTTCGTTGCTCAAGCAAAAACATCATTGCGACCTTGTGATATGTTTGAGCCACATTGGTACATTCGAAAACGACCAATATGCATCCGATGAACAAATAGCAAAAGCGACAGCCGACATAGACATCATCATCGGTGCGCATACCCATAAAGTGGTTACCAACTACAAAGTTGAAAATCTACAAGGAGACTCCGTATTTTTGGCACAAATGGGCAAATCTGGGGCAAGAATTGGCAAAATAATGGTCAAAATGAACAAATAATAACACATTTTTGCAAGAAAATTTGTAAATTCCAAAAAAAAGTTGTTACTTTGCAGTCGATTTGGGTTTAATTGAAAGAAAAAATTAAAAAATATACTATATTAATAACAAAAAAATTATTGTATTATGACAGAAATGGAAGCAAAAGTGAAAGCTATTATCGTAGATAAACTCGGTGTAGAAGAATCACAAGTTACTCCCGATGCTAGTTTTACAGCTGATCTCAACGCAGACTCTTTGGACACAGTTGAGTTGATTATGGAGTTTGAGAAAGAATTTGGTATCTCTATTCCAGACGAAGATACTCAAAAGATCAACACTGTTAAGGACGTTATTGATTACATTGAGAAACTTCAGGCTTAATACGCCTATCCAATTCATTTAACAGGCGAGTTTGCGGAATAATCCGTGGACTCGCCGTTGTTTGATATGACATGAAACGAGTTGTTGTCACAGGTCTTGGATTAGTAACTGCGCTGGGAAACGATGTTACTACATGTTGGGCTAATCTAATTGCAGGAAAAAGCGGAGCAGGAGCTATCACGCATTTTGATTCATCCAAATTCAAAACACAGTTTGCTTGTGAGGTCAAAGATTTGGATGTTTCAAATCTTTTTGACCCTAAAGAATTGCGTCGCTACGACCGCTATATCCATTTGGCGGTAAAATCCGCAGAAGAAGCAATCAACAATGCGGGACTTCATATCACGCAAGAAAATCCGTTGCGCTGCGGAGTCATTTATGGTAGTGGTATGGGAGGAGTGAAAACGCTTGATACTAATATTGGAGAATTTGGCGCAGGCGATGGTACACCACGCTATAGTCCATTCTTCATTCCTATGATTATCACTAATATGGCAGCAGGAATGTTGGCTATACGATATGGCTTCAAAGGAGTGAATTATGCTACTACATCCGCATGCTCTTCTTCTTCGCATGCCATTGCCAATGCGTGCTACCAAATACGCATGGGATTGGCAGATGTGGTTCTGACAGGAGGCAGTGAAGCAGCTATAGAATGTTGTGGCATTGGCGGATTCAATGCACTGCATGCACTATCTACTCGCAACGACTCGCCCCAAACAGCTTGTCGTCCATTCTCCGCTTCACGAGATGGTTTTGTGCTGGGCGAAGGGGCTGGAACGCTTGTACTCGAGGAATACGAACATGCTAAAGCACGTGGAGCACATATCTACGCGGAACTTGTAGGTATAGGACTTACTGCTGATGCCTATCATCTCACCGCCTCTGACCCTGAAGGCATTGGAGCAAAGAATGCCATGCAATTGGCCATCAACGAAGCTGGTATCTTGCCAAGCCAAGTGGATTATATCAATGCTCATGGCACCTCTACTCCTATTGGCGATATAGCAGAAGTGAAAGCTATTCAAGATTTGTTTGGTGAAGATGCCTATAATATCAGTATCACCTCATCCAAATCTATGACGGGGCATATATTGGGTGGTACAGGCGCGGTAGAAGCCATTATATCCATTCTATCGATGCAGCATGGCATGGTGACACCAACCATCAATCACGAAGAGGGCGATAAAGACCCTAACATAGACTATAAACTTGATTTCACATTCAATCACGCAAAAGCACGCACCATCCAATATGCCATGAGCAATAATTTTGGCTTTGGGGGACATAATGCGTGTTTGCTATTCAAAAACCCAAACATCCTATAGTCTATCCACATAATCGACCAAAACGATTGTTGGGTTTGCAATTAGAAAAAAACGGGCATTGCCCGATTATATATTAACTGTTTTAATTTTTTAAGGTATTATGATTACAAGTAAAATTGGTGAGAACGCAGGTTTGATCTGGAACGCATTACAAGGTGGTGCTCTCACGCTAAAAGCTTTGAAGAAAGCTACAAAATTGAAAAATGATGACTTGAACCTCGCATTGGGCTGGTTGGCTCGCGAAGGTAAAGTTGCTTTTGAGGCAGCAGAGGAATTGACTATCTCTCTCCTTTAATTACGATAGGGCTGTTTGACACTGTCAACAGCCCTATTTTACCAGCCAATTACGCACTATTCACGCACAATAGACGGACAATAGACGCACTATAAACGCACAATTCATATAATATTCAAATACTATGAACATCGCTATCGTGGGCGCATCAGGCGCAGTAGGACAAGAACTGCTCAAGATTTTGGCAGAACGCCAATTTCCAGTTACCAATCTTAAACTCTTCGGATCTGCACGTAGTGCAGGCTCTAAATATACTTTCTACGATAAAGAATATACCGTAGAGTTATTGCAACACGGCGATCTTTTCCGTGATATTGATATAGCCTTTGTATCTGCAGGTGGCTCTGTATCAAAGGAATACGCTGAGGATATCACCCGCTACGGAGCAATCATGATTGACAACTCATCTGCCTTCCGCATGGATGAATCATGTCCTTTGATTGTACCAGAGATAAATCCAGAAGATATTCAACAAGCTCTCAAAGAGGGTGGAAGACGTGTTATTGCCAATCCCAACTGCACTACCATTATTATGGCTGTATGTTTGCAGGCAATTGAGAAACTCTCACATATTAAGCGAGTGCATGTATCTTCCTATCAATCGGCTTCGGGTGCAGGAGCAAGTGCGATGGCTGAATTAGAGGAACAATACCGCCAAGCCCTTAATGGTGAGGAAGTAAAGCATCAGAAGTTTGCTTACCAATTGGCATACAACCTCATTCCACAGATTGATGTCTTTGGCGATGACGACTATACCAAAGAGGAGTTAAAGATGTACCACGAGACGCGTAAAATAATGCACTCAGACATTGCTGTATCTGCTACTTGCGTGCGTGTACCTTCGTTGCGTGCTCACAGCGAAGCGGTGTGGGTGGAGACTGCTGAATCACTCAGTCCTGAACAAGTACGCGAGGCCCTTACTAATGCAGAAGGTGTGCAAGTGATGGATGATCCAAGCAAATCCAACGGCCAATATCCCTACCCTATGCCACTATATTTGAGTGGTACGGACGATGTGTACGTAGGCCGTATTCGCAAGGACTTAGCCAACGAGAATGGCATTACCTTCTGGTGTGTAGGCGACCAAATCCGCAAAGGCGCCGCTCTCAACGCAGTACAAATTGCAGAGAAGATTATAAGAAAAATCTAATAAGAGAACAAACTGAAATAATTATATAGAAAAAAGTTGCTAAGATTAGCAACTTTTTTAATGAATTATTATCTGCACTATCTCTTCTAAGCACTTTTCATCGATTTCATCGAACATATTTATCTGTTCGCTATCAATATCTAACACTCCGATTACCTCATTGTTGATCAATATAGGGACCACAATCTCTGAACGGGAAAGACTGCTGCAAGCAATATGCCCAGGAAACTGCTCTACATCGGGAACAATTATCGTTTGTTTTTGTGCCCATGCAGTGCCACAGACCCCTCTATTATATGCTATGCGTGTGCACGCAATAGGACCTTGGTATGGACCAAGCACTAATTGATTACCTATAACACGATAAAATCCGACCCACCACCAATCAAATGCTTCTTTGAGTGCTCCTGCCACATTGGCCATACGAGCAATCATATCTGCCTCACCAGCAAGCAGTGAGTGCAACTGAGAAGCCAATTCCGCATAACGCTCGGATTTGGTTTCACCCTGAATTATCAATGATTCTGACATAAATGTTGCGTTTAGAACAAACTCAACTGTTCATCGACAGGCTTGCTATCCTCGGGTACCTCGTTTGTGATAGTGAAAGGAATATCCACCAAAGATACTGATGCTTGTGGTTCTTCTGCAGATTCGGCTACTACTTCTGTTGGTTCGTTATTCTCAGTAGTTGCCCCACCTTCTTCGGGCTCAATTTCTGGCTCAGTTTCGGGCTCTGGAGTAATATCTTCTATCTTCGCTATCTCCAATGTAGAGAAACGTTTGCCCTTAGCTTTTGCTGATTTGGCTTCGATGAAATCGGACATATCTACATCTATTGGCAACTTGGTCTCATCCACAAAAGTGATGCGGAACAATGATTCTTCGCGATCAGTGAGGATAATTATCTTGCTATCGCTATTCTCGCCCAACATGTTCTGTACCTTCAGTTGCGCATCTAATTGGAAGCGTTTGCCATAGTAATAGCCCAAATCGGCATTCCACATAGCCAATGACCATACTTTGTCACGATCAAACTTCTCTATTCTCCAAATATTTTGGTCAAAGTGAGCAGTCAGTTCGAATGTAGTGAGATAATAATCGCCTGTATTTGTAATTACCAATATGCGATCTTCTTCTACAAACTCACCTAGATAGATGCCAAGTCCATCGTAGTTCAAGCGCAACACATCGGGGTCAAACCATACTTTGCGACCACCCAAAGTAGAATGGCCTTTTTGCTTCATCGTGATTGACTTGACATCAAACTTCGTCAACACATTTCCTCTTGCAGTACGGCTCTTGATAGCCAACTCGCTCAAGTCTTTAATCACTTCTACCTTCTTTAAGTGAAGCGCTGGTTTCAGTTGTACACGTATAACTTCTGCTTCGCCGTTTGGATTAGCGGTAAAGTACATCACACGTGAGCCCTTGGTACCTTGCGTCAGGTCATACTCTTTGTCGCGAGCAATACCCGTAACAGCAAAACGCTTCATATAATATACCCCACCCTTGCCATCTCGATAGATAGCATTGTATATGGTACGATGGTCATTCTTACGGAAGATATCAATATGAATAATGTCGGTGCCAACAAACACTTTGTCCGCTACCTTCACAATCTTATACTTTCCATCTTTGTGGAATATGATAACGTCATCAATATCTGAACAATTGCACAAGAACTCATCTTTCTTCAGTCCAGTACCAATGAAGCCCTCTGCACGATTAATGTATAACTTTTCATTGGCTTCTACGACAGTCTTGATATTGATATTCGCAAAGTTGCGTACTTCTGTGCGACGTGGATACAACTGTCCGTATTTGGCCTTTAACGATTCGAACCATGCTATAGTATAGTCGTTAAGGTTCTTGAGATTCTTGATAGTGGCTTTGATTTTCTTATCTAAGTCTCGCATCAGTTCATCGGCTTTCTTTGAGTCAAAACGTGTGATACGAATCATCCGAATCTCAAATAGTCGTTCTATATCCTCACGACGCACTTCACGAATGAGTTTTTCTTTCCAAGGCTCAAGAGCATTATCTACAAAAGCTATCAGTTTTTCTTTGTCGGGAGCCGTCTCGTAACCCTCCTCTTTGTAGATACGATTTTCGATAAAGATCTTCTCTAACGAAGTATAGAAATATTGTTCCTCTAACTCTGCTTTTTGTATCTCCAATTCCCATTTTAACAGGGCTTTTGTATGCTCTACCGACATGCGCAGAAGATCGCTGATGGTGGTGAAAATAGGTTTCTTGTCTTGTACCACACAACAATTAGGCGATATATTAATTTCGCAATCCGTGAATGCATATAACGCATCTATTGTCTTATCCGACGAACTACCTGGTGCTAATTGCACCTCGATGCGCGCTTCCGCTGCGGTAAAATCATCGACTTTGCGGATTTTTATTTTTCCTTTCTGCGCTGCACGAGTAATTGTCTCTATGATTTTTGAAGTAGTAGTACCGAATGGTATTTCGGTGATTATCAACGAGCGATTATCGTCCGCCTTTTGGATTTTAGCACGTATGCGTATAGTGCCTCCTCGTTCGCCATCGTTGTAGCGACTGACATCAATCTCGCCTCCCGTAGGGAAGTCTGGATAGAGCAAGAACTCTTCTCCACGCAAGTGTGCTAAAGCCGCATCACAAATCTCACAGAAGTTGTGTGGCAAGATTTTAGAGTTAAGCCCCACAGCAATACCCTCTACACCTTGTGCCAGAAGCAATGGGAACTTGATAGGCAGATGAATAGGTTCTTTCTTTCTGCCATCGTAGGACATCATCCACTCTGTCGTCTTAGGATTGAAGACTGTTTCAAGAGCAAATTTACTCAATCGAGCTTCAATATAACGAGGAGCAGCAGCTCCATCTCCAGTGAGTATATTTCCCCAGTTACCCTGGCAATCAATCAATAGATTTTTTTGCCCCAATTGCACCAAAGCATCGCCAATACTAGCATCGCCATGTGGGTGATATTGCATAGTCTGTCCCACAATATTGGCTACCTTGTTGTATTTGCCATCGTCAACCGATTTCATGGCATGCAGAATACGACGCTGCACAGGCTTGAGCCCATCCTCTATTGCAGGGACGGCACGCTCCAGAATCACATATGACGCATAGTCCAAGAACCAATCTTGGTACATACCTGTCAAATGTTGTTTGATTGCATCGTTGAATTCTGCCATTGTGGTAAGAAAATATACTTAGGAGGTAATGTGAATTACATTTCAACTTCAACCCAAGCAACTTGTAAGCTCAGTGGGGGATTTTTTTTAGCTACAGCCACACGAATATCTGTTGCCTGCGGAAAAGATAATTGCAAAGCATGTTTGATGCGCCATGCTACATGCTCAATAAGGTCAGAAGGAATGGCCATTTCGCGAGCCACAATATTAGAAACACAACGATAATCCAAGGTGTCTTGGATATCGTCGGAATGCATGCCCACTACATCATCAATCGTGATTGCGATATTCACGCGAAAGAGATTGCCTTCTTTCTTTTCTTCTTCCAATACGCCATGAAATGCATGGCATTGGATGTCGCATAAGCGAATAGTCACAGTATTATTTCAAGCGCTTATTGAGCAAAATGTATGACAATACACCTGCTACCTCAAGAACCATACTTGCAACAAGCAAGCCATTTTTTTGTACACCGAAATAGTACACAGCAAGGCAAACTACACCCAGCAATACTAGGATTGCACCTAAATTTTCCAAAAGAGTCTTCATATATCGATTTTTTTAGTTATTTCCGTTTTCGCTGCAAAGGTACAACTTTTTTCGCAGATTAGCAAGAAAAGCAAAAGAAAAAGTTTTATTTTTCAATTTTCCTCCATATTCCCCCGGGCATACCTTTGATTATACCCTGTAGTTCCATCATCATTAATTCAGAAACTACTTCGTTGTACGGTAGTTGTAATTTTACAACCAGCTGGTTAACATGTATTCCATCCTCTTCGGCTACAAGAATATCCAATAGAGAGCGTTGAATTGGAGATAAATTGCAAAACTGATCAAGCAAATTGGTCTGTACTGCATCTTTCTTTTGAATTTCCCATCTCATAGCCTGCACTAAGTCTACAGCATCGGTAATCAGTTGAGCTTGGTTACGTTTAATCAAATTGTTGCAACCTTCGGAACTTACATCGTTATATCTGCCAGGCAAAGCAAACACATCTCTACCATAATCTATTGCCATTTGCGCAGTAATCAGCGAACCACCTTTGGCTTTTGATTCTACAACTACTATAGCATCTGCTAATCCTGCCACGATACGATTGCGTGCTACAAAATGGTAGCGTTCGGGCTCGGTACCATGGACATATTCGGTAAGAATGCCTCCATTGGAAAGTGCTTGAATAGCTATAGAACGATGCACGGAAGGATAGATTCTATCTAGCCCGTGAGCGGGAATGATTATAGTAGGAATACCCGATTCCAACGCAGCTTTGTGGGCTACCACATCTATTCCATATGCTAAGCCACTCACAATGGTAAGATTGGGCACTTGGTCTGCCAAATCAAGAACCAAACGACGGCACCAATCTTTGCCTCGCTCAGACGGAGTACGTGTGCCCACAATGCTGACCACATGCTGAGGATTGGTATTTGCATTCCCTTTGGCATAAAGCATTAGTGGAGCATCTACACATTGACTCAAACGAAAAGGATAATCTGCGTCTCCAAAGAAGTAGGTTTTAATAGCATGTTTCTCGATGAAATCGAGTTCTTTTAGTGCTAATTCATGTGCGATAGATAGTTTATCTAAGTGGGTAGCAGATAGTGATGCCAGTGCTTGAGTGGCAGTAGCAGAGGTGGCTAGAAGAGCATGCGCATTGCGCAAATCATTGCGCATTAGTATGCTGAAAGTAATCTTATTTATCAGTTCGTCGCACATTCCGAATTTTATCAATCATCATCCATATAGCCAAACCCAATATAACACCCACACTATCGGCCAACCAATCATACCAATCGCCTGTACGAGGATAAAACCACTGCTCTTGGATTATCTCGATTAATCCGCCATACATGATAGGAACTACCAAAGTCAGTAGTACCAATCGCCACCCTCGCAGTCCATCGCATATTGCATCCCAAATAAGCATATAGGCAAATAGGGCATACATGAGCAAGTGCACCCATTTGTCGCCACCCTCGATTGGGGGCAACGTATAACGTGGCTCACGCAATAAACATCCGTAGAGAATTACGCATGCTACAGCAATACTTCTCCAATATTGCAAAATACGCATCATGAGGGTATGGAAAATAATTACAATTTCCCTCCAAAGCACAAGTCGCCAGCATCTCCTAAGCCCGGAACGATGTATTTTTTCTCGTTGAGCATTGGATCAATCACAGCGCACCAGAGCGTAGCATCTGCAGGAATAGTGGCTTGCAGGTGCTCAATTGCTTTGGGAGTAGCGAATGCACAAACGAGATGCAGATGGCTAGGTGTACCATGCGTGAGAAGGGCTTTGTAGGCAATTTCCATTGACATACCCGTAGCCAACATTGGATCCACCAATATCAGCGTTTTGCCCTCTAATGAAGGAGCAGCCAAGTACTCAGAAACTATCTCCAACTGCACATTGCCGTGTTCATCTTCCGCCTCTTTACGGTAGGCACTAACAAAAGCATTTTCTGCGTGGTCATACATATTCAGAAACCCTTGATGCAACGGCAAACCAGCACGCAAGATAGTACCTAATACTATTTGATCTTGCGGCACCTGCACTTCGGCTATAGCTAGAGGCGTTTGTACGGGCTCGATAGCATAGCTAAGATGTTTGCTGATTTCCACAGCCATTATCTCGCCTATACGCTCTATATTGCGGCGAAAACGCATACTATCCTTCTGTATTTCCACAGAACGCATTTCTTTTAGATACTGGTTGAGCAAAGAGGGTTGCTCCGATAAATTGATTACTTTCATGGGTGATTGTATTAATTTTCTGCAAAGGTACGAAAAAAAATGTATATGTGCAAAAAAAATATAAAAAGGGCCATACCATCACTGGTACAGCCCCACATAAAAACAATCTAAAAACAATAAAAAACAATCGTAGTTATGATGAACATCCGCGAGTTGATACCTACCCGCAGATGGGTGTTTTATTGAATATCTATCACTCGAGTGGGTTGTTTGTCAGGTAACGTAGCCAATTTTGGCAGTGTGATGCATAGCACACCACTGCATGCTTTGGCTGTGATGGCCTCTTTATCCACATTCTCTGGAAGAAGCAATGCTTGTTCGAAGCGAGTGTAGTTGAATTCGCGGCGTAGATACTTAGCCGATTTGTCTTCGTCTTTGGTTTCTTTCTTTTTCTCCACAGAAATGACCAATTGCTCTTTGTCGTTGACATGGACTTTGAAATCATCTTTAGTCATACCAGGAGCAGCAATCTCCACGGTGAAAGCATTGTCGTCTTCCTTGACATTGATAGCGGGCGCAGTAGCAGCTACAGCGCGCATAGGAAACCAATCGTCGTTGAAGAAATCGTTGAAAATAGTTGGCAACCAATTGTTTTGCCTTTTGATAGTAGGTAACATAATAACAATAAATTTTATAGTTAGGTTTTAGGTTTGATGGCAACTTCCTCTTGTTAGGTTGCTCGCCATTTTGCCTTTGCATAGGTATAAATGCAAATAGCGTGCCAAACTATGTGATTGGCAGAAAAATTAATGTATTTTTACATGTACAACCTATGTAAAAACGATACTTATTTATAGGATTCAATCAGTTTTTCTACCAATTCGGGAACACCGACGGAGGCGTTTTTCTGGATGTGGTGGGCGCGGTGGCGGTAGATGCCAAGCTCAGGAGTGTTGGGGTCAATCACATAGATCTCTGCTGAAGAGGGCGCATATTGCAACAAGGATGCTGCGGGATAGACATTGAGCGATGTGCCCACCACGATAAGGATATCTGCCTGACTGGCTACCTCGCAAGCCAAAGGGAAATAAGGCACTCCTTCTCCGAAGAAGACTACATAAGGGCGCAGTAGCGAGCCATCGGGATGGCGGTCGCCATAGTGTTGCTCCCAACCGTCTAAGTCGATAGTTGCCAGTTCGTTGGTTTCAGAACGCAGTTTGGTCAATTCGCCATGCAGGTGAATGACATCGTGGCTACCTGCCCTCTCGTGGAGATTGTCAATGTTTTGGGTGATGACTTGGGTGTTAGGAATGGCCTCCTGCAGGCGTGCAATGGCATAATGTGCAGCATTGGGTTGGGCTGCGAGGGCTTCGCGACGGCGCATGTTGTAGAACTCAACGCAGAGTTGGGGGTTGTTGAGCCATGCCTCGTGGGTGCATACATCTTCTATGCGGTAGCGGTCCCACATGCCGTCGGAGCCACGAAAAGTGCCTAATCCGCTCTCTGCGGATACACCTGCTCCTGTAAAAACAACGATTTTCTTAGTCATAATAAATAGGGGTTATGTTAGTTTTGTATGATTATCGAGTGCAAAGGTACGGAAAAATTTGCAGATATGCAAATGGTGTTAGGTTATACTTACAAGTTTATAGATTGAAGACTCTGTGAGGTGCCTCTATATAATATAGTGGTGCTGAATACTCAGCGTTTTGTCGTTTTTGCGCCGAAGATTGGAGAAGTTGGAGGGTGAAATGGTATATACAATACGCGGAAGCACAGTGTTTACTGGACTTCCCGCGTGAGTGATTTTTTTTGAAAAAAAATTGTGCGTGCTGAATATTGTGCTGAAAAAATGCAGTATTTTACGCATTGTTATATATTGTTTATGTGCAGAAAATTCGATATTTTTGCCTAAATATTTGCGTATGTGCATTTTTTGTTGTACCTTCGGACATCTGCCTTGCCGAGCAATTGTTTTCGCAAAAGCTCAAACTCTTACTCAGCAATTCCCCCGTAGCTACGTTCGCTCAATGCAGCCCATACTCCAGCGGCGCTCGCCTGTTTTGAAAAATACGGCTTCGCCTTATGAATCTGCCCCTCTGCATACTCTTATGTAAGCCAGCTTCCAACGAGTAGCAGAGAAGCTGCTTCAATAGATAAAATCTATTATTTTTCAAAAAAAGGCTCGCTTTGCTTGCGTATGTGCATTTTTTGTAGTACCTTTGCACCCGAAATGGTGGCCGAATAGCCACCTTAATGCAAACATTTGTCAAAAATCATATCCACTATGAGGTATTTAACTCTTGAAAAAGCCATAGAGGCATGGCGCAAACTGCAACCCTTAACTGAAAACGACCAACAGAAGTTGAGTCGTCGGTTTACCATTGATTTTAACTACAATAGCAACCATATTGAAGGCAACACGCTGACCTACGGTCAAACAGAGATATTGTTGCTATTTGGAAAAGTGATAGGCGAAGCCAATGTAAAAGATGTACAGGATATGACTGCGAGCAATGTCACGCTCAGAATGATGTCAGAAGAAGCACTTATCAAAGAGACACCACTAACGGTTAATTTTATTCGTACACTGCACCATACCTTATTACGGGAGGATTATACCGTATATAAACAATTACGCAATGGGCAACAAACAAGCTATGTGATTCATGCCGGACAGTACAAGACTCGCCCAAATAGTGTGATCACTCGCTATGGTGATCGATTTGAGTATGCTTCTCCTGAAGAAACACCTGCATTGATGACTGACTTGGTAGATTGGTATAATCAGGCAGAAAAGGAAGGCAAATATTCACCCGTAGAGTTAGCAGCATTGTTTCACTATCGTTATATCCGTATCCACCCGTTTGAAGATGGTAATGGGCGTATAGCACGACTATTGGTTAACTATATTCTTACGCGACATGATTATCCAATGATAGTAGTGCGCAGCCGCAATAAAGACGAGTATCTTGAGGCTCTACATGCAGCAGACTTGTTTGTTGGTAATATACCAAGTGACGGTGCTCATGCTTCGCTACAAGAGATTCGACCTTTCGTGCAGTATTTCAAACGATTAGTGGCGCATGAGGTATATACGAATGTTTGTTTTTTGACTGAACATGATGAGAATCTATGGTGGTATGATGGCGAAAAAGTAGAATTCCGTTCCTCTAACTATAGCAAGATCTTAATGCTCATGATGACAGAGCCAGTCTTGACATTGGAACATATCCAGCAGGAGTTAGGCATCAATATGTCGGCGGTCAAAAAGTTAGTTAACCAATTGCAAGACAAGCATTATATCGAGCGCGGTAGTACCAATGGCTCATGGCGAGTGTTTATCACACCGTCCATGTAAGGATTGCGATTGGAACTTTTCTCTACAATACGTCAAAGAATATACTTAAACGCAAGCCGTTATTTTTGGCAAAAGATATTCCAGCACTCGTAGGCATATGAACAATGAAGTAATTCACAAATAATATCTTCCTGTTGTGTTGTTAATTTTTCCATATCTATTCTTCACTAATGTCAATTGTATTTGCAGTATTGCAGAGAAAAATAGTTGTTTTTTTATCCAAATGCTTGCGCTTTAGCTCTTGCGGCTCAAAAAAAGTAAGTTTTTTTGTTTTTTTTGCTCAAAATGAGCCGCAAAATCAAAAAAAAGTAGTATCTTTGCGCCGCAAATTAAAAATCACCTGAAGAATATGAATAAAGAGATATTACAATATCTGCATTTCCATCCTAATTCTTCGCGTAAGGATATCATTGATGGATTGGTTTTTACGGGCAGTGATGCTACGATGAAACGTTATCTTGCAGCAGAGGTCCGTAATGGAACAATCACCGTGACTGGCCAGAACAAAGCTACTCGCTATAGTTTGTCATCGCAAGCACATTTGTTGATGCCTATAAATCTAGATACCTACTTTGCGAATGACATTGATGAGCGTCAAGTGCAAACAAGTTTTAATTTTGATCTTGTCACTCGTCTATTGCCAGAAGTAGAATTATTTACACCTACAGAACAGGAACATCTGCAATCATTGCATAATACATTCCGTCGCCATTTGACGGAGATGACAGATGGCGACTATCGCAAAGAGATGGAACGATTGGGCATAGATCTCAGTTGGAAGTCCTCACAGATAGAAGGTAACACCTATTCTCTCTTAGAAACCGAACGCCTTTTGCGTGAGAGCAAAACGGCGGATGGCAAAACCAAAGAGGAGGCAGTAATGTTGCTAAATCATAAAGATGCTTTGCGCTTTGTGTTGGATAATCCTGATTATCTCCAGACACTGACTATTGGCCATATAGAAGATATACACTCATTGCTAACCAAAGAGTTGTCCGTGGAAAAGGGATTGCGTTATCGTCGTGTGGGCATTACGGGAACCAACTATCGTCCGTTGGATAATGAGTTTCAAATTCGCGAAGCCATGCAAGCTACGTGTGATTTGATAAATAGTAAAAGTAATGTATTTGAAAAGGCATTATTAACATTGCTATTGCTAAGTTATATTCAACCTTTTACGGACGGCAACAAGCGTACAGCTCGCATCACGAGCAACGCATTGCTGATTGCTCATAGTTATTGCCCTTTGTCATTCCGCACAGTAGATTCAATAGATTACAAGAAAGCGATGTTGATCTTCTACGAGCAAAATAATCTGCATGCCTTCAAGCAAATTTTCATCTCACAATTTGAATTTGCTGTAAGCGAATATTTTTGACTTTCTCTACAATACGTCAAAGAAAACTTTTTGGAGTATTGCTCTATAACACGCAGGTGGGCTTGATTGCCCACCTGCGTGCTTATATTCATAAGATGCGATGTCTGATTATTCTTTGAATAGTTAAATTCTTCCCCGACCTGGCTGGGCACGAACTGAAAGCTACGTTAAAAAATCAGGTGAGCCATTAAGCTCACCTGTCTTGATTATTGAAGGTGTTTGATCACCAAACATCAAAAGCTTCTAAAGCTTGTTCGTAAGCATCTTCGTACATCTCCTCAGCCTCTTTGAGGGCTTCATCATACATGTCAGAAGCTTCTTTCATGGCCTCATTATATAGGTCATTTACCTCATCATAGACATCAGAAAAAGAGGAAAGGCTAGAGAGGGGTTAGTGTTGCATCTTTCGATTTGCTACATGAACCTAAAGTCAACATGCATGCTGCACAAAAGGTTAAATAAATATTTTTTTATAAATAAAAAAGTTTTATAATGTTAATAATTAGTTGATTAATAGTCACATTCCACTACCTTTCCTTTGGTATTGATACAAAAAACCTCATCGTTTATCTCTACGTATGCAATTCCATCTTCAAAGTCGTCTGCATCATCATATATAAAATCAATCACTACCTCTCCCTTAGTATCAAGATAGCCACAGCTTTGATCTTCATCACTCCACCAATCACCATCTCGGTCTTTTACAACACGAATCAATCCATCATGATACTCTTTACCATAGAATTCTTGATTTTTAGGTAGTGTATATATAATCTCGCCATCTTTATCTATCACCATTTCTTTTTTTGCTTTTTTTACTACTGCTAATCCTTCTGAGAATGATTTGGCAACATCAAAAGTTGTTGGGATTACAACCTCACCTTTTTCATTGATGTAGCCATATTTATTGGCTTTCACTTCTACACATGCAAGGCCCTCCGAAAAAGAATATGCATCCTTGTAGGTCAAAGGGATAGCCACTTCTCCATCGAGATTAATATAACCCCATAAATTTGATTTTGCGTCCTTCACAACTGCCAAACCATTTGCAAAATCTCCAATTCTCTCATAACTGGAAGTTGGTTCTACAATTACTTTGCCAGTAGCATCTATCACGCCATATTTTCCAAAGAGCGAACTACCAATTCGCACAACACATCTTCCTTCATGGCAATTCCTAACGTCATCGTATTCAGTTGGAATAACAACTTCCCCACTGGTATTGATCGCACCGTATTTTGATTGATACTTCTCATCTGTAATTCTTACGACTGCCACACCATCGTAAAAATCATATACACGGTCATATGTACTTACAACACGAGAATAAACTTCCTCCGAAAGTACATCTTCCGCCGGACCATTTTCTTTGCTGCCACAAGCTGAACAAGCTGACAACATCAACAAACTCATGAACATAACTGTTCCAATAACATAATGTTTTTGTTTCATAATATTTATTTTTTTAATGACACCTACTCACTTTTATCAAGGCTTTTCGGTTTTCTCCTTAGTCATTCCATTTGCTCTGCAAAGGTAGTGTTTTTTTGTTGGGCGGGCAAGGAATGCGTTGGTTCAAGTTGGTTCTTTTGGCTGCCATGGGTCTGCCAAAGGGTATTAGTGGCATGGTTTTCGTGCTATATTTGGCAGTTTGGCGCACAAAAAAAGGCATGAACGATTCCTTGTCCATACCTTGAGGTCCTGAGAAAACCCGTGCATCCAAACAACGAATCGCCCACGCCTACACGTGGGCATTCGCTCATTTATTCGGAATACACATACAAATATACCACCAATCGGCAACAATGATTCTACTCATTCGTGCCCCAATTGACGCTATACAAATTGAAATTTCTCAGGTTTCAAGGTATGTTAGCGAACAAATAGCAAATGCTACTTTATCTATGTCGTGAAAAGATTAGGTCGGCACGCTTGCTTACCTATTGAGGAATATTTTATATTACTATCATCTTTTCGGGCGCAAAGATACTATTTTTTTAGCATATATACAAAAAAATCGCTCCGATTGAGCGATTTTTTCTTATATTACTGCTCTTTATTATTAATAAAGAGGTTTGGTTTGCTTGACTTGGGAGTCGATTTGCATTACTCGAGTACCAAATTCCTGTGCCCAGATTTCTACGTAGCGATACTTCAAGTCTGTATTATCGGCATAACAATTAGCAAGCGAGTCACGCACTTGCGCTTGCGATTCCCATAAATTCTGGAGTTGTTGGCAGAAAACCATATACGATGCAGAAGTATCAGCTATATATTGCAGTTTTTCGGTTTCCAAATCCACCAATCGGTGTATCTGCGCTATCATCTCTTGCTCGCGCTGCTGCTTTTGTGCATACTCGTTTGCCACTTGTGCCATCTGCTCGGATTCTTGGTAAAGGCAATAGGTATGAATAGATAGCAAAGCACTGATAATCAAAATGATTGTTGCAATGATATAAGGGATGTATTTTTGGCGGCGTTGGCGTTTTTCGATAGAGAGGCGGATAGCTGCCATATTGGCAAAGTGTCCGTTTTGACATTGCTGACAGAGGCGTTTGTAACGAGAAGGGAAAAGCAGTTGCAATGTCTGCCCGAACTTCTGTATGTCATGCTGGATATCGTTCTGCGGATTGGTGGTGTCCAGTTCGCTCAGTCCGAAATCAATGAGTTTGACATTCTGCCCATTGCGGGTGATAAGGATATTGCTGCTCTTGAGGTCATGATGGACGAGTTGTAGAGAATGGATATACTCCAACGCATCTAAGAGCTGTAGCATAACGCGCTGGCGTGCCGAATGAGAAGGGTTGGTAGCGAGCCATTCCGCCAATGTGATGCCATCCACATACTCCATCACGATACACCTACCGCACTCTGCAACCTCTTCCAAAGAATAGGTTTCTGCGATATTGGGATGGCTGAGCGTGATGCCCAACGAGAACTCCTTCTGCTGAAGGAGCAGCATATCTGTTAATGACTGGCAATCAGCAGATAAGCCCTTCAACACATAGCGTTTGCCATAGCGAGAGGCGGTGTACAGATAGTTGTGATTGCGCTGCTGAAAGAGCGTGATATCCTGCCATTCGGCAGAGAAAGCTGCGGGTGATATGAAGCCAGAATCAGAGAGGTCCATGAGAGTGTTGTGTAGAGTGGTGTAGAGTTGTGTAGGGTTGTATAGGGTTGTGTAGCAGTTGTTTAGAGTGGTGTAGAATTGTTTAGAATGGTGACGGAAGTGAGGCCGTGGCGTTTGCCTGCAACATAGGAAGTGCAGGTGCCATCAGAGAGAAGCAGATTATCTAAATACATAGGGTGTCCCACCATAAAAGTGGCAGCGCTAAAGCGGTCGCCTATGTGCAATTTGGCATTTTTTGATTCTTCCACAACAAATTGGTTATTACCTAAATAGCAGAATACGCACCTACGATTGGGTTGCCAGCAGACTTCTATTCTATCGTTGGGTTGCAGAGCTGAAGAAGAGATGCCTTCGCCCTGAAACATGGCACTCTCGTTGCCTCCACGT
>JAFTHS010000109.1 GCA_017457295.1 Paludibacteraceae bacterium | reverse complement strand
ACTTTTTACAGATGCCGCCAAGGACGATTGCGAGGAAGTGCTGACCGCAAAATATAAGCTGATATGAAGATAGCGGCAAGGACGAAAAATCCTTGCCGCTATGCTTTTTCAATTGTAATCTCATCGTCAAATTGGAATTTGTTTATTTCTTAATGATAGTGTTTCATCATTTTATTATAGAGCTTATAGATTCCGCATCTCCAACACAGCACCATACCGAGCACTGCGCCTACAGCTGCCTGCAAGATCTGATACGGCATTTTGAGGATTGCATATTCGGGTGTACTGTAAATAAAAGCTCTGCCGAGTGAGTAACCAACTACCATAATAACCGCGCCTACCGTCACTCCTATGCCTGATGAAATAATGGGATGCTTCTTCATAACATAGTGAGAAAAGACAGATATTACAACCGCCTGTAATCCGTGTGTTACAAGAGAGACGAACATCGGAAGCGGATAGAAGAACAGATCGCCAAGAAAAGCCCCTACACCGCCAACCATAAACGCTGCAAACGGGTCAAGCATAATTGCCGCAAGGCATATTACTATATCGTTCATGTAGAGATGACCACCGGGAACGGGGACACCGAATGAACTCATTGCCACATTGACTGCCATAAGCATAGCCGTTGTACATAGCCATACTGTTGTTCTTTTTGTTTTATTTTTTGATTGCATATACATATTCTCCTTGCAAATTCGCTGGAAATATTATATAATAATTCTGTCTATATTACAATAGCCAGAATAGGAGAATTTTATATATACAGATGAAGTACATAATAGATAAAAACTGCCGTCCTGTTTATCTGCAAATATACAGACAGATACGAAAAGATATCATAGATGGGGTCTATCTTCCGGGTTCAAAGCTTCCATCAATGAGATTGCTTTGCGACGAGCTTTCGGTCAGCACGATTACGGTAGATCACGCCTATGCCTTGCTCTGCGAAGAGGGATATATAGAGTCAAGAGAGCGAAGCGGATTTTTCGTGATCTTCAAAAAATTCGACGGGTTTGCCGCGCCCGCCGAAACGCACACAGTACACAGTATCATACCGCAAGATTACCATACATATCCGGATTTCCCCTTTTCCGTCCTTGCCAAAACGATGCGAAAGGTACTTTCAGATTATGCTGATGTACTCCGAGAGAGATCCCCGGGCGCAGGCTGTCCCGAGCTTCGTGAAGCAATCAGGTGCTATCTTATTCGCAACAGAGGAATGAACGTGGAAAGCAACCAGATAATTATAGGTTCGGGTGCGGAATATCTGTACGGACTCATTATCGCTATGCTCGGAAGACAGCACATATACGGCATTGAATCTCCGTCCTATAAAAAGATCGAACAGGTTTACCGAGCTGCCGACGTGAAGTACGAGCTTCTTCCATTATCACATGACGGTATTGACAGCACTGCTCTTGCAAGAACAAGGGCGAGTGTCATTCACACCACACCTTATAGAAGCTTTCCGACAGGCATCACCGCATCTGCTAATAAGCGCCACGAATATATTCGTTGGTCAAGCAAAAAAGGGCGCATCATTATCGAGGACGATTTTGAGTCAGAGTTTTCGGTTTCCCCAAAGCCAAAGGAAACTCTGTATTCGCTTTCCGATTATGATAACGTGATCTATATGAACACCTTTTCGAAGACAATTTCGCCCGCACTGCGTGTAGGATATATGGTCTTGCCCAAGCGCCTT
>JAFTHS010000108.1 GCA_017457295.1 Paludibacteraceae bacterium | reverse complement strand
TGAGGTGGACCCTAAAGGTTGGACACGTCAACCCCCTGTCAAAAATATTTTGAAAAACTTTTCATTCATTGTTATCATTAACTCATACAGGAGGTTTTAGACATGGCTCGCGGTATACTTACTCAAGACGAACTGGATCAACTGAATGACAATCCTTATGTCATTTACGCCGAAGAAAAACGCATCGTTTATTCCAACGAATTCAAATTCCTTTTCATCAACGAACTTCATTCCGGCAAAAAGCCTTCTCGGATTTTTACCGACGCCGGCTTTGACATATCCGTCCTTGGCTCCAAACGCATCGAACGTGCTGCTGCTCGCTGGAAGGAATCCTTTGCCGCCGGAACTTTGGGCAGTTATGACGATTTCCACCTTCGCAAGATTCATGCTGCCAACGAGGCTAAACGCAAGAAAATTGAAATCAATAAAACCATCCGTACTCAAAGTTCTAAAATCAAAAAACTTGAACATAACATAGAGATTCAGAAATCTAAGAATGAATCTAAATTGCAGCGCCAGAAAGCTCGTCATTCCCTTGAAATCTCTGACCTGAAACAACAGAAGGCTGACCTGCTTCAACATCAAAAGATTTGCCACTCCGAAGAGATTCTGTCTTTAAAGTCAAAACACGATAGAAGTCTGGAAAGGCAGAGAGTCATTCTCGAAAAAACCGTCGCTGAAAAACAACTTCAGCTTGATAGACAGTCAGAAACCATCGCTAAGCTTAGGGCTGAGGTAGATGTATTAAAAAAAGCTGGCTCGCTAGAAAGGAGGAGATGCAAAGAAACGGCACCTGGTAAGCTTCCGATTTTTGAACTCATCAAATCTACCATAGAAAAATTCTCCCTCAAAGGCTGCGTGAAGATGCTTTGCGATTCCTTAGGCGTTGCCAGAAGCTCCTTCTACCATTATGTCAATTCCTGCTCCGTCCGCTCTAACAGGCTTGACAGGGATGAGAAACTCTTCCATACCGTCAAGGCTGCCTTTGACAGCATTCCCTACAAGAACAAGGGTTCCCGTTCCGTACGCACCGTTCTGCTCAGAAATTTCTCCCTCATCATCAACAGGAAGTGCATTCAAAGAATCATGCGCAAGTTCAATCTGGTCTGTCCCATCCGTACTGCAAATCCCTACAAAGGCATCTGGAAGGCTTCCAAGGAAGATGTCGTCGCTCCCAATCTTTTGCAACGCAAGTTCAAGACCGGTGTCCCTCTCAAGGTGTTGCTTACAGACATAACTTACCTTAAGCACCAGGGAAGCTTTTCTTATCTTTCCCTGATTCTGGATGCCGAAACCAACGAACCCATTTCCTACGTCCTTTCCAAATCCCTCAAGGTGGACTTCGTAATAGATTCGCTTAAAAAAATAGAACATCTCCAGTTCTCTGAAGATGTCCTCATTCACTCTGACCAAGGTGTTCATTATACTTCCAAAGCTTTCAGGAAAAAACTGAAGGAAATGAACATCCGTCAGTCTATGTCCAGAAAAGGCAACTGCCTTGACAATGCTTCTTGCGAATCCTTCTTCGGGCATATGAAGCAGGAGCTTCCTGACATAAGAAGTCTTTCTTTTGACGAACTTTATAGTGAAATAGATAAATATATGCGATATTACAGGTATGAAAGATATCAGGAAAACCTCTTCAGGTTAACCCCCTATGAATATCATTCCTTACTTGCTTCATAGGGGGAATGGTGTCCAATGTATTGGGTCCACAT
>JAFTHS010000107.1 GCA_017457295.1 Paludibacteraceae bacterium | reverse complement strand
TGCCATTGTGGCTCAGTTGGTAGAGCAACGCATTCGTAATGCGTGGGTCGCCGGTTTAGAAGCTGAAAATTGAGCCAAAATGGATTGAATTGCGATGTAAATCGCTGAAAATCAAATTGCCACCATAGCTCAGTTGGTAGAGCAACTCATTCGTAATGAGTAGGTCCGGGGTTCGAGTCCCCGTGGTGGCTCAAATACTGATAATCAGTGAGTTATAAATTCACGATTATTAATGATAGCAAAATCGTTACCATTTTTGATACCCAAAGTGATACCAAAAATGCTGACGATTCTCGTATTTTCTAATGACTTTCTTCGGTTTTCCACTTGAGACAAACCGAAGAAAAAAAAATGTCAAATTTTCAAGTAAATCTCGGAGGGGCTACCTCCATGAGTTATCGTCAGGCAAGATTGTACAACAACAAATCTCAAGGTTGGTACATCGAGTATGCAACGCTAAATGACGAAAATCAGTACCAAAGATGTCGCATCAGACTTAATCGTCTTTGGAAACAAAGTTCCACAATGGCAGACTTCAAAGTGAAAGCAGAATCTGTCATTATGTCCATCAACAATCAGCTACAAATGCACTATGCACCTATGCAGACAATGCCAATGGTATTGCCTAATCCTGTGCAATATGTGCCTGTGCCTGCTATGCAACCCGTAATGCAGTATGCAGCACCTCTGCCACCATTGCCATCTGTGCAAGCCGAGCAACACCAGGCAGAGCAAGCAGTCGCGCCTATGCCTACTGTGAGCGAGGCAAGCAAGCCTACTAAGCGTAGCGAGACACCTGTGAAGAAGATGTTTGATGAGTTCATAAAGGAGAAATCCAAAGAACTCAAGAAAACATCCATGGTCAGCTATAGCACCTTCTGCAAGCAATTGGCAGAGTGGCTACAAAAGAACTACCCTACTCTTACCACGGGCGAGTTTACGCAGGAGATAGCAGTGGAGTACTTGGAGTTCGTCAATAGAGGTGGCAACTCCAACGGCAAGAAAGTAGTACGCACCCGCCTACATGCAGAGCGCGTTTCCCCACGAACCTACAACAATAACATGAAGATGGGACGTGGTGTCTTCACATGGGCTGTGGAGCACTGCTATCTGAGTGAGAACCCATTTGCGAAGATCAAGAAGAAACGCGAGGGCGAGAAGACGCGTACGATCATCCCTGCGGAAGACCGCACACGTATCTTCAACTATTTCAAGGAGAATAACCCAGCTATGTGTATCATCATGCAGATGGTGTTCACATCGCTCATTCGACCTATCGAGATCACGCGCATACAGGTGGAGGACATTGACTTTGTCAATCATTGCATCCACTTGCCTGGCAATAAGACCAAGAACGGCAAATCGCGTGATAGCCGTATGGACACACTACTTGAGCAAATGCTATTGGAACACACGAAGCACGCCAAGCCAACGGACTACTTGTTTGCCGATAAGAGTTGGAAATGTGGTAAGCAGCCTATGTCGCAACACTCCTTTACCAACACATGGATTGACATGCGTGATGAGATGAAACTGCCAAAAGAATACCAATTGTATTCATTGCGTGATAGTGGTATCAATAGCATGCTGGAGGAAGGTATTCCTGCCTTGGATGTGATGCAAGCTGCAGGTCATAGCGACCTGAGCATAACCACGCGCTATGGCAATCACAAGAACCCTAACCTCATCAAGAAACTCAACAACGCTGCACCATCCATGATTATTGGGGATGAGAAGAAAGCCTAACGCGCGCGCACACATGTATATCAAAGGTATTATCGCTAAATTATACCAAATCTTAGGTTAATCAGACAGCAAAACAAGTAAAACAATTAAAAAAAATCAAATTTATGTCCAAAAATTTGCATATACCAAAAAATTCCTATAATTTTGCACAAATTTTAGGAAAAATGAAGACAGACTTTATTGGCAACATCGTAAACAAAGCGATAGATGAGGCAGCTCCGAAAACTCTGCTGATGATTTCGGATTTCCCACAATATGACCCCACCTATATCTCCAAACTGTTATCAGCAGCAGCTGATGACGGCAGGATTGTGCGCCTAGTAAATGGCATCTACATGAAAGCGGCTCGCACACAATACGGCATAGCAATGCCCAGCATGGTACAGATAGCAGAAGCCATAGCTGAACGTGACCATGTGCAGATTCTGCCAGTTGGAGAGACTGCTGAAAACATGTTCGGATTAAGCGAGCAAGTTCCCATGAAAGCCGTGTTCTTGACTAGTGGTTCTGCTCGCCCTATCAATGTAGGAGGTAGAACGATAGAGTTCAAACGCGGTGTGCCAAGACACTTTGCCTATAAAGATAAAAACTTGGCTGCGTTCTGTCAAGCATTGCGCAGTATTGGAGTTGCTAACCTAACAGAAGAACAAATGAGCGTAGTGTATGATGTGATGCGTCATTACAAAGGCAACACGGAGGCAAAAGAAGATATCATGCGTATGCCACAAGGTATTAAAAAATTATTATTACAAGTACAAAATAAGATTGAACATGAAATGGCTTGATTTATCAGCAGAAGAGCGAGATGCTGCTCTAAATACCGTTGCTAAGCAACTAGATATAGATACACCATCCGTAGAAAAAGATTGGTGGGTTACAGCAGTATTGAGTGCACTATTCCAAACCTCATTTGCCCCCTATCTGCTCTTCAAAGGTGGTACATCACTCAGCAAAGGTTGGCGTTTGATTAACCGTTTTAGTGAAGACATAGATATATCACTGGGGCGTGAATGGTTCGAGAAACAAGGTTATGCATTTGCTGCTGGAGCAAATAAATCTCAACGCGAGCGATTGCGCAAGCTATCACGCGAAGTGGTACATACGATTTTAGCAGATGAATTGCGAGAACAATTAGTGGCACTGGGAATCACTTCATTTGAAGTTATACCTGTAACGACCCAAATGAGAGATGGTGAGATTGTTCCCATCGACAGCGACAAGGATCCAACCGTATTGCATGTGAAATATAATACTACGATTGAAGGCTTCCAACCTGACTATATTTTGCCGATTATCAAAATTGAGGTTAGTTGCTTATCGCTCAAGGAACCATTTGAGCCACGCCCAATCTATTCGTTATTTCATGAGACTTTTGCTAATCTGGACGAAGAGACATGCTGCATAGTAAATACCGTATCTCCTGAACGCACTTTTTTAGAAAAGGCATTCTTACTAAATGAGGAGTTTCAAAAGGCAAAACCCCGTACCAGACGCATGAGCCGACACTATTATGATTTAGAAAAACTAATGGATACTGATTTCGGCAAAAATGCATTAGATAATTACGAGTTATACAACAATATCATTGAGCATCGTAAACATTTCTATAATCTGCACTATGTCGATTATGAAAAGAACCAACCTAACAATATATGCTTCTACCCGCCTGAAGAATTGATAGAGGCATTCCGTGCTGACTACGCAAACATGATTCGAACTTTCATCTTCAAAGCAGCACCAACTTTTGATAACCTTATGGAGCGTATTGCAGAATTACAAGAAAGATTCCGAAAAATTCAATAATTTCCTAAAACTTTGCAAATATTTTAGGAACAAACAAAGTAATCATCCGAATAATTTGCAAAATTTCGGATATTTGCAAACAGAATAGCAGCCGCAAAGCTGCTATTTCTTTTGTCCCACGACCTCATAGAAATCGCCCTTGAGGAGTTGGCTCATTCCATGTTCGTTGAATGTGGCAGTAATCTTCTCGCAGATGAACTGCTTACCATTGATATAGAACAGAGCCCGCACGTTGGGGATGTCATCCGAAAGGAATTTGAAGGAGTATTTGTGTATTGGGTCAATCTTTCGGGCATAATGACTATCCTTAAAGTAGGCAAACTGAAGGGACAGCGAGTGTGGCTTGGAGAAATAGCCACCATCCGACATCACCTCGATGGTGTCAATGGTAGGACGTGGATATTTGAGTGGACCTCTAATGCCCTCCGAAAAGGCGACGAAGAGTTTGTCCAAAAACTCGGTGCTTTCTTGCTGGGTCATATTATTGATATAATAATCACCATTGGTGCGCATTTGAGCGAACGCCTCGTCTGGCGTGAGTTCTTGGTTCTTGATGTCCGTGCCATAGTCGCCCAATGGCAGGAATATAACCTGTCCTTTCTCGGGTGTAGTATCATCAATCCATGCAGGAACGATCTTGAGTTCTATGGTGTCAGCATCCTCGTCCATGATGAGAGGTGCAAAACGATTGATGGGCTGCATAAACCGATACGAAGTGCCATACGGCAAATTGAGGTCAGTAGCATGTCCTTCAATGACATTGCTGACCATGCGCAGGACAAAGTAGCAATCCACATCCTTTACGTATGTCACACACTGCTGGATGCCCGCCTTATAGGGTTCAGTAGTTGCCAAATAGGGCTGCACTTGCGATGCGTAATTGGCGATAGTATCTACATCTCGCCACTCGGTGTTTTGTCTAAGGAACTTGCGATGATCTTCAATGAACTTAGGGCAAGAATGATACTTTTGCATTTTGTGGTCACACTCTGCAAACATAAAGTTCTGACGCTCGCGATACTTACAACTAGCAGCATCTTCCACGCTAACGGAGTAATCATCCAGAACACGGGAGAGTGTTACTTCTCCACTGTTCGTGATGGCTTCGTGTGAGGATTGATAGGAGACATGCTTGCGTATGTGATCTACATCAAACTCGCAGTTCATGAGGTACTCTAACTGCTCCAACAACTCCGTAACCGTCCAATGAGGCAGAGCAGCTGCCCAGTTCTTAATCTCCCAAGCATACGGCAAAGCATTGCAGATGATTAAGTGGCGATAAGGAGTAGCAATCCACTTTGTAAAATCGTAAGTATAGCCGAGCTTTTCAAGGATTAGCCCTACTATGTAAATAAGGTATGGCTGAAAAGA